>JAFTWE010000044.1 GCA_017465465.1 Clostridia bacterium | reverse complement strand
TGAAGGGGTATTGAAATTGAAAATATCTTCAAAATCTTCTCTGTCGTAATACTCGTCAGCATTGATACCGCACCTTGTCATCATCATATATCCGATTGAAGCAGAAAGTGCATTTTTTAAGATAACCGAAATATTGTCATCGTCAAGTTCTTCAAGAAAACTGCCGTATTTACTGTCATTAACTGTTGAAAGATAATCAAGAATATTATCTTCAACCATATTTCTTGCAGTATCGTCAATTACACTTTCAAGTCCACCCTCGGCTGTATCACCGAAAGCATTTGTAAGAGCTTCTGCTACTTCATCGTGATAACGGTCTTTAACTTCCCATCGGGGAACCTCATAACCGTAAAATGAATTAGTATCAGAAACATCAAAAACATATCGTAACTTTTGATAACTGCCCGAATAGTCAAACAAAGCAATACCTGTTGCCCCTCGGTTAACCCAACGGTGCATTTTCTCATTCCAAAAACCAATCTCTGCACAGGCTGTTGCATCAGGTCTTTGAGAATAGATTAAGATCTGTTCGACGAAGTTGTATTTAAAGTTATTTGATGCAGTCCTTAAAAAGGATGTCCAATTATCAAGATTGCTTGTAACTTTACCTACTTCATCATTGAACATAGCTGTGATTATTTGTAATTTACTCGCCATCAGTTGTCACCTCACTGTCAGCCTTTTTCTTTCTGGTTGATTTTTCAGGTTTTGGTTCTTCTGTAATGACTGATATATCTGCGGTAAGAAAGGAAAACAACAAGTTTTCGTTTACACATTCCTGAAGCTGTCCGATAAGCTCAATCTCTTTAAAAGAAAGACTTTCAACACCCAATAGCTCCTTTGGTGTCAGTTTTTCAAGCTGTTCCTCTGTGTTAATGCCAAGTGAAGCAAGTTTTTCAAGCACTTCAAATTTCATCTGAGTTTTGCTTACTTTCATTTTCTTTGCCATTTACCTTCTCCTTTCCATCGTAGAATTCTTCATAAACTTTTTTCCAACAGATATTACACACATATCCGTTTCGGTATCTGCAATTTTTACAACCTAATTTCTTTTCATCAACTTTCATTTCTGACGATGAAGCTCATCGTGCTTCACCTCGCTCGTGCTGTTTTGAATGGATAAACTTGCCTTGCTCATTATAGTTCTGCGGATTAGCAGAAGGTGTCTGCCAACCGTTAGTAATACCGCCGAGCATAGCTTCTTTCTGTGCTTTTGTAATACCCATTTCAGAATTATGTCCGTCTGCAAGCTGCCTGTTTTGTTCAGGTGTGTTACGCTCATCAGTTACATCGACAAATTCTTTTTCACCTTTGGTGATGATAATAAGTTTTTCACTTTCGGGATGAATTGCATAACAAAGTTTCGGAAGAGAAGAACGAATAGGAATTACTGTACTTCCGTTTCTCTCCATAAGCTCTGCGAACTCACAGATATGATAAAGTCTGTCACCAACCTCTGTGTGGTAATCATCAATATATCTGCAAGTTTTATATGACCTTTCACCATCCAAATGGGTAATTTTGATTTTATCACCATCGGGTATTCTGAATATTTCTCTGTAATGAGGGGTTATAAATCTGATACCCTTACTTGCCTGTACAAGCTGTGTTTCAAGATACTTCTTTACATAGCAGTAACAGTAAAGATTATATTCACCTTGTCTTGGATTGAGCCTCAACAGATAAGTGTGTTTATCTGTGTCAACTCTTACACCGAAATACTGATTGTCAGCTCCGCTGTACTGCTTTGCATTATCGTGGCAATACTTTGAAAGAATTGTTCTGTCACCGAGCATTTTTCCGTATTTTTCGTCAAGACGGAGTGCATTGATAACATCGTCAAATTCCTTTTTGAACTCATCTGTTTTAAAGAATGAACAAGTATCGTTCCAAGTGGAATGAAATTCCTTACCGCTTGAACCGAGGTCAGCACGAAGATAACCTATACAGCCTGTCTGTTGATATAACTGATTGCTCTGCCTGAAGGTGTATTTTTCAAGGTTTGTAGTAATAGGAGTTACATACAAATCATTCATCGTGCATCCCTTTCCTTTCTCTTTTCGGCTCGTTCTTTCTGAATCTCATCAAATCTCTGCTTTGCCCATTCGGGGAGTTTGTCTTTTTCAATGACACCGAGAACATCACGGCGTTCATATCTTGACTCTTTACCGCTGTAAAGATTAGTACAGAAGCAGGCTGAACCTCTTGAATTACGCTCTGCACCAAAACCGCCCGTACAAAGCTGCAACTGCATTGTTGCAATCTGATATTCCGGCTTGAATACATCTGCTCTGATAACCACAACCTTATTTTTAATAGAGTCTTCAGACTTAATAACTAAGCATCCGTCAGAATAAATAGGTGTAGTATCAACCTCGATTTTAGAGATTTCTTCGATTACACGTTCAGACTCATTCTTTATTCGTTCAGCAAAAATCTTTGAGATTTCTGCATAATCGTTTCCGACAAGTGCATCAACATATCTTTCAAATATACCGTTATTTTCATAGTTGGCAACAACAAATCTTTCATCAGGTGATGCATTATCATCTCTCCCGATTATGATTTCCTTCTTGCCGATTTCAAAAGCGTGGATTACTTCATAAGTTCCCGCCATTCTTTTTTCATTCATTATTTTCGTCTCCTCTCATTACGGCATAACCGTGTGCCGTAATGCTGTAATAGTTGGCGTGGTCAAAATGCTCCTTGCCATACTGTTTTGAAACGAGAATATTTCCTCTCTTAAGTCTTCTTATTGCATTTCTTACCGCTTTTTCACCCAAGAAAGGAAATGCACCTGTTAGTTTCTTAATGGTCAACCTCTCCCAAGGAGCATCGGCCACATAAAAATCCGTATATTTTAATTCTTCTTTTATATATCCTGCAATAAGGGCGGCATTAATGCCGTATTTTATTGCGATTGTATTACTGTAATTACATACCATTTTGTCGTCCTCCTAAAAAGCGAGGGCGACTTTTTTTGAGCCGCCCTTAAAGTGAATTTATCTGCCTACATACCAATCATCGTATGCAGAATCTTTGATTTTAATTGTGTTTGATTTATATTCTTTCTTCATCATACCTGAAGGTGTCCACATATCACTGAGTTCAGCTCTTACAATATAATCTCCGTCAGGATACCAAAGAGGTGTAAAATGAACATTACCATAAGAACCTGTAGCAGAGAAAATCCATTTACCGCCCGAAAGAACAGGAGTTGTAATCTTTCCGCTATCCTTTGAGTAACTGTATTCAGGGAAATATGCTATACCATACTGAGGAAGTGTATATGAGTTAGCAGGTGCTGTCGGATAACCACTCTTTGAGGGATTAGTCCCGTTATCAAGTGTCATCGTAATACCGTAGCCTGAATTCATATACCAATAACTGCCGTTCTTTGTAGCTGTCTG
>JAFTWE010000002.1 GCA_017465465.1 Clostridia bacterium | reverse complement strand
ATCAAGTGCCTGTATTTTTAAAAGCTCAACGATATTGGAAATCTTCTGCGGTACATTAGCTACTGCACAGATTTTAAGGTCATCGAACACCATTCTCTTAAGAGGTATTTCATCAACAACTCTGCCTTCAGTAGTAAAGAATGAACCACCCGAGAAGAGAATCTTATGTTTGCTGAGAAACTCTTCGCAAAATATTGCCTCGTTGATTATTTTCCCGTCTGCCCATGCAGGACCCTCAACACCAAACTCATCATTTGAAAATTTATCATCTGAATTTTTACTCATTTCTTTTTCCTCCTTTCTTCGGCTTCCTTTGTTCTTGCTCCTTTCATTTTATTTAACCTCCTTGCCGCAGGGTTGGTCAGTGTATGTAGCTCCATTTATATACCGCACAATTTCGAAAAATATATATGAGGTTTAAGTGTCTCCTCTGCGTACGTGCGTACGAGATGTACGTATGTACGCAGTAAGATGAATTAACTTGCTCTATATATTTGCTTCTTTTTTACACTTCCTGCAATTTATTATAAAGAGCCATTGACAATAAATCAACAGTTTTGTATAATGTTCATTGGAGTGATATGAATTCTCCAAATATCCAAAAATCTACATTCTCCAAAACAAAAGGTGCATTATGAAAAAAGATTATTCTGAATATAAGCGAACAGAGTATGATAAATATTTGTCACGACGTTCTAACAGAGACGGTGTATTGTTAGATTACTTCGCCAACTATGTCCGCTTTAATTACGAAACAAAAACTGTAAATATAGCTGTTGATGACAGAAATGAATATCAAGCAATGGATTTTGTAATTGAAGAATATGAGCAGGAGGTTGCTGAACGGACGGGTAAAGAATATAAAAAATATGAGCATTCACCTGAAGAGCAAAAGTCTGAGCTTAAAGAAACTCAGGCAGATTATGACAGAATGAAAAACCGATACAATTTCCAATTGGGTTCTGATGCAGGTATTCTTTGCGACGAAACAGGTGTTATAGAAAATCCGCTTATCAATATTTTCAGTGGTGCATATGTAACACTCAAATACGGTGAAGGAATATTGGATTTCATTTATGCAGATTTTATGACACCTTTCAAAAAAGCTTATGAATCAGCACAACTGGAAAAAATGCTTATTGAGTACGGCAAGGAATTATATGAAAATAAAACTCCTCAGCCGAAGAAAGCTGAAGAGCCGCATAAAATATACAATGAAAATCAGATATATGTTGAAAATTTTTATTCCTATGAAATGACTTTTTATGAGATTAAGGATATTGCTTTTGCTTCGTTATACACCGCAATATGTCCGCCGAATTTTACTGACAGAAGCTATGACAAGATAAAAAAATTAAAATGGTATTTAAGCTATCTTTTATGGCTTCAGGACGAATACAAAGAAATGATTGAGTTTTGCTATGATGAAGATTTTTATCCTGAAATATTAGACTCACTTTATCCGAGTGAAAGATTAAAATTATATCGTACAATTCATGATTTGCCTTTCAGATTTGACAGAACAGAAGAGCTCTCGATATCCAACAGAATGGGTGGCAAAGAAATGCCATACGGTATGCCAATCAATGAGATTTTGGATAGAATTAAGGCAATGAGCGGAGAACCCACCGAAGCAGAAAAGCAATTTGCAGAAAAATATAATATCTCTGTCGGCACACTGAAAGCTTGTATTGCACATCCTTCATTTATGAGTATAACATACAGCTTCCGCAGTGTTGCAGAAATTCTTGAGCTTGAATTTACAAAAATGCTTGAGCAGAATGTTCACTTCCGTAAGTGCAAGCGATGTGGGAAGTATTTCATAATGAAGGGCAAATACGATACCCGGTACTGCGACAGAATTGCAGATGGCGAAAACCGTAGCTGTCAGGAAATTGCCGCTGCCGAAAATTACAAAGCGAAACACGCCGATGATAAAGCTACCGCTATTTACAGTAAATATTACAAGCGGTATTCTGCAAGAGTAAAGGTCAGACAGATTAAAGAGGCTGACTTCAAAAAGTGGAAATATCAGGCTATAACAAAGCGTGATGAATGTACCAACGGCGATATTACGCCTGAAGAGTTTACAGAGTGGATGGAAGCGTGTTTTCCGAACAGAAAGAAAAAAGATTGACAGATATAGCAACACCGCCGAGGATTTCTCCCCGGCGGTTAGTTTTAGTATGTATTAAATTTTATCCGAAAACGGGTGTATCGTAGTGAATTACTCCGCAATCGCAATACTGCTGAATGTTAAAGAGTCTGTAGAAGAAGCTGATAATCTTCCAGAGGAACTTCATAAGAGCATTATTGCTGTGGCAGATATGATCACAGGTATCATCTGTGGGTTCATCGGGTGTATTAGGTGTGTCGGGTGTGGGGTCAACGGGCTTTTCAAACTCGTGTCCGCAACCGTAGTCACACTTGTAGTCGCCGTCATTGTCGGCATGACCTGTTGCAGCAACTGTTGTTGTGTCTCTGTCAAGCTCTTCGCCGCAAAGGTTACAGTAAACAACAAGGTCATAGCTGCCTGCCTTTTCGCACTCAGCAGCAACTTCATTTTCAACTACTGCTGCAAGAGGCTCGTGCTTGAGAGCAGGAATTTCATTTTCGTCTGTTGCACCGCAGCCGTGGTCACAATATGCAACTTCTTTACCTGTCTTGCCGCACTCGGCTTCTTCAGCTACTTCATACTTTGTAAAGCTGTGCTTGAGTGCAGGGATTTCTCTTTCATCTGTTGTCTGACAGCCGTGATCACAATATGCAACTTCTTTACCTGCCTTGCCGCACTCGGCTTCTTCAGTTACTTCGTACTTTGTGAAGGAGTGCTTGAGTGCAGGAATTTCTTCATAAGTTGTGTAGTCACAAGCTGTGCAGTATTCGTATGCTTCCCAGCCTGCTTCTGTGCAGGTTGCAGCCTTTGCATCAACCTTGACGAGAGTGTCCTTATGGTTTGTTGCAGGAACTTTTTCCTGAATTATTGTCATATCATCGCAACGTGAGCAGTGCTGACCTTCTGTGAGACCAGTCTGAGTGCAGGTGGGTGGTACTGCTTCGTCTATGATAATATCATGGCCGGGTACTTCACCGAAATATTCACCGCAGGCATCACAGATATATCCGTAGCAGGTCTGCACAGTGCCTTTGTGTGTTTCACATTCAAGGGTCATGCTTGAAATATTGTAGCCATAATAATTCGAAGCTTCAAATCTATATATTTTACCGACTGTACAATCAACAACATACACTAAATCAGATATAACCTCACAATTGATTCCTTTATTAACTCCGTCAACCACTTCACGAACATCAATTTCGGTGCCTTCGGGACCGTCAACTGTTAAAATGTATCTTCCGTCAACAACAGGAGCAAACTCTACAACATGAGCATAACTGTTTATTTCATAGGTTTCGCCTGACTTAATAAATGCAAGCTGTTTATTACAGCCGTCACACTGACCGTCTTTTATCTTGCCGGTAGAAGAATATCCGTCCAGATGAATATCAGGATTGCCCTCACCGTAAAAACTTCGGCATCTGGAGCACCAATATCCTTTGCACATCTGCTCGTTTGGTTCATGTTCAAGAGCTGTGCCTTCGATTTCTCTTTCGTCTGTTTCACCGCAGAGTGTGCAGGTGGCTGATTCGATTGCATTCACTTCGCACTTTGCTTCTTCGGTCACTTCGTAAACGAGACCGTTGTGTACACCGTCAAGGCAGTTTTTAATTTCTCCGTACAACGCTCTCATTTCTGACTCAATTTCAGCAAGAGCATCTTTATTTTCGGCTACTGTACCGGTGAGAGCCTCGGCTTTTTCAATAATCTCACCAAAACGGGCATTAATCTCATCGCCTGCCTTTTCTGCTAAAGCAGCAATTTCTTCCTGTGAATAGTTTTCCATAAGCTCTGCATCAAGAGCATCGGCAATTTTATTGTATTCCTTCATGCCGTCAATCTTCACATATTCGCCGCTTGCGATTTTTTCATCAGCATCAGCAATGATTTTCTCAAGCTCTGCAACTAAATCGTCAACTATATTCTGCTCGCTTTCCGTAAGGTCATTGGAGAGATGTCCGCATTCATTAGCTGCTGAATAGATTGCCTGCTTTGCTTCGGGAGTGAGCTCCTCAGACTGAAGTAAAACATTGATTTCTTCTGAAACAGCTTCATAAGCTGAGTAATCGGCACTCTTTACAGTCTCTGTCTTTTCTTCACCGCAAACAGTACAGGTGTAGGTGTAATAACCATCTTTTGAGCCGAGAACTGCATCGTATACGGGTCTTGTGAGTACGCCTTCGTCCCATTCGTGAGGACATTCATAATCGCATTTATCACAAACACCGTCGGTGTAGCTACTGTGGGGACAAGTTTCACCACAACAGTTTGCACAAATGCCGTCTTTGTTTGACCAATCGTGACCGTCTGCATCAACTTCACCGTAGCTTGCGCCGCAATGCTCACACTTTGCCTGTTCCTTACAGGTAGCCGTGCCGCCACTATGAGCTTCATTATCCACTTCCACATAATCACAGAAGAGGCATTCCTTATCGTGCGTGCCGTCGCCGTTGTCGGTGTAGGTGTAGCTATGATTTGTCGTGCCGTCAGTGCAAGTAAACGTGATGGACTTAAAGGTATAGCTCAAGTCATCTCTTACCTGCCAGGTAGCTGTGCCGTCATCATTGAAGGTCACTTGTTCCTTCTTATCAATGTTCAGCACCAGGTCAACCTTACCGGAATAATTCTGCGATGCAATGTTGAAATGATTACTGCCATTGAAGGTGATATCGCCCTCAGCGGTCAGCTCCAGCGGGAAGGGCGTAGGATTATTTTCGGGATTAAATTTTGCTCCAACCAGCAATCCGTTCTGTTCAATGGTCGTCACCTTCGGGAATTTGGCAGAGGACAAGGTCCAGGTACCGCTGAACATATCAGTGGGGATCGTCGTCAATTCGGGAAATTCTACTGATGTAAGTGCTGTATAGCCAAACGCCTGCGCTCCAATTGTCTGCGCCTTGGGAGCTGAGACTGCAACCAGATTTTCACAAAAATAAAATGCCTGAGCACCGATTTCTGTCGCATCGGGAAGATTGACGGATGCCAATTGGGTAATGAGTTCCTGATCTACAATTTCTCCTGCTTCATCATATATGTCGCCGGGACCGAAAGCAACACCGTCCCAGTTTGTAGTACCGGGAATCGAAGTCACACCTTTGAGGGTGAGGTTGATACTTCCGTCTGCAACACCCTCGGTGTCGCAGATGGCACGGCGGATGGCGGTTATCATCTCGGCTTCTGTATCGGCAGGAAGCTCCACCGTAAAGGTTCTGCTGCCGGTTTCCAGAATTGCGGTTACTGCCTGATTCAGCGTTGCTGCATCGGCTGCATAGTAGGTGTTTGTGCTGTCGGTGACAGTAGCAATCGCAGTCATGTCAGTGCCGCACGCACTGCACTTGCCTGTGGTAACATCCAAGGTGTGCGGCACCTCGGCAACAGCAACACCGCAGTCGCCGCAGGTGAAGCTGTGGGTACCATCGCCGTTGTCGGTGTAGGTGGCATTATCTGCGGGGGTATGAGCTTCATTATCCACTTCCACGTAATCACAGACGGGGCAGACCTGATCATGGGTGCCGTCGCCGTTGTCAGTGTAGGTGTAACTATGACTATGCGGTGACAGTTCCTTGAGAATGGGATAATCCTCGCCCTGAGACCATAATTTTCCCAGCTGGGTGGCAATCTTGCCGGACTTGAGCTCTTCCCCGGTTACCTTTGTGATTTCTACGTTATCACTACCGGGTTTCATAGGCGAATCGCTGTGTACAGCCTCAAGACCGTCATCACCGAGGTAATAGCAATTCTTGATTGCGTTAACGCTGCGAAGGGTGCCGAATGCGCCAAGAAAAGCCTGGTCGGTCAGGTTTTCACCACGCTCAAACTTACCTGCAAACAGGCAGTTTTCAACGGTAGTCTTTGCATTCGTATTGGAGAAGCTCAGGAAACCGCCCATATAAATGGTTGCGGTATCATTATAGTCACCTGCGTAATTGGTCTTGATGGTACCGTAGGCTGCGCAGTTACGGATAGTAACTTCACTGGTATTCTCCTGAATCTTGCCGATAAAGCCGCCCGCGCCGGAGTCCACACGATACTCGCCTGCATCAAAGGTGCCGTACCAAGCGCAATGTTCAATAAGGCTCTGATGGTTTGCATAACCCACAAAGCCGCCTATCTTACCAACACCGTGTGCCTTTACGGTAAGATTTACATAAGAATTGATATTCTGAATA
Organism: Clostridia bacterium; assembly: GCA_017465465.1. GTDB lineage: Bacteria > Bacillota > Clostridia > Oscillospirales > Acutalibacteraceae > CAG-488. Next base: position 135,065 of record JAFTWE010000002.1, on the reverse strand, counting down.
ATCGCACCGTTTCTTTCAAGGTCAGTTTCACCGTTGACACCGCAGATAGAGCCGATAACACCGCCGACATAATCGACCTCGGTGTTCACGACTACCTCACCGAAAATGATGAAGTTCTTGACTGTACCGGTTCTGACTTCACCGAAGAAGCCAAGCCCCGCTCTGTCGCCTTCAACATAAAGCCCCTTGATGTTGTAATACTGTCCGTCGAAGATACCGCGGAAATTGTTGCTGTTTTCACCTGTGGAGCCGATGGGTGTCCAAGGTCTGTTTTCAAGGTCGATATCTGCCACAAGAACTGCATTTGCTGTTCTGTCAACAGTATTTATGTAGTTTGCGTACCAGAAGAGGTTACCGCCGTTTTTAATCTGATAATAACCGTCTTTAAGCTCTGCAGGCTCGTAGGCATCGCACTCAGTGCAGAAGCCGTTGTTGTAGTTACAAATGTGTTCACCGCAGATTTCACAAACTGAACCTGTCTGATTTTCGTGAGCACAGGTTGCACCACAACCGTTTGCACAGATGCCGTCATTGTTTGCCCAGCTGTGTGCAGTAGCATCAATATCACCTTTTGTTGCACCGCAAGTAATACAGGTCTTGGGAGCAACGCAGGTTGCCTCAGAGTAGGTGCAATTCACCGTCACCGCACCGCAAAAACTACAGATACCGCTGTGTGTACCGTTATTATTGTTTGTCCACGAAGAAACAGCGTGCCCTGCCGAGCGCCTGAATGTTACTATACTACCATTCGCAGTAGTAAATTTTTGATTATAGGTCTTTTCACAGCTGAAATCGGGAACGGTAAACGATGTGCGAACTCCATCGGCGCTATGACCTGCGTGACTGACGCCATAATAATATTCTATTACAAGGTCATTATCGGAATACTCGTAGGTTAACCTGTATTCTTCCTTATAACCAAGCGACGTACTCGTATATATTGTATCTACCGGTTGTTGTTCATTATGACTGCAGAGGGCCTCATCCATATACAGCGTAATGCCCAATGTTGAATTCTTACTGGTTACTGCCGCACTTGCCGGCAGTACCGCCATCGGGAGCATAGTCACAACCATTAAGATTGAGAGAACGATTGATAAAAATTTTTTCATTGTTTATTCTCCTTTCGGGAAAGAGTTTTGGGTGTGTATCTGAAGTTCATCGAAAACACTTTGCACCGCCTCTTTTGCAACGGTCGCAAAATCAATTTTTTCGATAAAGCTGATTGCCTCGGTGATTTTTTCATCTTCTGCCTTATAAATACGCAGAAGCATTGTTACGAGTCGTTTTGCTTTTACTTCAATGGTAAAATATATACCACAGGGTACTGTCATATATGCTCTCATGATGCCCATTGAAGCAATTTCAGTTTCGTAGAAGTCATTCCAAGCGGAATTCTTAAATGTTTCGCTGAAGGCTTCATACATCATATCAGTTCTTCGTTTAAGAACCTCTTCACTTGTTTTCGGCATTGAATAGCCTGAAAGATAAAGGTTACGCATATCCTCATTCATTTCAGCCATATAAAGCTGCAAAACCTCATTAGCTATGAAGATAAGCACTTGGTCGTCGGTGAGCTTTTTTGAGACTGCATCTGATGCCGAGGTTACTCCGTCGAGAAACCTTGTGACAAGCAATCCTAAAATTTCCTCTTTGCTGTTCATTACATAAAGTATCTTTGATTTAGGTACACCGGACAGCTTTGCAATGTCAGTTATTTTTGTACGCTCATAGCCTTTCTGAATGAACAAAGCTGTTGCAGCTGTGAGGATTTTTCTGTGTAATTCTTTGCTTTCAGCTTCACTTCTAAAGTTCGACAAATCATCGCTCCTTTCAAAAGGGTTTGACACAAAGTAAACCCGGGTACAGTTTAATTTTATTATATTTATCAGAGGGTGCTTTGTCAATAAAATACGAAAAAAACGAACAATATTTTTAATAAATTCCAACCGCCGAGGATTTTACTCCCCGATTGAAATTAAAATTATGAAAATCACATTTTATTATTATGAGTAGAAACAGCTTTGAGAGGTGAAGTCGGATTTAATGACAAGGGTGCTCATAGAAAATAAAAACGGTGACGGACACGACTTCAGAATAATATTAATACAGTATATCTGTTTCGCACAGGCAAAATTTCTTACTTAAAAAATCTTTTCAGACAAAGAAAAAAATCATACCATATAAGCTAAAAATCGCCGCAGCTAACCACAATATATTGTATGATTTTTTTGAATTTTGCTTTGTATTCGATAGATTTTTTTGAAACGACCTGATGTATTATCCGAGGAAAATTAACGGATAAAACACAATATTCGGAAAAATATTTCCGAATATTGTGTTGACAAAAGATTATAATAACTTTATAATGAATTTAGTTTCAGTGAAAACAAATTCATTAAAAGGAGTGCTTTTATGTTTATTGCAAGAGAAAAAGAATTGGCATTGATAAATGAAATTCTCGGTAAGCCTTCGGGCAGTGCTATGATATACGGTAAAAGAAAGGTCGGAAAGACTACCTTGATTACCGAAGCGTTGAAAAGCAGTAAGGATAAAACAATCTATTATGAGTGTATAAAATCAAGCATAGAAGATAACATAGAGGGCTTTGTTGATGTTCTTGTAAGAGAAAAGGTTTTGGCTGTTCCGCTTCAGTTCAAAACTTTTATTGATGTTTTTTCGTACCTGAATACTCTGCCACAGACCTTCAACATCACAATTGACGAGTACCCTTATCTTAAAATGTTCTCTAATCCTGAAACGGTTGATTCAATGTTTCAGAAAATCATCGATAACAACCTATCAAACATCAGACTGTTTATCTCCGGCTCTCATATCGGTATGATGAAGGATTTGCTTGAAGAAAAGAACGCTCTTTACGGCAGATTTTCTCTGACAATTCATCTGAAAGAGTTAAACTACAAGGATGCGGCTTCTTTCTATCCCGAAAAAAGTGCTTATGATAAAGTTGGATTTTATTCTGTTTTCGGCGGTTCACCGTATATAAACAGATTTATTGAACCTACAAAAACATTGAAAGAAAACATTATAGCTACAATTCTTAAAGATACCCATCCTGTCTATCAGTATGCTGAGCATCTTCTGATTACCGATTTTACCAACGCCGTAAATGCAGAAAGAATTTTCTATGCAATTTCCAACGGCAAGAAAAAGTATGGCGAAATTGAGAGCAAGCTGAAAATGAAAAACAACGGTCTCCTTTCAAAACAGTTAGCCGCACTGACAGGTATGGAAATAATTTCAAAAACATATCCTATAAATAAGCCTGATGACAACAAAAAAATCTCTTATGAAATCAATGATAACCTTCTGAGATTTTACTATGCCTTTATTTATAAAAACAAAAGTGCTTTGCAGGTGCTCGGTGCAGAGGCTTTTTACAATGAATATATAGAGGAACCGATAAAACAGTTTATTTCTTTCAGATTCGAAGAAATCTGCAGGTCATATTTTTCGCTGAATGCTATGTCAGGAAAGCTTAAAGGCATAACAAATATCGGTACCTTCTACTATGATGACAGCACAACAAAGAGTTCAGGTGAGTTCGATGTTGTTTTGCAGAAAAAAGGCATAGAAACTGATTTTGCTTACGATGTTTATGAAGCAAAGTATTATGCATCTCCGCTCTCACAGGGTGAGATGTATAAGGAAGCCGAGAAAATAAGAAATCTTAAAGGCCTGACGCTCGGTAAAATTGGTTTCATAGCAACGTCAGGCTATGAAAAAGAGGATGACTTGTTTCACTGCATCACTGGTGAAAAATTGTATAATTAAAATTTCAGCGACAGCACGGCTCAAACTGTACTGTCGCTTTTTCTGTACATTATGTCAGGTATAAATCAACTCATTGAAAACAATCTCATTTGCCCTTTGCTGAATATTATTCATTCTCTGTACCCATTCAAGTTGGTCTTGTTCTTTCAGGTGCTCTGTAACGCCTTCTGACACTTTCATTTGTTCAACAAGAGTATCAAGCATATTTCTTGCCTGATTTTCTATCTCGGCACAGTGCTGATAAAGTTTACCTTCCGCAAGGAGAGTAGAAAATACTGCTTTCTTGTTCTTGAGAAGATAGTCCTTGTAAAGCATACCCCACTTACCGAGAGTAATATTTGCTTCTTCGGGCGGTAGTGTCAGATTGGGGATTCTGAAATCTCCAACGCTTCTGTAGGTAAGGTTTTCCTTTGTTTTTGTTGTCATAATCTTTGACCTCCATTTGTATATTATCCGATGCAACGCTCAGAAAAGCTGAGTATTGCATAACAGAATCTTTCATACGGTGTCAATGATGTATGTAACGGGTCGCCGCCTGGGATGCCGCCTGTATGGTTGGTCTCGTAATCAAAGCCCTCCATACTGTTGACAAGGTGCTTGTGAAAGCCGAAATCCTCCTGAACGGCAACAATGTCAAAACCGTTTTGTGAAAGATATTCGCCTGCCACCTTTTGGTTGGCGGCTACATCTTCACCCTGAAAAGCCGCGAACGGCAAGCCCGCAACATTAAAATTAACGGCTTTAACAATATGCTTCTCAGCCTTATCATAATCATAAAGCTTTATATCAAAATAATCTGTAAATGCCTCTCCATTGCAGACATATCTGAGTCGCCAATAAATTTTTTCCTGATTTTCAAATCCGCAACGCCCGCATCCATCAGATAATCTCTGTATAAAACACCGTATTCATCACGCTCGGCGGTTATTTCATTGCGTTTAAAGGTCAAAGGCTGACTAAAATCAACATTGCCATTGTCATCCTTTGGCCAGAAAGACGGATTTTCTATGTAATTTATATCGAAACCGCGCCATTTGTTTTCACCGTTTAAAGACAGCATACATTCTATTTCAGTTGTTCCTGCAGGAAAAATGAATGTATATGAAAGGTCGTTCAGCTCACGGGATATTGCATAATCCCCTACATTGCTCTTTTCTTTGATTTCATAAGACTGATGGCTGGGAAACTCCATCTGATAAAGAGTTGATTTATAAAGAAACGGAGCTATTTCAACCTGAACACCTTTTTCGGTTGTGAAGCTTGCAGCGTGAGCAACAAAAGGCACACAGCTCAATGCCATTATAACGGTGAGAATAAGACAAAATATTTTTTTCACAGCGACCCATCCTTTTATTTCGAAATAAGCAAATTTATAGTATCATATTTCTAATTTTAAAATGTTAACAAATTGTGAACAAAATTGCCTGTCGTTTAAAGTCCGTATAATTTTTCTGTTAATATGAAAAATTTATTATTTTTAAGATTGACGGGTTTTCATTTTCACTATATAATTACAGCAATATTCTGTTGCAAATTCGGAGGTTTTATGGTTTTTTTATTAGTTGTGATATATATTGCATTTATAGGTCTTGGGGTACCAGACTCCCTTATCGGCTCCGCCTGGCCTGCAGTTCATACTGAAATGAGCATTCCTGTTGAAGCGGTAAGTGTTCTCACATTTATTATTTCAGGCTGTACGGTTTTATCAAGTATGTTCAGTGCAGGAATTCTTAACAAATTGGGAACCGCTAAAGTCACAGCATTCAGCACTGCTATGACTGCGGCTGCTTTGTTCGGCTTTTCTGTTGCACCGACTTTTTGGGTTATGATTCCGTTGGCTGTTATCCTGGGACTCGGTGCAGGAGCCATTGACTCAGGTCTTAATAATTATGTTGCGCTTCACTTTAAAGCAAGCCACATGAATTATCTTCACTGCTTTTACGGTGTGGGGGTTAGTCTCAGCCCTTATCTTATGTCGCAGGCGTTGAGTGATATCGGTTGGCGCGGCGGTTATCGTTACGCTTTTTATGTGCAGGCGGCTATCACTCTTCTGCTGATTATCTCCCTCCCATTGTGGAAAAAGAGCACCTCAGTTGAACAAGGCGAAGAAGAAAAAGGCGTAAACCTCACTCTTTTACAGATGGCAAAAAAGCCCGAGGTACGACAGGTATGGATAATTATGCTTGCAACAAATGCCATTGAATATGCCTGCGGAGTATGGGGAAGTACATACCTTGTAGCAGAGAAAGGTTTTGAAGCAGAGCAGGGTGCGCTTGCTCTGACCGTATATTATGCAGGAATGTCTGTAGGGCGATTTGTTTCAGGCTTGCTTTCAAACAAAATGAACACCTGGAAACGAATCGGCATCGGCTGTGCAATCCTCGCCCCTGCTGTTGTTGTTATGCTGCTCCCTCTGCCCGGTGTTGCCGCTGTGATTGGTTTATTCTTCATCGGCTTGGGCAACGGTTCTATATACCCCAATATGATACACCTGACACCTCACAACTTCGGCAAAGAAGTGTCACAGTCGGTTATGGGCTCTCAGATAGCATTTGCTTACATCGGTGTTATGCTTGCTCCTCCTATGGTCAGCCTCATAAGCGGTCTGTTCGGAATAAAAATATACCCTGTTTTGCTTGCTGTGCTTTATGTGATAATGGTTGTGGCTTTGAAATTATTTATCATCCGCTTAAAAAAGCAGAACAGATACGATACAAATGTCTGATTCTCAAAAGGATTGCAAACAATGAAAAACAATAATAAATTTGATATAAGCAGTTTTATATCTCCCGGGGGTTCTTACTCCCCCGTGTATGTATGGGTCTGGAATGATGTCTGCACTCAGGAGCTTATAGACAGTCAACTCGCCGAGATGCAAAAGCTTGGCATAAGGGCATTTTATATTCTCCCTGAGCCAAAGAATTTCAGACCGGGCAATATGCCCACTAGCCTCACCCCTGATTATCTTTCTCCCGAATATTTTGAGCTTTGCGCCTACGCAATTAAAAAAGGGAAATCCCTTGGTATGAATTGCTGGATTTATGATGAAGGCGGTTGGCCCTCAGGCGGTGCTTGCGGAAAGGTTTTGCAGAATCACCCCGAATATGCACGGCAGGTGTTGAAATTTTACGAAAAAACTTTTTCTGCAGGAGAAGTGTATAAAAAAACAAGCCCGGATATTCTTGCGGCATTTTTTGAGGACAATAATATAATAGAAGAAGGATGTAAATTTGCCGAAAACACCGTCATAACTGAGTATGTTACTCAAAAGGTAATCAGCTCAGATGCGGATTACCCTGATTTACTCAATAAAAATGCAACAAAATATTTCATTGAAATTACTCACGAGAAATATGCCTCGGCAATGAAAAACACATTCAGCAAAAATGTTTCCGCCGTATTTACAGACGAACCGAAAGCACCGTCACGGGCATTCAATAAAGAGCTGTCTGAAAAATATGAAGATATATACGGCGAATCAATATTGCCTTATCTTCCGTTGATTGCTCAAAAAGTAAAACCGACAGAAGAAAATGTGCACATATTACACCGTTGGTATGATTTGTGCAGCCGTATGTTCTGCGAAAATTTTCTTTTGCCCTGCAAAAAGTGGGCAAACGACCACGGTATTGCTTTTACGGGCCATCTTGATATGGACCACAACCCGTTGGGCTGTATCAGAGGAGGCGGAAATTTTAATATCATGCGTGCTCTGCGGTGCTTCGATATCCCCGGGATTGATGTTATCCGCCGTCAGATTTACCCCGAAACTAAAATAGCATCAACAGACGATTTTAACGGCTATAACGGATTTTTTCCGAGATACGCTTCTTCAGCCGCCGCACAAAACGGCACAAAGCTTGCAATGAGTGAAATTTTCGGCGTTGGCGGTGCCGCAATGACTTATGACATAATGCGGTACACTGTAGGATATCAGGCTGTGCGCGGAATCAATATCTTTAACCCATTCAATTTCCCTCTCGGGCGTAAAGGAGAGTATCTTGCTCAGGAATTGCCTGTTTTCACACAAAAGCAGGTATATCACCGTTATCTCTGTCAGTTCAATCGTTATGTGGAGCGGTTATCGTATATTGCTTCTCTGGGTGAGCGTGTTTGTGAAACAGGTCTTTACTACCCTGTTCACGATTTTCAGGGCGGTCTGAAAGCAGAGGTTATGTCACAAAAATTTGACGCCCTCGGAAGAGCGCTTGAAGATATGACGGTGGATTTTGATATTGTGGACGACGATGTTTTACAAGCTGCAACAGGATTAGACAACGGATGCTTTTGCATCGGCAACGCGGTATACCGTCACATTATCATACCTGAGGGAGCTTTTGTTCCGGAAGAATCACAAAAAGCATTGAATCGCTTTATTAAAGGCGGCGGCAGAGTTTCACACAGTCTTTCATCGCTTACACCCACAATTCAGGTTGAGGGTGAAGGCTTGCGCGCAATGCACAGAAAGGCTGAAAACGCAGAGCTGTACTGCCTGTTCCGCGAAAAAGGTGAAAGCGAAGAATACAAAATTCACCTACCCTCTACAAAGGGTTATCTTCTTGATTTAACAACAGGCAGCCTTCAGCGGGCAGACACAGAAAACGGCATTTTAAAGCTTTCTCTTCAAATGGGTGAAACGGCTGTTATTTTACTGACAGATGAGCCTTTAGAAGCTGAGAATAAACAAAATTTCGGCAAAAGCTTCGATATTTCCGAAAATTTTGTTTTCAGCAAAGAGGTTGAACTTATCTGCAACGAAAACGGCTTTGAAAATATAAAGCACGCTGACAAATCGGTTTCTGCAGACCTTGGCGACTGGGCAAGCTTAATCGGCAGTGATTACTGCGGAAGCGGTGTTTATAAAACAACATTTACACTCCCCACCGAGGAAATCGGAAAAGAAGGAGAGCTTGACCTTGGAGATGTGCGTTTTGCGGCTCAGGTATTTCTTAACGGTCAAGCTTTGGGAACAGCGTTGATGCCTGCATACAGATTTAAAATACCTGCCGATATACTGCAAAAAGAGAACGAACTGAAAATAGTTGTAACCAACACATCAGCAAATTGGTATGTTCACACCGATTATTTTGATAAATGGAAAACCGAAGAATTATCTCCGTATTTTGAAGATGAGCTGAATTACGCCAAAGATTTCGTTTCGGGCGGATTATACGGACCGGTTACACTTTATACATAACAGCATTTATGCCCAATAAAAAAGACTGTATCCTGCCGCAAGGTAAGATACAGTCTTTTATGTTTTCATCAATTATGCAACAAGTCCTGCAAAAAATTCTTTGATGATGTCAAGGATGCCTGCTGCTTCGCCTTCGCCAAGGAATGCAAGAAGCTCCTCAACCATTGCTAAAATCTGTGCTACAAAATCCATTTTTGTTTCCTCCTCAATTTAGTCGGATTGCTCCGCTATTAAATCATAACACAAAGTGTATGCCCTGAGCAATTCGCATTTTACCGAAAAAGGCACAGTAAAAATAGACACTTTCACGAATTTTGTTCAGTTTAATTCTATCAGGTCATTATTTTTCAATTGAAATCATCTGATGAATATCAACCTCGGGCACGGTAAACTCTGCTTTTCCGTTGTTAAATTCAAACTTAAGCTCCTCGCCTGAAGGCACAAGAGCAATTCTTGATGGCTTCGAATCACATTTTACCGCACATTTTACATTGTAAAGAGGAACGGTGTCTTCAATAACCTCGGTTTTTTCTCCCCTTACGGTTGTGTGTGCAAAAAGAAGATGAAGAATATTTCTCTTCTCTTTTTCTTGTCTTGTGTAGGTTACAACTCCCTTATCGGGAATTGAAGCTGTAACGGTAAAATCGTCACCCATAAGCCTGTTAAGGGTATATGTAAACAGCTCCTTAAAGCAAAGGTGTCCGTGATTGGCATAAGCTGAGAAAATATCCCAACCAATGTAAGCAATATTACCCTTGATTATTGCACCGGGCAAGGTCACTTCGGGGTTATTGGGAGCGTGTGCATGTGAGCAGAAATGCTCGGCAGTTCTGTTGAAATACGGATTTTGCAGCCCCGCAACAATTTCACCGTCTTTTTTGTCAAACAAGAAAGATTTGCAACGCATTACATACGCAGTTTCACCGTCAACTGTGTCATAGCAAGGCACGAGATAAGTCGGTTCAAATTCATTTTCACCCTTGAATTCAGCACCAACATCAAGTAAAAAGCCCCCGTCTTTAACCAAAGCTTCACCGCTTGCGATGATTTTGCCGCCATTTTGGGCAAAGGCTTTAATTTTATTGATGACTTCTTCATCAGTAATTGATACATCGGGAAGGACAAGTAATTTATATTTTGAAAAATCCATTGTGCCGTCAACAAAATTATAAAGGCAGTTGTTTTCAAGGAGCATTCTGTTAGCACCTACATCGGCTTTATGTGTGCCCACACCTGTGAGAGATTCCACGCTGAGCACGGCAATATCCGCTACATTTTCAGCGCCGTTGAGCCAAGGCTCTTTTTCTTCAACAAGAGAATAAGCCTTACCGATAAGATTGTAGGTTGCCATATTCATTTCACCAAGAGGGTGCATCTGGTCACCGATTGAGCAACCTGCACCGTTGGCAACGCTTAAAGCTGTTTCATAAATCAAAGCATTGGGATGCTTAAATCCGCCGAACTCACCCCAGCTGTGATGAAACTTGCCCGTCATACCCAAAAATTCAGTATTTTTCAGCGAGCGGGTATATGCCGCAGAAAGCGGAAAATGGTCGTATCCCCAGCCGCCTGTAGGCAGACTTTCAAGCTCAAGGTGTGTATTGCTTTCAATAAAGTTATAATCACCCTTGGGAATGTGACCCATATTGTGGAAAATTGTGGCTGTGTCGCTATACTTTCTGACAGCATCATTGGTTGCTTTAAGATATTTTTTGAATTTTTGGTGAGCAAACCTTTTGCGGTCAGCGTCACTTTCAATGTCAAGCCCCTGAGCCTTCATATCTGCAAGGCACTTTTCGCAATAGCAAACCCTTTCAGAAATAATGTCAAGAAAAATTCCGCAGGGATTATACTTCTGCATAACCTCTTCAATCTGAGCACAGAGAGCATCAAGATAATCGGTATTGAAGCAAAGCAAGTGAAAATGAACTTCGTTTTCATATTCTTTTTCAGCCTTTTCATCGGTTGACCATCTGTGGCGCCATTCGGGGTGGCGGACATAATCTTTTTCATCAAATCCTGCCGAAATATAAACAGGAGCATTAACTCCGATTTCTTTGCACGCTTCAAGCTGAGCGCCAAGCAGGTCAAAATCAAGCTGAGGGTGCATTTCATTAACCTCGGTTGGATGATATGACCAGCCGTGGTGGCATTTTGAAAAAACAGTTATTGAATCAACGTGACCGGCCTTCAGAGCCTGCTGAAACTGCTCTTTTGAAAAGCTGTTACCAACAGGCACAAATTCACTTGTATGAAAATCTAAATGTACTTGTCTTTTTCTGAGCATAGGATAACCTCCAATCATTTTACTTTTCTAATATATCTTTTTGCCTTATAAAAGTCAACCGCAAAAAACGGCAATTTATTTAAAATAATTTTGCGTTTTTCAATTTGTTATGCTATATTATAATCAATCACCTTTGAGGAGGAAAATTATGAACGATTATAAAACAACGTGGCGTGAAAAATTCGGCTACGGCGTTGGCGCAATAGGTCTTGACCTTTCTTACGGTATGTTTTATTCATACCTTTCTTATTACCTTTCAAGCGTTCTCGGTCTGACTGAGGGATTTTTGCTTTTAATCACTCCCCTTGCCAGAATCTGGGACGGTATCAACGACCCGATGATGGGCACTATTGTTGACTCCACCAAAACCAAAATGGGTAAATACCGCCCGTGGATTTTAATCGGCGCAATGTCAAATGCAATCGTGCTTTCCCTTTTATTTACCTCTTTCGGTATGAGCGGAACAAAGCTTTATATCTACATAGCAGTTATGTATGTACTCTGGGGTATGACAAACACCATGGCAGATATTCCCTATTGGTCTATGGTGCCGAGCTTTACAAACGACCCTAAAGACAGAAACCTTGTTGCAACCGTTGCCCGCACATTCAGCGGTATCGGTCAGGGCTTAATCAGCATTCTTACCCCCATTATTCTCCCCATTCTTTCAAGCGGAATGGAAACAACCGACAAGGGCTACAGCGCATCAGGCTTTTCAAAATGGGCAATCATCTGCGGAATTGCGCTGGTTCTGTTCTCTTTAATCTGTGTTCTTTCCACCAAAGAAAGGCACGTTGTTTATAACGAAGAAAAATTCAGCTTCAAGAAGATTTTTAAAGTTATTGCAGGCAACGACCAGCTCGTTGTGTTTATGATTTTTGCAATGATTTCAAACGCAGGTTGGTATTTAACAAGCGGCACGGCGGTTTACTATTTCACCGATGTTTTAGGCGACCCGACTGCACAGAGCCTTTTCTCAACAATCGGTGCTGTTGGCTCGGCACTCGGACTTGTGGTTATCCCCATTCTCAGCAAGAAATTTTCTAACCGCGTAATTTATCAGATTTCACTTTCCATTGCCATCATCGGTTATGTGATGATGTTTATCTTCGGCCCTGTGCTGGGAATTACCATTGCACTTGATTTGAGCTACACCGTTGCCAGCATCGGCATCGGCTCAATGTTTGTGGGTCAGACAATTTTCCTTGCAGATATCGTTGACTACGGCGAATATAAAAACGGCACCCGCAATGAAAGCATAACCTTCTCAATGAAGGGATTTTTGCAGAAAATGGCTTACACCATTCAGACAATTTTCCTCTTCGGCGGTCTTGGTATGATGAATTATAACGAGCAGATTCTCGGCGGAGTTATCAACAGCTCCACAAAGTCTGCAATCGGCATTATCTGCTTTGCCGTTCCACCTGTTCTGATTTTGATTTCACTTATTATTTTCAAAGCCAAGTTCAAAATCCACGGCGAGCTTCGCAATGAAATTCACGACTATATTTCAGAAAAAAGAGCAAAAGCTGAGTAACAAGGCGGTTTTATAATGCAGTTAAAATTTAAAAATTCTCAATTTAAAATTATGCAAGTGGCAGACACTCAGGAGGGCAAAAATGTAAGCCCCGACACCCTTGCTCTTCTCAATGCCGCTATTGAAAAAGAAAAGCCCGATTTGGTTGTATATTCAGGCGACCAGATTTGGAACATTGCAAGCTTTAAGGGTAACAAAAAGACAGTTCGCGATGTTTTATATAAGCTCACCGAGCCTGCTCATTCAAAAGGAATTCCTTTTACAATCTGCTTCGGCAATCACGACAGGCAGGTCGGTGTTTCTAACGAAGGTCAGCTTGAAATTTACAAAACTATCCCCGGCTTTGTCGGTGACAGCGCAGAGGGTGTTGACGGTTGCGGCAACCACGTAATTGAAATTGCAATGAACGGTGAAATCAAATTTTTGCTTTATTGCATTGACAGCCACACAAGCCTTAAAATCGGCTACGACCATGTTCATCAGAGTCAGCTTGACTGGTACAGAAAAGTCCGTGATGAATATGAAGAAAAGTGCGGAAAGGTGATTCCCTCAATCGTTATTCAGCATATTCCCGTTCCCGAAGTGATTGAGCTTTTGCAGGAGGTTAAGCGCGGCGCCAAGAGTGCGGTGCAGGGCTTCAGAAATCACGCAGGCAAGTGGTATGTTCTTGATAAAGATAAGGTTAACGCCAAAGGATTTATGAAAGAATCCCCTGCCGACCCGATGGAAAACGGCGGTCAGTTTGACGCTATGGCAGAAAAGGGTGATGTTGTAGGCATTTACTTCGGTCACGACCACATAAATTCATTTAACGGCAAGGTGCGCGGCATTGATGTTGGCTACACCCAGGGTGCAGGCTTTCATGTTTACGGCCCGGGGCTTGACCGCGGAGTGCGTATGATTAACCTGAACGCTGACGGCACATTTGAAACCTACGATTTGCGATACAGAGATTTGGTCGGCAAAAAGGTAAAAGAAAAGTTTTGGTTTGCATTTTATCAGCTTATGCCCACAAATGTGTATGAAGCATTTTACAGAGCAATTAAAATCCTCGCCCTGCCTGCCGCTGTTGCAATAATCATTCTTTTAATCAATCTTTTAAAATAAAGCTTGACAAAAGAATTTCAAAGTGTTATATTACCAAAAAATCAAAAAGAGGTAACGAGATTTGAACACATATCTTTCTAAAAAATATGATATGGCTATGCTCTGGCTTGCACAGTATGATTATCAGTCATCTTGCAGGCTTATACCTCTGTATTCATTTTGGGATAGATAAAATTTTATTTCCTGATGTTTATAACGGTGTAAGTTGCTGCAGAAACTTACACCGTTTATTTTTATATAAGGAGAGATTTTATGAAATTATTTGATTTTTTTAAAAGAAAAATTTTCAAAAAGCAACCTGCAAAAACAGGTGACCACCTTGTGGATTTCTATAACCGAATTGATGAGGATTCCCGTCTTTTATCTAAGCACGGCAGAATTGAATTTCTGACCACGGTAAAATATATTGAGAAATATCTCAAAGACGGAATGAAAATTATAGAAATCGGCGCCGCCACCGGCAGATATTCGCACTATTTTGCTCAAAAGGGCTTTGAGGTTAACGCAGTTGAGCTCGTTGAACATAATATTGAGATTTTCAAAGCAAAAACCAAGCCCTTTGAAAAAGTTACTATCAATCAGGGCAATGCCGTTGACCTTTCCTCCTACCCTGACAACAGCTATGATATAACGCTTTTGTTAGGCCCGATGTATCATTTGTATGAGGTTGAAGAGCAGAAAAAGGCTCTTTCGGAAGCAATGAGAATAACTAAAAGCGGTGGTTTTGTTTTTGTTGCATACTGTATGGTTGACCCCTCTGTTTTAACAGGAATTTTCAAAAAGAATAAGGTACAGCAATGTATTGATGACGGTCTTATCAAAACCGAAACATTTGAAACATATTTCCCTCCCCACGGAATTTTTAAGCTCTATATTAAAGATGAAATATTTGAGCTGACTCAGGAGCTAAAAGCAGAAAGGCTTCACTTTGTTGCAACCGACGGTTACGCCCTTCATATTAGTGAAGCAATAGACAAAATGGATAAAGAAACATACGAGCTTTATTTAAAATACCATTTTAAGACCTGTGAAAGGCAGGATTTAATCGGTCTTTCACACCACACGCTTGATGTATTGAGAAAGGAGTAAAATTATGATTACATATCCCAATTATGACAGAAGCATTTTATCAATCGCTTCGTCTGTTTTGAACCACTTTGGTGTTAAAGACTGCCAACATAAAACATTGCCCGAATTTGATGCATTACTGAACAAAAACTACAAAAATATTGTAGTTATGCTCTTTGATGGAATGGGAGTTTCGATTATTGAAAAGCACCTTGACGAAAACTCATTTTTGAGAAAGCATTTTCTTTGCCCTATTTCTTCAGTTTTTCCGTCAACTACTGTTGCCGCCACAACCACGATTGAAAGCGGCTATTCTCCTGCCGAAACAGCCTGGCTTGGGTGGGATTTATACTTTAAAGAAATAGGTGAAAATGTAGCTGTTTTTCGCAACACTTTACAAAAGGACGGCTCACCTGCGGCAGACTACAATGTTGCGCAAAAATATATTCCGTATAAAAATATTTTCGACAGAATCAAAGAAATCAACGGCAAAAACAGTGCATTTGCTGTTTCACCTTTTACAAAATTTCATTCAAAAAGTGTTCGAGATATTTGCAAAGATGTGTATAAGCTCTCAAAAAAGAGAAAGAAAAAATATATCTACACATATTGGCATCAGCCCGACAAGACAATGCACGCCTACGGAGTAACAAGCAAGGAAGCTCATAAAGAGATTTTACACATCAATAGCGAAGTAGAAAAGCTTTGCGGTAAATTAAAGAATTCACTTATAATTATAACTGCAGACCATGGGCATTGCGACGGAGAAAGCATTTATCTTGAAGACTACCCCGAAATTTCAGCTTTGCTTAAAGTTCCTCCGTCAGTTGAGCCAAGAGCATTGAGCTTTTTTGTTAAAGAAAGCAAAAAAGAAGAATTCAAAGAACTTTTTAACAGGCTTTTCGGCAAAGACTTCAGGCTGATGACAAAAGATGAAGTTTTTAACGAAAAATTATTGGGTAACGGAACATCTCACCACAAAGCTTCAGATTTTATCGGTGACTTTTTCGCAGTTGCAACGGGTAATAAATCCATTTATATAAAGCGGGAAGAGCGTGAATTTATCGGCGTTCACGCAGGGCTTACCAAAGAAGAAATGACCGTTCCATTCATTGCCGTTGAAACATAAAAAGCTTCGGGCTTTTCAGTCCGAAGCTCATTTTATTTCAGTCCGAGGCTTTCAAAAAGCAAGGCTGTTTTTTTGGTGCTTTCATCAGGTATATTTTTTAAATTATTCATATACCTTTTGCGGAAATTCTTTTTGTTGCCAAAAGCCAAAGCAAACAATCTGTAAATTTCAAAAATCGGAGTTAATATTTTATACCTTTTTAAAATCGGATATTGGCTTTTTAAAAAATCATAGGGCACAAACACTCGGGATAAAACATATTTCCCCTTGCCGCCGTTGTTTTGCTCAGCTGATGCCGTTCTCGTTTTCACCGAGCCGAAGCAACCGCCGTCGAGCACAAATTCTTCCATCAAAAGCGTTATTTCATTGTGCTCTCTTTGCGAAAACCAGACTTCACTGAGTTTTTTTGCATATTCTGCGAACTTAAGAAGTCTGCCCTCTTTCAGAAGCTTTGCCGTTTCATCGGTGTTATAATTCTTGCTGTTTTCCATAAGCCAAAGGTCAATAAAGGGGCGCACTCCGCATCCGCCGTTTTCAAAATGCTTTGCCATGTGAGCGATGTGATAAAAATAAAGCATCTCATCGCTGATTTTATATCTGCAGCCGCCGTTTTGGGCAGGGGTTGAATAGTCCCAGATTTTATCGAGAATCTTAGCAGAAGAATCTGACTTCTCTTTTTCAATAAGGCTGAAATGAAGCTCAACACAAATATTTTCATCATTTACAAAAGACACATCGTGCCTGCCTTCGTTTTTTTGAATAAAACCGAGGGAGTCAGAAAGCATTTCACTTGCCTTTTTCAAATCCTCTTTATGAATGAGGATGTCAATATCACAGCTTGTTCTCATCCATGGTTCAGGGTAAAGCTCCCTGATAACTGCGCCCTTGAGGGGAATATACGGAATTTTTTCTGCTTCAAAAGCTTTGCAGATTTTTTCAAAAGCAAAGCTTTGCTTTTCACTTTTTAAAACGGCATTGTAAACCTGCTCGCGGAAAGCGCTTTCAAAAGCACTCCCCAAAAGTAGGTTATTATTCATCAATGCAGACCCGATAAGGTGCGCAACATCGTGAGCCCTTGTCAATTCAAAAATCTGCGACAAAAGCTCGTCTGTAACAACAACCCCTTTCGGCATTGAAAGAGTGTTTCCGCACACTTCACTGCCGATGAGCCTCATTATGATTTCAGCCGTTTCAGTCATTTTCTTTCTCCGTTAAACATTTTCCAAAGCTTTAAAATATAGTATCTGGCAGGCATGGCTCCCCGCCAAAGTGAAACCTTTATATTATTAAACGGCGTGTCGCACCTGAGCTTTTTGCCGTTTCGCTCAATTTCACCCACAACAGCAAGCACCTGAGAAGGTGCAATTTTTTCACACCAAGTCTGACCGTCACCGTTCATAAGCAGCTCACCTTGGGGCAAAACCTCTCTCACCCTGTGAAGAACAAGGGTTTTATCTCTGCGCTCAAAAAGGAGAATTGCACCTTTTTTAAAATCTGACTGCTCACATCGGCGAAGCCATACGGTATCTCTCCCCTGAATAAAAAAAGGCCTCATACTCGTTCCCGTCACTTCAAGAGGGAAGCTTCCGCCGGTTTTAATCACATCTTTAATTGTATCCGCAAGCTCAGTTGAAGTTAAGGTTAATTTTTCCATAAAACTGTCCTTTGATTTTTATCTGCTTTTGAGTATATCACGGCAAGAATTTTTTATCAACACATAAATTAGCAAACCTCAAATAAAACGGGCAGCCTTACACACCTGCAAGACTGCCCCAACACTTTAACTATATCACAAGAAAAATCAATAGTCAATAAAAAATTAGCCACCTTGATATATTTCTGTGTTTTGCATAATTCAGAGGCTTTAAGTTTATGAATTTTTGCGGATTGAAAATGGGGTTGAAGTGTGTTATATTATAGACACAGAAAGGAACAGGTGATACCAATGAAAAGGTAAAACCAAAGGCTCAACTTAAAATCAAAAAATGATTATTACACTTCAAACCCACAGTTGTTTAACCGTTGCTCAAAGCGAGAGCAGAGAGAAAGAGTTTAAGTAAAGTCAAAAGAATTTTAAGTTATAACGAGCCGAAAACACTTTAATAATTATGAATAGATTTTAGATGTAAATGGCAAATATTTAAGGCTGTAAAAAACATTTAAAGTCAAAAAGGTTCAAAGTTATTAAAGTCCCCCTTCCAGATTAAGAAAGAGAGGTACACAAAATGATGTTAGATAACAAGAGCGAACAGAAATGACCCTTGACTGTGAAACGATGTGTAAAGAAACATCTCAGTCAAGGGTCATTTCATTTTTATCTGCATTTTGTGATACTTCAAAAAATAACGCCCGATAATGCCGAAGCATATCGAGCGATTTTTTATTTTAATAGCCGAATTTTTCTTTGTATTCTTCTCTTGTGTTTCTGGTGAGGAGCTTTTCACCGTCAAAAATCAAAATACAATATGCGTGGCCTGCCTTTTTGCCCTTTTCAAACCATTCGGCATAGGCGCGCTGCATGCTTGTTTTTCTCGGAAGTTCAGACACGGGCTTGCCGTTATTCTGCACGCCGAAAATTCTCCAACCGTCACCAAAATCATAAGTTCTTGTGATGTCCAGAGGTTCAAAGTCGAGCAAAAAGTCGCTTACATTTGAGTTTTCGGGAAGAATATTGAGATTATCCGGGTAAAGAAGCCATGAGCCGCAGCAAACAACCATTGGTTTGTCTTTAAAATATTTATCCTTAAAGAAAGTGTAAGCTTTTTTGTAAGAGTCAAGTCTTGCTTCATAAGTAAGTGCGCCGAGATGTGACGGAATATGCATACCTAAAACAAATTCACTGTCTTTAAGAGTGATACCGTGCTCATAATAGCTCTCTTCGCAAAAATCGCTGAGCTCATATTGAAGTCTGCCGATACCGAAACGCTCAAGGGTATAGAAAGCTCTGAACCAGCCCTCTACAAAAGTGCCGTAAACATCGTAATTTTCTTTGCATTCAAGCATTTTTACTTTAAGGTCAACGATTGTGTTCCAATAAATATCTTCGCTGATTCCCTCTTTTTTGTATTGAGCAAGCAAGGGCTTTGTGCAGTTGAGAAGAAGCACAAGATTAACGGTATAAGAACTTTCGTCAATTAACTCAGCAAGAGCCTTAACCTTATCTTCAAACTCACCGAAATTCTTCTTTTTAAGCCAATAAGCTCTGTACATTGACTCATAAATTTTATTTGCTTTTTCGTCTTTGAGAATTTTCTCCTCGGCTTTTATGATTGCCTCTTTAGCCTCGGCAGGAAATTCAAGCTTATCCATAACCATTATTGTATGATTATAATTTTTCATTGCTTTCACCTCTGAAACTTAATGAGCACATTATACAACAAACTGTCCGTAAATTCAACATTTACTTTAATTGACAATATATTTATTATGATGTTATACTAAAATTGCCATATTGTAAAACTAAAAGGTGATAAACATGAAAGAAAAAATGTATATTTTAACTTATGAACACGGCGGATATGTCCTTTGGGAAAAGGAAGTTAAGCCAAGACTCAAAAAAATTGACGAATGGCTTCAAAAATATCCAAAGCTCAGAATAGGTCTTGACTATGAGTCTTTTGCTTTTGACGAGTTTTCAAGATGTGACCCCGAAGTGGTTGAGATGATTGGAGATTTGCTCAAAAAATATCCTGACAGAGTGGGTCTTGGAGCCACCACCTACGGTCAACCCCTTGCTTTGACTATTTCAGAAGAATCCAACGCAAGGCAGTTGAGCTATGCCGTTAAAACAAACCTTGAATATTACGGCGTTACTCCGTCAGTTTACGCAATATCAGAATTTGCACTTCACAATCAGACTCCGCAGTTAATTGCTCAGTGCGGTTACAAGGGTGCACTTTTGCGCTCACACGTTATGGGCTACGGCTACCCACGCACATTTGACTCAGCCTGGGGCCGTTGGATTGGTAAGGATTTAACAGAAGTTCCTGCCGTGCCCACTTATGACGAGCAGGGCCGCGGATTTAACTGCACAACCCTTGATAACTGGATTATTTCACGCTGGTCAGAAGACCACGCAGGCTACGACCTTGAGGATTTTGAAGAAAAATTCAGAAAATATTCCCCTCTTCTTGCTTCAAGATACGATGACCTTACCCAGCCAATGGAAAGGCTGACTGAACATATTGAAACAAAAGATAATTATGAATATGTTTTGCTTGAAGATATTCCCGAATTATACGGCGAGGCAAAGGATGAATTGAAAACTACCGACAATGATTTCCACGTACAGATGCCTTGGGGTTATTGCGGCAACGAGATTTTTAACGGTTGCCGTCAGGGTGAAGTTGAAGCTGTTCAGGCTGAAAAGCTCAACACGCTCTCTGTTTTGCTCGGTGGCAAAGCTTTGCAAAAAGAAAATGAAGATGCCTGGAAATACATCCTTGCCGCAGAGCATCACGATGTTACAATCTGCGGACTTTTAGACCTTTCAAGAAGATTTATTCCGGAATCATTGAGCAATTCTGATTTTGTAAAGAAAGAATCTCTTAAGGTTATTTCTTCTCGCTTTGCCCACAAAGACGGTGACTCACTTGTGGTTATCAACCCTCACTCATTTGCAATCAGCGAATGGGTTGAAGCTCCCGTTACAAAAGAGGTATGTGCTTTTGACGGTGATTCACCGATTAAATGTGAAACGGTAAACCGCGACAGCTCACTTATATTGAGAGCTTTTGCAGAAGTTCCTGCCTTTTCGGTTAAGAGCTTTTCGCTTAAAGAGGTTAAAGCCGAAAGCAGCTCTGACTTTAGCTGGAACGCTGAAACAGGCGAGCTTAAAACTCCCGAATACACATTAAAGCTCAACGAAAAGGGTATTGCTTATATCGACGGCAAAAACGGCAGAATTGTTGACAACGGCGACGGCGGACTTTTACGCGCCTGGGTTGAAGAAAAAGAATGTTACTCAAAAGGCGAATGGAAAGTTACCGTTAACCCTCACAGCGCAGTTGCAGTTCAAAGCGGTGATATCGGCGGAATTCCTTTCAGCGTTGAAATGAAATTTGCAGACGGCTGTGACAGAATTGACTGCAAAGCAAAATTTGAAATGCACGGCGAGCACGTTGGCAGAACCGACATCACCGAGGGCAAGCCTGCTCCCCTCACCGTTAACGGACATCACCACGAGGATAAGCTCTGCTTTGTGATGAACGCTTGCCTTAAAAATAACCGCAAGCTCGTAAGAGATTTGCCTTATTCAATTTCTGAGTGGGACAGCCAGCTGAGAAAAACCGAAGAATACTGGTACCCCGATGACCGCATTATTCTTGATGAAGTTGTTTCAAGCGAAGAAGCATTTAACAACTACACATATATGCAGGGAATTTATTGGGTTGCTCTTCGTGACGATGAAAACGGAATTTCTGTTTTCAACCGCGGTTGTATGGGCAGTGCAATCAAGGGCAACGAGGTTGCAATTCCTTTGATTTATTCTAACCCCTACCTTTGCGGAACAAGAATTCTCGACGGAATTTATGACGACGAATTCTCCATTGTTCCTTTCAGCGCTCAGATTTCTGACGCCGAGCTTCACCGCAAGGCTATGAATTATGAATACATCCCCACAGCCGTTATTGCAGAAAAAGGTAACGGCGATATGAAGGAGTATAAAATCGCAGATTTCGATTCACAGGGCGGTGAGGTTATTCTCACAACCGTTTACCCTGAAGACGGCGCAATTCTTGCCCGTTTCTGCAACTTCTCTGATGAAAGTGCAGCTGTTGATTTCAAGCCGACATCAGGCACCCTTACTCACGAAACAGATTTACTTGGCAACAACACTTGCGAAGTAACCGATAACAAGCTTTCCTTCCGTCCCTGGGAAGTTAAAACAGTTAAAATTGAACTTTAAGGTGATATTATGCTGAAGGTAATTTCGTTTTTATTGGCGATTATTCAGTTTGTGTTTATGCCCTGCAGCGGGCTTTTTGGGAGGCATCAGATTTTGATTGACAAAACCAAAACATATCAGACCTTTGAAGAGTTCGGCACAAGCTCCTGCTGGTGGGCGCAGACTATTGATGACGACGGTATGGCAAAAGAAATCGCAAAAGAGCTTTACAGCGAAAAAGAGGGTCTCGGACTTAAGATTTTCAGATATAACATCGGCGGCGGTGAGGCCGACAACCCCGACTGCCGAATTTGGGACACTTCCCGCAGAACCGAAAGCTTTTATGTATGGAGTGAAGAAAAGGGCGAGTATGTTTATGACTTCACCCGTGATGCAAATGCCCGCAGAGTTATGGATTACGCTGTGGAATACGGAGCAGAAAAAATCATTCTCTTTTGCAACAGCCCTCATTTTTCAATGACTAAAAGCGGTCACGCCTCAGGCGGACTCACTGAATATTCCTCAAACCTGCCAAAGGAAAATTATCAGGCATTTATTGATTATGTTTTGACTATAGCAGATTGGTTTGTAGCTGAGGGATATCCCATTTATGCAATTTCACCTATCAACGAGCCTCAATGGTCCTGGGGAAGCCCTGACTGGGTAGGTCAGGAGGGTTGCCACTACACCGACGAAGAGGCTATCGAGCTTTTAGAAATGTTTGCCGTTGAAATGCAGAAAAGAAATTCCCCATACAAGCTCAACGGACCTGAAAGCGGTCAGATGAGCTGGGGATATTACGGCATTGTTGAAAAGTTTTTTGCAAGCGAAATTTTAAACGAATATTGCGACACATTCAGCGGTCATTCGTATTGGATGGACAACGCAACGCAGGAAAAGCACCAGATTGGTGACGCGTTAAAGGAAAATTATCCCGACAAAAAATATGAAATGAGTGAGTGGTGCGAGCTGCCCCTTACCATTGACAGCACCACCATTGACAGCGGAATTTATATGGCAAAGGTGATTATTGATGACCTTAATCACATGAACGCTGTTTCGTGGCAAAGCTGGACAGCCGTTAACGGCGACGGACTTATGGACAGAAACTCTGACGGCGAGCTTATAAAATATAACCGCTATTATGCCTTCAAGCATTTCACTTCATTTATTGAGCCGGGTATGAAAAGAGTCAGAATTTTTGACAATTTTGAAGAAGAATCCAAGCTTAAAACAACGGCATTTATAAACGATGAAACTACGGTTGTGGTTATTGTAAACCCCGAAGAAACAGAAGAAGAGCTTAAAATCTGCGGACTTTTGGGCGACACCGAAATTTATCTCACCGACAGCTCTCACAACTGCGAAAAGATTTATGACGGTAAATTTGACAAAAAAATCACCGTACCTTCAAAAAGCATTATGACCGTTAAGGTTGAGATGTAAGGAGAAATTAAAATGAAAGCATTCAAAAAAGTGTTGGCCTTGCTTTTGGTTGTTGCCACCCTGCTTTCGTGCACAATGTTTGCAGGGGCAGAAGAACAGCAAGCTGAAGCAATCGGCTTTACCGATGAAGATTTTCTTCAAGCTAAAAGGCAAAAGCTTGTTAACTGCAACGGTGAGGAAATTCGCCTTAAGGGTGTAAACCTTGGCGCGTGGATGATTTGGGAAGACTGGCTTTGCCCTTATGAAGGCAACCTTGACCATTACACTGTTCTTTACGTTCTTGAAGAACGATTTGGCAGAGAAAAGACCTACGAGCTTTTTAACACCTATATGGACAACTGGATTACCGAATATGACCTTGATGAAATCAAAAAGATGGGCTTCAACTGTGTTCGTGTTCCCTTCTGGTTCCGCAACTTCTATTATGACGATAACGGCACAAAAATTCTTGACGAAAACGGCGAGTGGGATTTTTCACGCCTTGAATGGGTAGTTAAAGAATGCTCTGAAAGAGAGATTTATGTTGTGCTTGATATGCACGGTGCAGTCGGTTATCAAAGTGATGCGCCTCACAGCGGCAAGGGTAAATCCTGCGGGCTTTATGAAGACACACAGCAAGGTGAAAGATACAGAGAGCTTACTGACGAATTGTGGACAGAGATTGCAACACGCTTTAGGGGTGAGCCTGCAGTTGCAATGTATGACCTTCTTAACGAGCCGATGTGCGATGTAGAATGTGGCGAAATTCAGCGCAGAATTAACAACGAATTTATCTACACCCGACTTTACGACACGGTAAGAGCCGTTGACCAAGACCACATCATCACAATGGAAAGTATTTGGTCAGTTCTTGCCTTGCCCAACAAAATCTTTAAAGGTTGGGACAATGTTGTTTATCAGGTTCATTTCTATAATGATTCCAACAGCTCATTTAACTTTATGGCTTTTCTTATGAAGCTGTTTTTCTGCAATGTGCCGATGATGATGGGTGAATTCTTCCCCCACGGCGACACAACCTGGGAAAACTGCTTTAAGACTATGGACAGCTTCAATTACAGCTGGTTCTTGTGGACATACAAAGCCACAGGTCACGGAATGTGGAGCTCTGACTGGTGCCTGAGAGGCAGTAAAGACGGCTTTGAAAGAGTTAATGTCTACAACGACTCTTACGAAGAAATTGCCCGCAAGTGGGGCGAATGTATCCGCACAGAAAACGGATTTCAGGACAGCGGACATTATGACAGGAATGTAAAAGATTTTATCTAAACACAAAAAGTGGGTTGCACCAACTAATGCAACCCACTTGATTTTTTATTATACCAATTCGATTGTGTAATTATAATCTGTGTACCACACGCCAGCCGAATAGCTTCTTGCACGGATAACAACTTCATCATCATACACTTCAAAGTTAAGACCTGTACCGTTGGCAATTCTGCCTCTGATAGACAGATACATATAGCTCGGAAGATTTACGCTGTGGAATGAGCCGTCACTCTCAACGCTGACATAATCATAAACATCTTCCTGGCTTTCATTGGTAAGTCCGTTATGAATATGACCTGAAATCAAAAATACATTCTCGTATTTTTTCAAAACCTCTTCAACCTGTGCTGACTGGTCACCCATTCCGCCGTCGTCGGGCTCAGGCTCGTCGTCACCCCATGTTACGGGGAGTCCGTGGCTTTCGTTAATAGGCCAGTGGCTGATTACAAAAATCGGAAGTCCGTCTTTTGAAGCTGTTTCCATTTCTTTGTCAAGCCAATCAATCTGTTCCTGACTGAAAACAGCATAAGTATGGTCACTCTCACTGCCCATAACGATGAAGGTGTAGCCGTTAATTTTGGTTGAGTAATATACTTTTTCAATTTCTCTGCCGGCAATCACTTCATTATACTCAATAAAATGCTTTACCGAAAGGGCGTAGTCATCATCGCCTGTCCATGTATCGTGATTGCCCTGAGTAAGAATTATATTTTCAGCCGGGGTATATCCGCTGAAGGCTTCAGCGAGCATTTCCCACTCTTCTTTTTCGCCGTGGTCGGTCAAATCACCTGCGCAAATAAGGGCATCAAGTGAATGCTGAGAATTTTCCATATCCTGAAGACCGAAAGCGAGCATATCACGGCGCGCAGTTTCGTCTTTCATGTGAATGTCTGAAATTGCGGCAAAATTCAGTCTGCAATCCTCTTTCAACGGAGTTGTAGCGGCTGTGAAATCACCGAAAACGGGCCAGAAGAAAAAGTTGAGCACCGACATAATTACGGCAACCAAGCCTTTTATAAATGCAATAAATCCTGTCATATTTATCCACCTTTCTTTGCTGATTATATTAGCAGAATTTTAAGTGCTTTTCAATATTGAATTGACATAATTGCAAAAAAGTCTTATACTTTCAAAAAACAAGGAGCTGATTTTATGTGTATCATTTCAAAAATAATATCTCTTTTTCTGAGCGTCATTACCTTTTTCGGAGGTATTTTCGGAATTGAACCGGTCAGAATAAATAATTATATTTATGAAAATCTTAGCTACGGCTCACACGAACGGCAGACACTTGACCTCTATATTCCCAAAGGAAAATGCGAGGTCGGTCTTGTGCTTTACATTCACGGCGGTGCGTGGATTGAAGGGAGCAAAGACGGCTACAAATCCACACTTGAATATATGTCACACGAAAAGGGCTATGCCTGCGCCGCTGTTAACTACCGTTACATAAGTGAAGATGTTGACCTTAACGACATTATGGATGACATTCAGCTTGCAGTTGAAAAGATTAAAGAAACTGCCGACAAAAGGAATGTTGAAATTAACAAAATGCTTTTAACCGGCGGCTCTGCAGGCGGTCACCTCTCATTGCTTTATGCTTATTCAAGAGATGAAGCTTCTGCAATTAAGCCTGCCGCAGTTGTGAGTGACTGCGGTCCTACCGACCTTACCGATGTAAACTATTTTTACGGAACAGGCAACGGCAATGCCTTGGGAGATTCTGATTATGTAGCTAAGATTCTTTCCTGGGCTTGCGGTCAGTCGTTTACCTTTGAAACCCGCCACGAAGCAGAAGCCGCACTTAAAAAAGTTTCTCCTCTTTATTATGTTGACGAAAACACCGTGCCAACAGTTATAAACCACGGTATGGTTGATGACATTGTTCCTTATTCAAATGCTGTTGCGCTTGATGCTAAGCTGTCACAGTACGGCATTGCTCACCACTTCAACTCTTATCCCAATTCAGGCCACGGGCTTAACAATGATGCCGAAAATATGGCTATAGCAAGTGAACTGTTTAACCAATATGTTGAAGCATATCTTAACTGATGAAAAATGGGACTGTGTGAACAGTCCCATCTTTTTTAGCCTAACATACCACACTCGGTAAGAACTGTGCCGTTAAGCTTAAATGTTTTAACCTCAAAGGGTGTAAAATCAATTTTTGTTGTATCACCGCCGATTTTAACATTGGCGGTGTTTTTATTTTGTGATGAATTATAAATCCTTAAGGTTACCCCGTTATTTCTGTTGCTCAGGCGTGTGAGAATAACATCATCATTGTCAACTGAAATCTCGGTTTCTTTTTTCTCCTTGCCGCCGCTTGGGAAGAACGAAAGAGCAACCGGGCGCTGATTGAAAATTTCGGCATCCTTATCCAGATGCTCAATTTCAGTAGTCAGGCGGTATTCAAACTCTCTTTCACCCAAATCAATGTGGTCGTGGTTACGGTCGTGGTCGGTAAGCTGTCTGTCACGAATCGGGTGAGCAGAATAAACAGGTGTTCTCATAAGTGAAATATTCAGTCTGCCGTCGGTTGCCGAGCCCCCGTAAGTGCCGTTATTGATAACCGCAAAGCCGTTGCCGTGTTCAAAGGCTCCGCACCATTTCTGATATGTTACCTCATTTTCAGCTTTCATAAGTCCTTCTTTGCCAAAAGCGGTCTGACCTGCAAAAATCGGTGAGCAAAATTCGGTATCAAAGCTGAGCTTATAAAAAACATTGCTGTCAGCAGAAAGCATTTTGATTTTCATATCCACAAAAGAGCCTTCCTTGGGAAGAGTGTAGGTAACAACAGCAAAGGAATTTGAATATTTGAAAATCGCCTGAATTTCGCACCTTACATCGCCGTTTTCAATAACTCTGACATTTGAAAAAGCTTCATCGGGGTAGCCGTTAAATCGGTTAGCCTCTTCAGCGCTTGCAAGAGTAAACTCACCAATGCAATCATAAAAGCCGTCGGTTTCCATTCCCCAAGGGTCTTCATTGTCACGGTAGGCAAGAATTTTTGCACTGCCATCTTTAAGATAATCAAAATCCTTGGACTTATAGGCATCAATAAGACCTGTTGATTTATTGATTTTAACTTCGATGCTGTCATTTTTGAACACAAAGTGAGTATCAGTTTCTTCACAGCTTCTGATTTCACGCTTAGGAAGATTTTTAACCTCAAGCTCACAGTCAAAGCGGTTGATGCTCATAGGCTTCAGCTCTGCGGTGAAGCAAATTCTCTTGCGCCAGTCAAGGTTAAGAGAGCTTGACTCCTTTTCATTCTGAGCAGGAAGATAATTTCCGTTTTCATCGCGGACAGAAACAACTGTTGTTTCATTTTCGTTCCAGTTCTGGTCGGCAAGCTGGAACTCAACCTCAATATTTTCTTTAACAGGGTAAGGATTGGGGTTAAACACAAGCACGGGAATTTCACCGTCTTTTGCCTTTGGCTGACCCTCGCAAAGTTTTAAAAATGCCTTGACCTTATACTTGTCAACAATTTCTTCACCGTAAGAAAAAAGGCGAAGGCAATCATCCTCTGCACCCTTTATGAGAGTGCCCGGCAAAACATCGTGGAACTGGCAGAAAAGAAGAGCCTTTTCGGCTTTTTCAAGCTCGGCTTTGTCATAATCAACGCCGCTGACACAAAGCATCTTTTCGCAGATTGCAAGGTCATTTTCGAGTCGGCGGTTAGCCTGCTTGATTCTCACCATTGTGGTGTAGCAACCCACCATACAATGAACAAGGGATTTATTTATTTTCTGAAGCTTTGAGGTGTCAACCTTTTTGAAATAATCCTCCATACAGGAATGGATAACCTCAAAGCCGGGGTTTTCTTTTTTATATTTTTCAATAGTTTCAAGGTCAATTCTTGACGGACCGCCGCCGTGGTTGCCGACGCCCCAAAGCATAAGGTTAATGCCGTCACCATATTCCCACTCAACAGCACGGCCGATTTTTTCAAGAATTTTACCTCTTGCAGAGTTGTAACCGCCCTGAGTTTTGTGGCCGATAATTTCACTGCCGTCAAAGCCCTGCCAGATAAAATCGCCATCCCATTCGTGACCGCCGGGTCGCATAAAAGCATAAGAATCATAGCCGCATTTTTTGAGAATTTGCACCAATCCTCTTGTGTGACCGAACGGGTCAAAATTTATGGCTGTGGTGGGCTTTACGCCAAATTTTTCCATAAAATAGCGGTTGCCCACTTCAATCTGACGGATAAAAGACTCGCCTGACGGCATAGTGCAGTCGGGCTGAAGATACCATCCGCCCATAATATGCCACTTGCCCTCTTTAACAAGGCGCTGTATTCTTTCAAAAAGCTCAGGCTCATTTTCTTCAACCCATTCGTACAAAACGGATTCATTATGATTAAAAATAAAGCCGTCAAATTCATCACAAAAATCAGCCGCAACTCTGAAGGTTGAAACAGCCTCAGCTATCCCCTCAGGTCTGCGCCAAAGCCACACCGGGTCAAGGTGTGCGTTACAAATCATGTGCAGTTCTTTCATATAATCAACTCCTAAAAAAGCCGAAGCACACGCTTCGACTTGCTAAAATAATTATATCATACATTATTTCTTCATACAAGTCTTGAATTGGATAATTATTCTGTGTTATACTTCCTTGGGAATTTATTTTCAGGAGGGAATTATATGAGCAAAAAAATAATTGTTGCAGGTCTTGGCCACGGCGGAATTGCCGTTGCAGCTCTCCTTGCTCAGCAGGGCTATGATGTTACTGTGTATGAACAGAAAAAAGAGGGCACCCTTGGCTACGATTGGACCGATATTTTTGACCCGTCTGCCTTAGGTATTGCAGGTATGGGTATGCCTCCTAAAGATAAATTTGAATATAAAGAAGATATGACCTTCTTCCCGCCGAGTGAAAGGAAGTCACTTCATCAGCACGTTCCCGTTGACAAGCGTGAAATTAAAATGGAGCGCAGAGATATTTACGCTCACTTTATCGAAAACGCTGTTAACAGCGGAGTTAAAATAAAATATGAATGCGAAGTTAAAGGGCCGATTATGCTCGGCAACCGCGTTGTTGGTATTCACACCTCAGAGGGTGATTTCTTCGGTGATTTGATTATCGACTCCTGCGGTATGAACTCCCCTGTTCGTCTTAATCTCCCTGACAGCCTCGGTATTGAAAAGGAAGTTGGCAGAAAAGAAAAAATCACAATCTACAGAGCTTTCTTTAATAAAGCAAGTGATTGTGAGGTAGATGCCAAATTCAAGGTTATGCTTTATGCAGGCGGAATTATGGGAATCAGCTGGGTTGCTTCTGAAGATGAGCACACCGACCTTCTTATGGGCAGATTTGAAGATTTTACAATGGATGATGTTGAAGAATTTGCCGAAGAATTAAGAAAGAAAAATCCCCGCCTCGGCAAGGAGAAAATCCGCGGAGGTCAGTTTGTTGAAATTCCTGTTCGCCACACCCTTGCAGTTATGGTGGCAGACGGCTACGCCGCAATCGGCGACAGCGCATTTATGCCCGTTCCCCTTATCGGCTCAGGCATTGCAAATGCTCTTAAAGCGTCAAGAATTCTTGCTGACACTATTATCGCTGACGAAACTGATTCTTTCAGCGCAGAAACTCTGTGGAATTATCAGGTGAAATACTACAAAGCTCTCGGTTCAAACCTTGCGCCCCTTGAATGTGTTAAATATCTTTTATTCAAGCTCACTCCCGACGAGGTTGACTACTGCTTTGAAACAGGAATTCTCACAGACGACAACATTACAATGTCTGCCGATTTCGGTAAGATGAGTGACCTTTTTAAAATTGATTTTCAGGACCTTAAAAACAAAGCTGTTTATCTTTGCAAAAAGCCGTCTCTTCTCAAAAAAATCGGTCAGGTCGGCGTGAGTATGGCAAAGGTTGTGACTGCCTGCGCCTCAATCCCTCAGAAGTGGGATTCGCAGCGCGTAGCCTCTTGGGCTCAAACCTACACTAATGCATTTAAACAATAAGGAAGGAATAAACTAATGCGACATGCTGTCGATTTTAAAGCAAAAGCACACATAATCAAAAACACCGGCTTTATGTTAAAGTGCGGTCTTAAAAGTGCGCCCATTGCTATGATTATTATTTATCTTGCTTACATTGCCGAAAATGTATATTATGCAGTTGTTTTCAATGTTATGTTTCTTGAAACCGCTCTTTCCATAATCGAGGGCGGGCGAAGCTTTAAGGAATTTGCAATTAAAATCGGTCTGATTGTTTTCGGCAAGGTTGCAGTTGACCTGTTTTCTTACATCGCCTTTCACCCTGTGCGCGAAAAATTTGAAATCAAATGCGAGGGCTACATAAATAACCTGATTTTCCAAAAGGCTCAGCAGGTTGAATTGGGATGCTATGAAAACCCCGACTTTTTTGATAACTACAACCGCGCAACATGGGTTGTTGAAAAGCAGGGCTTCAAGCGTATTATTGAAGGCTCTGCCTGGACTTTAGGCTCTGTGGTTAGCATAATTTTCCTCGCAATTTATCTTTATAACCTTGACCCATGGTTGCTTCTTGTTATTCTTTGCCCTGTTATCGTTTTGTTTTTCAGGGTTAAGAGAAACAATGTTGAATTTGAAAAAGAAAAAATGATGACTCCCTTTGAAAGGCAGAAGGACTACACTAAAAGAACTGTTCTTTTAAAGGACTTTGCAAAAGAAATTAAAACCACAAATATTTTTAATGTTGTTAAGCGCCGTTTTAAAGAAGCTATTAAAAACAACATTAAAATGATTAAAAAATACGGTCTTAAAATTGCTGTGCTCGAAGTTGCAAGTGACTTCTTCGGTGAAGTTATTCCCATTGCAGGCGGCTTTGCTTACGGCTGTTACAGATTGATTGTGTTGCAAAACCTTGAAATTTCTTCGTTTTCAGTTTTGATTTCAGCAATCACCAACTGCAGAAACAAGTTAAACCAGCTCGCTTACTATTTTACAATGCAGCAAAAGCATTGCCTTTGGGTGCAGAATTTAAGAGAATTTCTCGATTATGAGCCAAAAATTGTGGGCGGAGATAAAATTCCCGGTGACTTTGAAAGCCTTGAGTTTAAAAATGTATCATTCCACTACAGCGGTAATGACAAAAACTCTCTTTCAGGTGTTTCATTTAAAATCAACCGCGGTGAAAGCATTGCAGTTGTGGGTCATAACGGTGCAGGCAAAACCACTCTTTCAAAGCTGATGATGCGCCTTTATGATGTGGATGAGGGTGAAATTCTTTACAACGGAATCAACATCAAGGAATATGATTTGTTAAAATACCGCGAGAGGTTTGCAAGCGTTTTTCAGGATTACAGAATTTTTGCAATGACTGTTGCAGAAAATGTTCTCATTGAAGAAACTGACGAAACCAACATCCCCAGAGCAACCGAAGCGCTCAAGCAAAGCGGAGTTTATTCAAAAATTGAAACTCTGCCCCAAAAGGAAAACACTATTCTCACAAGAGAATTTGATGAAGAGGGCGCTCTTCTTTCAGGCGGCGAAAGCCAGAAGGTTACCATTGCAAGAATGTTTGCCAAAAGCTTTGACATTGCTATTCTTGACGAGCCTTCATCAGCCCTTGACCCTGTTGCAGAATCAAAGATGTATGACAACCTTATGGAAGGCACCAAGAACAAAACTGTTGTTTATATTTCTCACCGACTTTCAAGTGCAACAAGAAGTGATAATATTCTTGTTTTTTCACAAGGTCAGCTTATTGAATCAGGCACTCACGAAGAGCTGATGAATCTGGGCGGAGAATATTGCAATATGTTTACCCTCCAGGCTTCAGGCTACAGAGAGGAGGACACTGACGTTGAAGAATAAAAAGCAAGAAAGCTCCCACAGCATAAAAAACTACTGGTTTATGATTCGCTTTGTTTCAAAGCATTCGCCGTGGATTCTCCCCTCTCTTATAATTTCTGACCTGCTTTCAACAATCCCTTGGATTTTGTCAAATGTTGTGTTGCTCAAATACATAATCGATGTTGTAACCGAGGGGACCGACCTTTACCGAATCGCCGTTGCCTGCATTATTTTTGCATCGGTGGTTGTTATCGGTAACTTTTTGAACACTCTTTTTTATGAAATTCTTTTGCCGCTTCAAAAAGAAAAGCTTCACTACAAGCTCTATTCTCTGATTTATGACAAGGCATCAAGAATGGATTTTGAATCTTACGATAACCCCGAGTTTTATAACGACTTTGTGCTCGCTATGAACTCAATGAGCGACCGAGTAGACAGCATTCTCACAAGCACACGAAATCTGGTAACAGAGCTGGTATCCATAATTTCAATTACTGCGGTTATTCTCACTATTGACCCGATGTGCTTCATTTTTATTGCCGCTTGTGTGGGAATTATGGTGCCAATCGGCAGACTGATTGCAAAGGTCAATGTAAGCAAAAAAGAGGCTATGACCCCTCTTGACAGAAAAAATCTTTATTTTTCAAGAGTTTTCTATTTGCAGGATTATGCAAAAGAATTGCGCCTTAACCCTGCCGGTGAAATGATTGAAAGACGATACAAAAAGAACATTGTTGACCGCCTTTTTACAATTTCACCCTACCTCAAAAGACAATGGCAGTTGTATTTTTGCCAGGAAAGCTTACCTCTTACAATTCTCATCTGCTTCGGCGTTACTCTTTATATGGGTTATCAGGCCATAGTTACCAAAAAAATCGGTCTTGGCAGCTTTGCCGCAACCTTTAACGGCGTAAGTGCAGTAAGTAACAGCGTTTTTGCTCTGACAAGCTGGTTTGCAATAACCTTCAGAGAAAACGGGCTTTATGTTGAAAAGTTTAAAAGATTTATGGCCGCAGAAGAAAAAATCAAAGACGGCGAAATCACCAAGAAATTAAAAAAACCTGCAACAATCAAGCTTCACAATGTTTCTTTCACTTACCCCGGCAATGATAAGCCGACGCTTAAGAACATTAACCTTGAAATCAAGCCGTATCAGAAAATTGCTCTTGTCGGCTACAACGGTGCAGGTAAAACCACTCTTACCAACCTGTTGCTTCGACTTTATGATGTAACCAACGGTGAAATTACCGTTGACGGAATGAACATCAAGGATTGGAACATCCGCTCCTATCACGAAAATTATGCCGCAGTTTTCCAGGATTTTTCACTTTTCGGCGCAACTCTGGGTGAAAATGTTGCAATGAAAGAAAACCCCGACATAGAAAAGGTTATGGCTTCGCTGAAAGAAAGCAGCTTTAACAAAGAGCTTCCCAACGGAGCAGATTCAATTCTTTTAAGAGAATTTGATGACAGCGGTGTTTCCCTTTCAGGCGGTGAAGCCCAGAAGGTTGCCGTTGCACGAGCATTTTATAAAGACTGCCCATTTGCAATTCTTGACGAGCCAAGCGCAAACCTTGACCCTGTTTCAGAATATTCACTCAATGAGGCCATGAGCAGAGCCGCAGAGGATAAGACGGTTATATTTATTTCTCACCGACTTTCCACTACTGTTATGGCAGATGTGATTTATATGCTTGAAAACGGTGAAATCGTTGAAAGCGGAACACACGAAGAGCTTATGGCAAAGAACGGTAAATATGCGTATATGTTTAACCTTCAGGCAGAAAAATATAAAGAAGATACATAAAATCGGGCATCTTCCGTTTTGGAAGATGCCCTGAATTTTTATTTACTTTTAGCTTTGAGTCCGTACTTAAACCACCATAAAAGCACGGCAACAGCAGAAACAATAACGAGAATATTGTGAACACTGCCTATCTCCGCATAGTTTCTGTCTTCGGGAATGGCGAGGAACATATATGTAACTATCATAAACACAACCATTATCGGCAGCATAATTTTTGAATAAGCTGTCATATCAGCTGTTTCGGCTTTAGCGCCAAGCTTTTTGGCAATAACAAAAACAATAACCGCTGCCGCCGCAACAGCAAGAATTACGCAGAGAATGAGATACTTTGAATCATCATATCTTTCAAGAATGGGGCGGACTATATTCACACCAATCAGGAACACATAGCCCATAATAAAGGTGAGGATTGAGGTTGCCTTTTCGGGGATTTTTGCAAAGGTGATTTCGGGAACATCCTCCTCATTTTTGAGAGAAAGAATAAATGCAGTAATAATTCCGCCTGCGATAAAGCCTGTGAAATATTCCCAGCAAGACCAGGGATAAACTGCTTCGGGGAAAATAGATGCACCAAGCTCGTGATATCCGCCGTTGCCGAAATAGAAGAACAAATCTGAAACGGCGATAGAAAAAGCAAATGCCAATGAAACAACCAAGCCTGTTTTTGCGGCAATTTTATCTTTTACAATAAATCTTGTTGCAACAATTGCAGCGATTGCCCTTATAGCTGAAGAAATCGTCTGAACTGCAGAGAAATAGTTTCTGCCGCCTGCAATTTTCTTTGCCCAAGAAATATCGGCAAAGTGGCTCATATAAGCCTCATAAGCGGTGCCCTCTTTGCCCGCAAGAGCAAGCCCCTCTTCAAAAAGCTCTGCCGCCTGAGGCTGAATTGCATTTAAAATCCAATGAGAAACGGTAGCTTTAGAAATTAAATCCACCGCATAAAAAATTGCAATTACAATTATAAAATCAAGTATTTTCCATTGCTTTGAGCTGTATGCTCTGCCGAGCATAATACCGAAAATAACAGCAACACCAAAGCCCAGACAAAGCATCTGAAAAACTGCCGAGGGAATTGAAACAAATTTTTGAGTTTCAATAAGCTCTGCGTCATCGAGCACTCCTGTTATCTGACCGAGTAAAGTACCCCAGGCAGGAACGGTGAGCATAAAAGAAAGAGCTGTGAGACCAAGCCAGCCTGAATTCATCTTCTGACGGCTGCCTTTAACAAGAATAAGGAACATAGTAAAAACAAAGCCTGCATTCAAAAGACCCCAGGAAGAGCCCCAGCCGGTAGTGCCTCTCACTCGCCACAAAAGTCCCAT
The DNA here is from genome assembly GCA_017465465.1 of Clostridia bacterium. GTDB lineage: Bacteria > Bacillota > Clostridia > Oscillospirales > Acutalibacteraceae > CAG-488. The sequence goes on along the minus strand of JAFTWE010000002.1, from coordinate 99,418 downwards.
AAGCAAAGCGCCGACTAACACAGCAAACACATTAAAAGCTGTGTTTTTCTGATTAGCTTTTACCATAAAACCACCTCAAATCTTTTTTCTCATTATGCAACAAACAACATAAAAGGTCAATAGATTTTCAAAAAATCACCTTAACGCACAAACGGTTTTCTGACGGCTTTGTCAGGTTGATTTTTCCTTTGTGAGCTTCAACCGTCACTTTAGCTATTGCAAGACCTAATCCGTAACCGCCTGTTTTTGAGTTTCGCGATTTGTCTCCGCGATAAAATCTGTCAAACATCTTCATCAGGTTTTCAGGCAGCGGTTTGTTCGTTGTATTCTCAATCTGCAGACGGATATTTTTTCCGTTACGTTCAAGCTTTAAGCTTATTTCTCCGTTTTCATCAGAATATTTAACTGCATTGTCAAGCAAAACACACACTAATCTGCGGATTGCGTTTTCGTCACCTTTCATTTCAATCATCGGCTGAATATCTGAACTGAATGTTTTATGGCCGAGCTTTGCCAAGGATTGAAAAGATTGAGCTGTTTCACTCACTAAATCAGACAAAGGAAATTCCAGAAGCTGTGGTTTTGACTCACATTCTTCCATTCGCGAAAGATAAATCAAATCGTTAGTGAGCGAAGCTAACCGTTTTGATTGCAACTGAATATCATTGAGCCATTCATTTTCTCCGATTTCCATTTTTATAACTTCAGCATCGGCATCAATAATAGTAACCGGTGTTTTTATTTCGTGACCTGCGTCTGTGATAAATTGCTTTTGCTTTTCAAAGCTTTCTGATACGGGGCGCACTACCCTACCCGAAACAAAAATCAGGATAAGCAGAATCAACAACAAGCCTATTGAAGAAATTCCGATGCTTGCAGTCAAGAAAGAAAAGAATGTTGACAAATTTCTTGTGCAGTCTAAAAAAATAACCCTTGTTCCGTCAGCAGTTTCATCCAAATGATATCTGTATGTTTTCAAAAAGCCCTTTTCACGGCCATCATCTATAACTTTTTTGGCAAAATCTTCAGCAGTTTTTTCGTCAATTGCTGCAATTCTGCCCGTTTCAACCGAAACCGCTTCACCGTCTTTTACTGTTACGGTGAAAAATCTTGACTCATAAGGCAGCTCTTTCATAAGCGGTTCACTTAAAGGTCCGCGGTCCGGCTTTGACATCATTTCTTCTTTTTTCGGAAAATTACCGTCATTCTCTTGCAAAAGTGAAATCGTAACATCAGCCTGATTAACCACTTCCACAAAATTCAGCGTATTTATAATCCCTATAATTCCAAACAGAACAATAAAAGACGAAAGCATTGCCGCACAGACAAATTTTATGCGAAGCTTTTTAATCATCTGAAACCTCCAAAAAATATCCCGAATTTCTCGAAGCCTTTATTTCAACATCTGCATTCAGAGCCGCAAGCTTTTTGCGAAGATATGATATATAAACCCATACAACACTTATTTCAGCATCACTGTCGTAGCCCCAAATTTTTTCCATAAAGCTGTCTGTTGAAACAAGATTTTTCGGATTACGCATTAAAAGCTCCATCATCTGATACTCTTTGTTGGCAAGGCGAAACCTGCCCGAAGCAGAAGAAAGCTCAAAGGTTGCACAATTGAGAGTGATATTGCCCACCTTCAAGCGGGAATCCGTCTGTGAGGTCTGTTGGCGGGTCATAGCCCTGATACGCGCCAAAAGCTCTTTAACATCAAAGGGCTTTGTCAGATAGTCATTTGCTCCGCTGTCGAGGCCAAGCACCTTATCGTCAATCTCCGCCTTAGCTGTAAGGAATAAAACAGGAACGGGGTTTCCGTTTTTTCTCAAAGCTTTAAGCACTTCAATTCCGTCAATTTTCGGCATCATAATATCAAGAATTACGCCGTCATACCTGCCTGTTAACAAATAGTCCATCGCTTCTTCACCATCAAAAGCAGTGTCCACAGAATAATTATTTTTTTCTAAAATTGTGCTCAAAGCCTTTGAAAGAGATTTTTCATCCTCCGCTAAAAGCAACCTCATTTTAATCACCTCACCCGAATTATTGCATAGCCACTTTAAGCTTACTTAAATATATCACATTTTTTCTTTTTCATCAATGTTTCAAATTTATTAACATTTATTTTAAGGTTAAATTAGGGTTGTGTTTTTATAATTTTATATTATAAGTAAAGGTGGTGTAAATAGTGGGCTTTGAAACCGTTTTTAAAAGATATGAGCTTAAATATTTTTTAACCAAGGAGCAACAACAAAATCTGCTTGATTTAATGAAAAGTTATATGTACCCCGACAAGTACGGCCGCACCACCATCCGTAACATATACTTTGACACCGATGATTACCGACTTATCCGCCGTTCAATCGAAAAACCTGTTTATAAAGAAAAGCTCAGAATAAGAAGCTATAAAAAAGCAAATGATGACGAACCTGTTTTTATAGAGTTAAAAAAGAAATTCAAGCATATCGTTTACAAACGAAGGCTCACTTTGCCTCAATTGACGGCAATAAATTGCCTGAGCAATAATATTCCTTTACCTGTATCAACACAGATAGCTGACGAAATCAATTATTTCTGCTCGTATTACGGCAATTTGCATCCTGTTGTTTTTCTTTCTTATGAGCGCGATGCATATTATTCTGTTGAACGGCATGATTTCAGAATAACCTTTGATGAAAACATTCTGTTCAGATGCGAAAATTTTTCTTTCAACAGTGAAATCTACGGCACACCGATTCTCCCCGATAATCTTGTGCTTATGGAAATTAAAACTGCCGGCGGAATTCCTTTGTGGATGACCGATTGGCTTACAACAAATAAGGTTTTCCGTACATCCTTTTCAAAATACGGAACAGCGTATCAGCAAAGCATTTTCAAAAAAAATAAAGGAGGCACTAAAAATGCTTAACAATCTTTTTCAAGGTCTGTTTGACTCTTCAACCGCTTCGGTTATAACCGTTACTGATTTTCTTTTATGCGTGGGATGTTCTCTTTTCGTCGGTCTTTTGTTGGCCTGCGGATATATGTTTAAAACCAGATATACCAAAAGCTTTGTTATCACACTCGCTCTTTTACCCGCTGTTGTTTGCGTTGTGATTATGATGGTTAACGGTAACATCGGCACCGGCGTAGCTGTTGCAGGTGCATTCAGCCTTGTGCGTTTCCGTTCTGTTCCCGGAACAGCCAAAGAAATCGGCATTCTCTTTTTAGCTATGGGGGCCGGCCTTATTGCAGGTATGGGATATCTTGGATATTCCGTTTTATTTGCAGTGATACTAAGTGCCGCAAGTATGATATACAGCCTTATAAACTTTGGTGAAAAGAAGAATTTCTCCCTTTACAAAACTATACGTATAACAATTCCTGAAGATTTGGACTACAATGAAGTCATTGACCCCCTTTTAGCTGAATACACTTCAAGCTGTGACCTCATTCAAGTTAAAACCACAAATATGGGAAGTCTTTTCAGACTCACTTATAATGTTACCTTCAAAAAAGAAAATACAGAAAAAGATTTAATAAACAAACTCCGTTGCAGAAACGGTAATCTCGAAATCACCGTTTCAAAGCAGGATAACAGCGTTGCTGAATTATGAGGTGTTTTAAATGAGAAAAATAAAAATTTCAGCTTTGTTAATGTGTGTAGCAATACTGTTTTGCTCTTGCTCAAAGGCTGATAGCAATGTTTCTGACAATACGTCCGAAGAAACCAATGAAACAACAACGGTTGCAGAAATTCCTGCCGATACTGCTGATATGTTTTCAAGCAGAGATTCCGAAGGCACATATAGCGAAAGTGAAAGCACCGCTGTTATATTAAACGGAGCTTCAGCTCAATGCAGTGACTCTTCCGTTAAAATTTCAGGCGGTAACATCACAATCACCGCTGAGGGAGTCTATACCTTTTCAGGCTCTCTGACTGACGGCTCGGTTATTGTTGATGCTCCCGACACCGCAAAGGTGCAAATTGTTTTAAAAAATGCAAATATCACAAGCAAAGCTTCGGCAGCAATTTATGCCAAGGAAGCTGATAAGGTTTTTGTAACCGCAAATACCGGCAGCAAAAACACTCTCACCAACGGCGGAGCATACACCGCTGTTGACGACAACAATATTGATTCTGTTATTTTTTCAAAATGCGACCTCACTTTAAACGGTTCGGGAAGTCTTGCAATCAATGCCAAGGCGGGTCACGGAATTGTTTCAAAGGATGACCTTGTTTTTGGCGGCGGAAGCTATACAATCACATCTGCAAGCCACGGCGTTACAGGTAAAGACAGTATCCGTATTCAGAACGGTTCATTCAATATAACCAGCGGAAAAGACGGTTTCCACGCTGAAAATGCTGATGATGAAACTTCTGGTTTTCTTTATATTGCTGACGGAACATTTAATGTTACCTCTGACCTTGACGGCTTCAGCGGTGCGGCGTATGTTCTTATAGACAACGGAACATTTACGGTTAAATCAGGCGGCGGCAGTGAAAATGCCGAGCAAAAAAGTGAGAACGATTTCTTTATGCAGCACCCCGGGTATACTCAAAACACAACCACAGAGGATACAGAAAGCCTCAAGGGCATAAAAACGGCAGGTAATCTTACAATCAAAAACGGTAAATTTAATCTTAACTGTGCCGATGATGCCGTTCACGCCAATGGTAGTGTTAATATAACAGGCGGTACCTTTGATATTTCAACAGGTGATGACGGTTTCCACGCTGACAGCAACCTGTCAGTTTCAGGCGGTACAATAAAAATTACCGAAAGCTATGAGGGTCTTGAAGGTCAAAACATTGACATAACAGGAGGAAAGATTTCTCTTGTTGCAAGTGATGACGGAATGAACGCTGCAGGTGGAAACGACGAAAGCGGTTTTGGCGGAATGATGGGTCGCCCTGACCAATTTGGTTCAGTATCTGATTCATACATTAAAATAAGCGGAGGAACGCTTAATATAAATGCATCAGGTGACGGAATTGATTCTAACGGCTCGCTTCAGATTTCAGGCGGCACAACCTACCTTTCAGGCCCCACTAACAGTGGCAACGGAGCCCTTGATTATGGTTCTTCAGCAAGTATAACCGGCGGTATCTTTGTTTGCTCAGGCACATCAGGAATGGCGCAGAACTTCTCTTCTGCCGAGCAAGGCACAATGATGATAAACGTAAGCACCCAACAGGCTAATTCAAAAATCATACTCACCGACTCAAGCGGCAAAGAGATTGTTTCATGGGCAGCACCGAAGCAATTCAATTCAGTTATTATAAGCTCACCTGAAATTAAAGAAGGTAAAACTTATATTTTAACTACAGGCTCCGAAAAAACCGAAGTTGAAATGAGTAACATTCTCTACTCATCTTCGGGCTCAATGGGCAATATGAATAATATTCCCGGAATGCACGGCGGAGGTATGCCGGGCGGCGGAAAGTTCAACGGAATGAGATAACAAAAAAGGATTGCAGAGTAAAATTTCTGCAATCCTTTTAAATTATTCAAAATATACAACCTTATTATCCTTGGCAGATTCAAAAATTGCCTCAACCAATCTGATAAGTCTGCGCTGTTGGTCGTGGGTAACAGTTTGTGTTTCTTCCCCACGCATTGTGGCAACAAGGTTTCGGTAAAACTCGCTTCTGTCATCAAAGCCCTTGTTCTCTACAAAGGGAAGCGGATATCTGTCAATGGTATCATCGGTTCTTGGCGCCATTGTTTTGGTAAGGCCCACACCTGCCTGAATAGGAACAGCGTCTTTATTTTCCCAGTCTGTTACCATAACGATTTCGCCGTTTAAATCCCAATCACGGATAATAGCAGTTCCGTTTTCGCCCTGAATATACCAACGGTTAAGCTCAATGAAGTTGCTTGTGCCAACCTCAACATGGTAATCAACACCGTTTTTGAATCTTAACTCAAGCTTGAAGCCGTCGTCAACCTCTTCGTTGGTAACATTATCAAGCCTTGCATACAAAGACTCAATTTCAACACCGTCAAGGAGCATAAGTGCCTGGTCAATGATATGAATACCCCAGTCAAACAGCATTCCGCCGCCGTGAGCCTTCTGATTTCGCCAGTCACCGGGAATTCCTCTTGAGCCGTGAACCTTGGACTCGATGTTAAACACTCTGCCGAGAGTTCCCTCGTCATAAAGCTTTTTGATAACAAGATAATCAGGGTCCCAGCGTCTGTTCTGATGGGTTGTAAAAATTTTGCCGTACTGATTTGAAGCGGCAATCATTTTTTCAAGCTCTTCGCTGCTTGTGGTTACAGGCTTTTCGCTGATAACATGCTTGCCGTGAGCCATAGCATCTACCGCAATTTCACGGTGAACATCGTTCGGAGTAGCTACAACTACAAAATCAATTCTTTCATCACAAAGAAGCTCTTCTCTTGAACTGAAAGCGCGGATGCCGTTTTCTTCGGCAACCTTTGCCCTTTCGGGGTTAATGTCATAAATACCGATGAATTCAATATCATCCTGCATCTGCTGAATCATTTTTCTTGTGTGCCAGCTACCCATTCCGCCGTAACCGATAACTGCACCGCCAAATTTTCCGTTTACCATTTAAAAGACCTCGCTTATACCCACCACATATCTCCTGTGGATTCTGTAATTAAAACTTCCTTGAGCAAATCAACTGCCTTTGAAAGACCCTCGTTCTGGCTCATAAGGCTGTCTTCGTGTTCAATGCTGATTGCATAATCATAGCCCACAAGACGAAGATTGCTGATAATATCCTTCCAATAAGCTGCATCATTGCCGTAGCCAACGCTTCTGAAAATCCAGGAACGGTTAATTTCATCACCGTAAGGCTTTGTATCAAGAACACCGTTGATTGCGGTGTTATACTTGTCGATTTTAGTATCCTTAGCGTGGAAGTGGAAAATTGCATCGCCCAACGCTCTGATAACTGCAACAGGCTCCATACCCTGCCAGATAAGGTGGCTGGGGTCAAGGTTTGCACCGATTTCAGGGCCTACTGCCTCACGAAGCTTAAGAAGGCTCTGGGTGTTATAAACGCAGAAGCCGGGGTGAAGCTCAAGAGCAATTTTATTAACGCCGTGAGCTTTTGCAAACTCAACCAAATCTTTCCAATAAGGAATAAGAACATCGTTCCACTGATATTCAAGCACTTCGCTGAAATCGTTAGGCCAAGGGCAGGTAACCCAGTTGGGATATTTTGCACCGTCGTGGTCACCGGGGCAGCCTGAGAAGGTGTTAATCTGATGAATGCCCAATTTTTCAGCAAGAAGAATTGTATTACGGATTGTTTTGTCATATTCTGCGGCAATTTCTTTGTTGGGGTGAACAGGGTTGCCGTGACAGCTCAATGCGCTGATTTCAAGACCGTACTTTTCAATGGTAGCCTTGAACTCGTCGAGCTTTTTCTCATCTGCCAAAAGCTCCTCAGGGTTAGCGTGGCTGTTACCGGGATAACCGCCGCAACCGATTTCAACCATTTCGATGCCCTTTGACTTAAAATATTCAAGTGCCTGCTCTAAAGGAAGATTACCTAAAAGGCAGGTAAAAACACCTAATTTCATAATAAAATCTCCTTTGTTAAACAATTTTTGCTTACAATGGGTATTCTACACCTTTGAGAATTTTTTTCAAGTGTTTATTAGTTTTTTGTCAGATAAATTCATAAAAATTATATTAAAACATCATAAAATGTTCACACCAAATTCATATTTATGGGTTATTCTTTAACTGTGCTAAGGAGAGAGCCGCAACTCTTCTAAAGCACATACCCCTCCTCAATAAACCCCTCAATTTATTGGAGAAAGCAGCCGGTGACCCCGGCTGTTTTTTCTTTTGTATAAACACTTTGTTTTATGGCAAGAATAACTAAAAACAAAACGAGGTGTTTATATGAAAAAAATGTCACAGACAAGGGTGTATTATACGGTACTTACAGTGTGCCTGCTTTTGGTGGTTGGAGTAAGCGCCGCAATTTATAATTACACCGCCCATCAAAACAACAAGGTCGAAAACCAAAGCACCGCATCACAAACACAGCCAGTTTCAGACGAGCAGGCAAATGTAACCGCAACAGGTATTCCGAAAACTACCGAAAGCACAACAGTTACCACAACCACACCGCCTGAGCTTCTTCCCTACGAGGGTGAATTCATTACCCCTACCAAGGGCAAGGTTATTAAAGACTACAGCAACGGTGAAATGGTTAAAAGCGAAACAATGAGCGACTGGCGAGTGCACAACGGTGTGGATTTCAGCGCAAGCGAGGGCGAGCAGGTGCTTGCCGTGCAGAACGGCACCGTTACCGCCATAGACAAGGATGCCCTTTGGGGAGTGAGCATTGAGCTTACCTGCCCCGGCAATTTAAAGGTAAAATACAGCGGTCTTCAGGATAATGTGAATGTTAAAAAGGGTGATACCGTTACTAAGGGTGATGTTATCGGTGTGGCCGGCACACTCCCCATTGAAACAGCCGAGGGCGTTCACATCCACCTTGAAACCACCGTCAACGGAAAAATCGTCAACCCCCTTGACGCAATGAATCTTATGTAAAAAATCGGCAACCGAATTCACGGGGTTGCTAAGGACAGAAAAACTATTGGGAGACACCTTGTAAAAGGAGTCTCCCAATTTTCTTTTTATAAAAAATTGACACCTTCGGTTTGAAAGTGTCATAGTGGGTTATATACATTGAAAGCAAATATGCCAATCTGAAAACAATTTTTTCGGTATATATAAGTGTTATTGCAAATTAAAATTTGCAGTTATATTTTTGATAAATCAAAAGTGATATTGAAACCTTACGGTTTCAGTTTTATTTTATTCGCATAAAACTGTCCGAAGGACAATACCACTGTGCATAGCACAATAACACTGCGCAGCAATACAACTCGCCGCAAGGCGAATAAAACTGCCGAGTGTCCTTTCGAACACTCGGCTAAAGGTTGCCGATTTATTTTATCCTTGTGCGTAAGCTGCAACGGTGAGCATATACTCACCAATCTGTGCGCCGAATTCGGGAGCACCGTCCATAATGAGCTTACCTTTTTTGGTGGAGTCAAGCATATCATCTGTTGAAAGAAGAATGCCGAGTGCGCTGTCGAGAGAATCAAAACGCATTGTAAAGAATGGCATTGCTCTTTTATAAACGCCTCTGCCTGAACGGGATTTACCTGCTTTAATTCTAAGATAAGCAGAAACCTCCGGGTGACCGTCAACTGCCCAGGCATAAACACGGTCGGGACTTGTCTTGGTCCAGTTATGAACTGCTTCGTGACCCTGTTTGTTGAGCTGGCTGATGCCTGATGAAAGAAGATAGAAGAAGCACTTAACCATAAGAAGCTTATCCTCTTCAGCCTCAGGGGCTGCCTTGGCAGTTAAAAGAGATGACATTTTAAGAAGAGTCATCAGTAAAGCCGCAAATACCTTGGGATATTTGAGAGCACCCTTCATCTTGGGAAGAGTTGCGGGGCCGATTTTGCCCTTGAAGAAGCTGTTCATAGCTTCAAGATTTTTAAATTCAAGGTCAACAAAAGCGTTGGTTGCAACCTTGTCGGCGCATACTACCCATTCACCGTTATTAACAGTGAAATGAGTTGCTACCTTTCCGCCGGGTGAATCGGGGTCAAGTGCGCTTACCTGAAAAACAGCGTGCATATTCTCAAACTTTTTAGCAAGAGAAGGTACATCTGTTGCAATAACCTTTACAAGAGGCAAAACGGCATTAAGAAATATTTTGTTGGTCAATACGGTTTCGTTTGCCATAGTAAATCATTCCTTTCTGTAGGATAGTGAAGAAATTAAACTTCGTCGTCCCAGTTGTCGTCCTCTTCAAAGTCTTTATTCATAGCTTCACGGATTGCGTTGATAATACCGTTACAGTCAATACCGAGGTTTGACATAATATCTTCGTGAAGTCCGATTGGAGCAAATGTATCCTGAATGCCAAGGCGGGTAAATGCACATCCCTTACCAGCTTCAGCCATAACCTCAGCAACTGCTGAGCCGAGGCCGCCGATAACATTGTGGTCTTCAACGGTGATGATACGGCGAGTATCCTGAACTGCTTTGAGGATAGCCTCTTTGTCGATAGGCTTGATTGTGTGCATATCAAGAACTCTTACTTTGAGTCCGTCAGCATTTTCAAGGAATTTTGCTGCCTGATAAGCCTGGAATACACAAGAACCGCAAGCGATAACTGTGATATCTGTACCCGGGTTAACTTCAACAGCCTTGCCTACTTCAAATTTATATTCACGGGGATAATCCTTGCCGTAAAGAACGCGGTCAAAGCCACGGTTGATTCTGATGTAGTAAGGGCCTTTGTTTTCATAAGCTGCAACAACAGCTTCGGCTGTTTCAACACCGTCTGCAGGGCAGATAAGTGTAACATTAGGCATTGAGCGAACAACTGCAAGGTCGCAGATAGCGTGGTGAGTTGAGCCTGCCTGACCGAAGGATGTGCCTGAATGAGTAGCAATAATTTTTGCATTAACATTCTGATAGCAGATGTCGGTGTGAAGCTGGTCAGCACTTCTTAAAGAAGCAAAAACAGAGAAGGTTGAAAGGAAAGGTACAAGACCTGCCTTTGCCATACCTGCGGCAACGCCGAACATATTCTGCTCAGCAATACCAACGTTAAAGAAACGGTCGGGGTATGCCTTACCGAATACACCGATTTTTGTTGAACCTGCAAGGTCTGCTGTAAGACCTACGATTTCAGGATGCTCTTTACCTAATTCAACGAGAGTCTGACCGTAAATTTCGGCTGTTGAGAGTTCAGTTGAGTCAAGAGCTGTATATGTAAGTCCGCCTGCCATATTATACACCCTCCTTTTCTGCACGAGCTACACGCTGTTTGTAATATTTTTCAAGGCTTTCTTTAGCCTGCTGATATTTGCCTTCATCAATAGCACCGTAATGCCAGTGATAATCGTCTGCCATAAAGTCAATGCCTGCGCCCTTGATTGTGTTAGCAACAATCATAACGGGAGCTTCGTTCTGATTAAGTGCAAAGTCAATAGCATCGCAAAGCTCGCTGAGGTTATGACCGTCAACCTCTTTAACGATAAAGCCGAATGCCTTCCACTTATCAACGAAAGGCTCGAGGTTCATAACATCTTCTGTGCGGCCGTCAATCATACACTTATTGCGGTCAACGAATGAAATAACATTTGTTGCCTGGAAATGAGCGATTGACATAGCAGCTTCCCAGTTGGAGCCTTCGTCACATTCGCCGTCGCCGAGGATACAGTATGTTTTATAGTCCTTACCGAGAACTTTTGCGGCAAGAGCAGTACCAAGGGCGATTGAAAGTCCGTGACCGAGAGAGCCTGTTGAAGCGTCAACACCAACAACCTTGTTTGAGTCAAGGTGAATACCCATCTTTGAGTTTGAAAGGTTGAATGTTTTGAGCTGTTCGGGGTCATTGAAGCCCTTATCAACAAGAACTGCGGCATAAGCAACGCCTGCGTGACCTTTACTTAAAATGAAGCGGTCTCTGTCTTCCCAGTTGGGGTCATCAACCTTGATGTTAAGATATTTGTGATAAAGAACGGTCATCATATCCATAACACTCATACCGCCGCCGATATGAGCACTGCCTGCCCAATATGTAGTGTCAAGGCAGAGGTTACGGAGTTCGTGTGCTTTCTTTTCGAGAGCTAACCATTCTGATTTTGATAATGGCATTGTAGTTCCTCCCTACATATAAATTTATTTATGAACCCTGATTAAAATGCTTCAGGGTGCATTTTCTTGGTAACCTTGAATGCTTCGTTAGCAATGTCAACTGTACGCTTGATATCCTCGTCAGACACAGCGGCATTCATAAAGTGGTTGTGGTGGCTTGAAATGAAGATGCCTCTCTTAACCATTTCAGCAACCCAATCCTGATGAATCATCATTGAGTCGTCGTTTGCAATTCTGAGATAGAAAAGTGAAGGCTCACCTGAAACAACCAAATCAAAGCCGTTATTGTCGGCGGCTGATTTAAGACCGTCAAGAAGCTTAACTGATTTTTCACGAAGAAGCTTGGGAGCATTAATTTTCTTAAGCTTATTGATATTTGCAATAGCGGCGGCAAAGGGAACAGCGCTCATCCAATAAGAGCCTGTGTATGAAAGACCGCTTACAGCATCCTTCATCCAATCCTTACCGCAGATTGCAGAAACATTCCAGCCGTTGGCAAGAGCCTTACAGAAGCAGATAAGGTCAGCTTCAATGCCGTAATAATGGTCTGAGCCTGCAAGGTCAAGGCGCCAGCCTGCACGAACATCGTCAATGATAAGAACAATACCGTTTTCTGTGCAAAGCTCACGAACCTTTTTCCAATATCCCTCTGCAGGAAGCTCGTTGTCTTTATAATTGCCGTGCATATAAGGAGTGGAAATAAAAGCGGCAATTTCGCCCTTATTTTCTTCAATCAATTTTTCAAGAGCGGGAATGTCATTCCAGTCAACATAAAGGTTGTTTGCAACATCCTCAGGGAGAACGCCCGGATAGTCAATCTTCTGAGTCCAGGCAGAAACGCCGTGATAGAAGCCATTTACAAAAATAATCTTCTTGCGGTGGGTTGCATTACGGGCGGCAAGAACTGCGCAAGAGGTTGCGTCGTTACCGTTCTTTGCAAAGAATGCCCAGTCTGCGCAGGCTACTGTGTCAACAAGAAGCTCTGCAAGCTCAACCATTTTGTATGACGGTGAGGTTGTGCAGTTACCGATTTTAGCCTGTTCCATAGCGGCGGCGTCAACATCGGGGTCATTGTAGCCTAAAATGTTAGGTCCGTATGCGCACATATAGTCGATAAACTTATTGCCGTCAACATCCCAGAAATATGCACCCTCAGCCTTCTGTGAAAAGAAGGGCCATGCACTTACGGGAATGAAGTTACCTTCAGCAGGGCCGAGATGACCGTAAACACCTGAAGGAATTACTTTTGTAGCTCTCTGAAAAAGCTCATTACTCTTTTTATATTTGTTAATCTTAAAAGCCATATCACTGCCTCCTGTGCTTATGCAAGATAGAGTGCAACTCTGTCAAGAATTCTGTTCATATTATCGAGCATATTTATCATGCCCTTCATCACGATTTCACCCTCGCCAACCTTGGCAATGGCGTTAACCTTGCCGTCAAAGAGGTCGTGAGCCAGCTTCATATCGGCAAACTCCATAAGAGCGCGGAATTTATCAGGGCTCTTTTTAACGGTTACAAGGCGGTGGTCTTTAACAGTGATTGTTGAAGCGGGGCCGCCTGCGATTGAAAGCTTGATGTTGCCGTCAGGAATATGCTTTGCACTGAACTGACCGATTTCATCATTATTGGCAATCTGAGAAATTGCAACTGAAATAGTGTAGAAAAGAAGATTTGTGCTAAGCTCAAAGAAGGCTTCGTCCTTCAAGTCCTCTTCACTTGGGCGCATATACTTTGAAAGCATATCGGTCAAGGGAGTGAACTGCTTGAGCAAAAATCCGATTTTGGTAAAGCCCTTTGAGGGAATAGGAGTAACTGTTCCGTCAATAAGACCGTTGAATTTTTCACAAGAGCTGAAAGGAAGCTTAACATCACAGTTATCACAGCCCTGCTGCATACGGCAACGGCCGTTTTTGAATGTGATTGTGGCGCTGGGGCCGCCGTTAACCTCAAAGCCTATTGATACGGGCTTTTTGGTTTTAACAAGCTGCCTTGCCTCTTCACTGAGCTCGCAAAGGTTCTCTAAAGTACCGAGTACGGCGTACATATTGATGTATGCCAATGTTCTTGCATCTGTCAAAATGATTTCCTCCTTAATGTCAAGCACATATTGTCCCTTTTATTTTACCAAAAGGTCATATAAAAGTCAAACAATAATGTTGCATAAATAATTGTATATAAATATGTATATTATTGCTTTAAAGCGATGTGATATCCCAACCATTTGACACGCAGGAAAAAGAGAAGTATAATGTTTTTAATTCAAAAAGGAGATAAAGCTATGGAATACAAAAAAATCGGCGTAGTTATTGCCGACGATATGGAGTTTTTGCCCCTCGTTGAGCGTGTAACCCCTCTCGGTGCTGAAAAAGACGAAATAAATTCTTATGAAACAATCACTTTTTCCGTAAACGGCAAAGAGGTTACTGCCATTAAATGCAGAATCGGCAAGGTAAATGCCGCAACCGCAACCGCAATGCTCATTGATAAAACCGAACCTGACTGCATTATGAATATCGGTCTTTCAGGCGGCGTTAAGGGTGTTAACAGAGGCACTGTTTTTGCCGGCACTTCTTTCACCGAATGCGACTTTGACCTCAGCGCATTGGGCCGCCCTCTCGGTGTGAAGCCCGGTCAGGAATATGTTTATGAAGCAGACAAGGCTTTGCTTGATGCAATTCCCGAAGAAATGGGAATCCGCCACCTTAAATGCGGAACAGGCGACTACTTCCTCACTAAAGATTCACAGAAAGAAGAATATCATAATCTTTTCGGCATCAACACCTTTGATATGGAGACAGGCGCAATCGCTTCAGTTTGCCGCTGCTGTGATGTTCCGATGCTCAGCATCCGCAAGGTATCTGACGACAGCGAGGATTCTGCCGCAGAGGATTATAAAAAAATGAATGCCCTTGCAGAAACCGCATTGGCAGATATTTTGCTTGAGGTTATAAATAAACTTTAATTGACAGTTGAAGTTTTAAATAAACTGTGATAAAATTCTAACAAATATTATTAAGGAGTGGTAAAAATGGATTTTAAAGAAAGTCCGTTTATGTATGCGGTTGCATTGGCAGTTATTGCTTTCGTTATCGCGCAGTCCGTATTTTTCCTTGTAAAGTCATTAAAGAGAGGCAAGGAGCTCGGCATTTCAAAAGAAACACTTAAAACCACAATGATTTCAAGCGCAGTTTTTACCGTTGCACCTGCAATTTCAATTCTTGCAACAGTTATCGTGCTTGCAAACGCTTTGGGTATTGTTCTTCCCTGGATTCGTCTTTCGGTTATCGGCAACCTTGCTTATGAAACAACAGCAGCTCAGACTGCTCTTGACTTCTGGGGTGAATCACTTAAGCATTCAGTTTCTGACCCTCAGCAGTTTGCTACAATCTCATGGGCTATGACCTTGGGCAGCATTGCTCCGCTTCTTCTTCTCCCCTTCCTTTGCAAAAAGCTTCAGAAGAAAATCGGTGCAACAGTCAACAAGAGTGAAAAGTCTCAGAAATTCGGTGACGCTATTTCTGCCGCCGCTTTTATCGGCATTGTTATGGCTTTTGTTTCCCGTGAGATTTATTCTTACACCGTTCAGAAGAGCAATGTTCTTGATGCCGCAGGCAACAGCATTGTGAACGAAGCAGGTCAGATACTTAAAGTTAAGACAATCACAGGCTCTGCAGGTCTTATGTCTATTCTCGTTCTCATTTGCGCAGTTGTATTTATGCTTATTCTTGACATAGTATGCAAAAAATTCAAGCTCACAAAGCTTGAGCCCTTTGCAATGCCTATTGCAATGTTTGCCGCAATGGGAATGGCAGTTTTATTTACCAATGTTCTTCCCGAAAGCCTTGTTAACCACACTTGGTTTGAAATCGGCACAGAGCTTGCACAAATCTACGAATAAGGAGTGACAGATATGCAGAAAGATTATTTTGACAGAGTTCATAAATGGGGAATTCTCTGGAACATCGGTGCATTGGTTACTCTGCTTTGCATCCCCGTTGCGATTTGCACACATCTCGGCGTATGGCCTGAGCTTGACTCACTTCTGAGCATTATGCCAAAGCTTATGGGACTTTATTGGCTCACAGCTATTGTTGAGGTTATCACTTATGTTCCTCTTCTCGGCCCGGGCGGTGCTTACCTGAGCTTTGTTACAGGTAACATCTCTAACCTCAAGCTTCCTTGCGGACTTAAAGCAATGGAGCAGGCAAAGGTAAGAGCCAACACTGAAGAAGGCGAAGTTATTTCAACCATCGCAATTTCAATTTCAGCAATCACCACCACCGTTATTATTGCAGTAGGCGTTCTTGCTTTCGGCGCAACAGGCTCACTTCAGCTTCTTACCGAGGGCTCTCTTGCCCCCGCTTTTGAGTATGTTCTTCCTGCCCTTTTCGGCTCTCTTGCCGCAGGCTACATTCTCAAGCATTGGAAGGTTATGATTGCTCCGTTTGTTGTTGGCGTTCTCTTCCTCTATTTTGTTGACCCGACAATGGGCGCAGGCACACTTATGTTTATCACAATCGTTGCCGCAGTTATCGGTGTTCTCATCCTCAACAAAGCAAACAAGCTTTAAAAAATATCAAACATTAAATTTTTTCAAAAAAGTCTTGATATTTTTAAAATTGTGTGATAAACTATTGACAATGTAAGATTTGATGATTCAAAAGAGTGGGGCGACCCGCTCTTTTGTGTTTGTTTAAACCTTTACAAAAAATAAGAAAAAAGAGGTATATTATGGCATCTAAAGGTAAGGGCGGCAACACCGTTGCCACCGTATGGAGCATTGCAGAGCCCATTGCTCAGGAGCTTGGGTTAAAGCTGTGGGATGTTCGCTTTGAAAAAGAGGGTGCTAACTGGTATCTCAGAGTGTTTATCGATAAAGACGGCGGAGTTTCTATTGATGACTGTGTTGATATGAGCCACGCTCTCGATAAGCCCCTTGACGATGCTGACCCCATTGACCAGAGCTACTGCCTTGAGGTTTCTTCCCCCGGAATTGAAAGAGACCTTAAGCGTGACAGCCACTTTGAGCAGTGCATAGGAATGAAAATCAAAGTTAAGCTCATCCGTCCTCTTGACGGTCAGCGCGAGTTTTCGGGAACACTTGAAAGCTATGACGCAGGCAATGTCCAGATTAAATTTGAAGACGGCTCAGGACTTATGATTAACAAAAAAGAAGCGTCATACATCAAGCTTGACGATTTTGGAGGAGAAATATAATGAAAAACAAAGAATTATTCGCAGCTCTTAAAATGCTCCAGAAAGAAAAGGGCATTTCAATGGATGTGCTTTGTGATGGCATTCAGAGAGCATTGGTTACAGCCGTTAAGCGTGACTACAACAACAAGGACATCGTTTTCTGCGAGCTTGACCCTGAAGAAGAAACAATGCGCGTTTTCGTAAGAAAGAATGTTGTTTCTGAAATTTCTGACCCTGATGAGGATATTCTCGTTGAGCAGGCTCAGAAATATAAGGCTACCGCAGTTCCAGGTGACATTATTGAAATTGAGCTTGAAACAAAGGAAGTAAGCCGTATTGCCGCTGACAAGGGCAAGCACGTTATCCGTCAGGGTATCCGCGAGGCTGAGCACGGCAGAATGCGCGAAGAAATCCAGAGCAAAAATCAGGAAATTGTTACTGCTAAGGTTTCAAGAGTTGACCCCGAAACAGGCGACGCTCTTATCGAAATCGGCAAGGCTCAGGAATTCCTTTCAAAGAGCGAGCAGATTCCCGGCGAGGTTCTTTCACCCGGCGACCTTATCAAGGTTTATATTGCTGATGTTAAGGATTCAACACGCCGCTTCCCGAGAGCTACAATTTCAAGAACTCATCCAGGTCTTGTACGCCGCCTTTTTGAAACAGAAGTTCCTGAAATCTATGACGGCACTGTTGAAATCAAGTCTGTTTCCCGTGAGGCAGGCTCAAGAACAAAGATGGCTGTTTACTCAGCAGATGAAAATGTTGACGCAGTAGGCGCTTGCATCGGTCCGAGAGGCGCCCGTGTAGGCAAGGTTGTTGACCTTCTCGGCGGTGAGAAAATCGACATTGTTAAATACAGCGAAAATCCTGCTGAATTCATTGCTGCAGCACTTGCTCCCGCAGATGTTGTGTCCGTAACAGTTGACGAATCAGGCGAAAAATCCTGCAGAGTTATCGTTCCTGATATGCAGCTTTCATTGGCTATCGGCAACCGCGGTCAGAACGCCCGCCTTGCCGCAAAGCTCACAGGCTGGAAGATTGACATCAAGCCCGAAAGCGGCAAAGAATCCCCTGCAATCGTATTGGAATAATATATAATAATCCCTAAAATCGGGAGGCGATTAAATGCAAACCAAAAAAGTACCTATGAGAAAATGCACCGGCTGCGGCGAAATGAAGCCGAAGAAAGAGCTTGTCCGCGTGGTCAAATCACCTGAGGGTGATGTTTCTCTTGATTTAACAGGCAAAAAGAACGGCAGAGGCGCTTATGTGTGTAAAGATGCCGCGTGCCTTAAAAAAGCGCAAAAATCCAAAAGAATAGAAAGAGCATTTGACTGTGCCATTCCCGATGAAATATTTGAGAAAATGGAACAGGAGCTGATTAAAAGTGAATAGCAATGCGCTGAGCCTGCTGGGTCTTTGCAGAAAGGCCAACAAGCTGAGCATGGGGCACGATATGTGCAAGGGCGCAGTTAATTTTAACAAAGCCTGTGTCTGCCTTGTCAGTTCCGACTCTTCACAGAGGGTCTTTGATGAGTTTTCAAAGCTTTGTGAAAGTAAAAATATCCCCATTTTCAGAATTGAGCCGACCATTGATGAAATTCATCACCTCATCGGCTATAAAGCAGGGATAATAACTATAGATGACGGCGGTTTTGCCAAATCATTTATGAAACATTTTAAAACAGAATACAGACCCGGGGAGGAAACATTATATGATAAATAAATACAGAGTTCACGAAGTCGCAA
The DNA here is from genome assembly GCA_017465465.1 of Clostridia bacterium. Taxonomy (GTDB): domain Bacteria; phylum Bacillota; class Clostridia; order Oscillospirales; family Acutalibacteraceae; genus CAG-488. The sequence continues at coordinate 80,803 of JAFTWE010000002.1, read as the reverse complement.
AAGATTTTGATTTGCCAAGCAAAAAGGTTGTTGAATTGCTTGCAAAATATTTTGACGACCCCAAAAAACATATGACAGCGTTGGAAGAAGTGGAGCTTGACGTTATTTTTGAAACCTTCACTAAAGAGCATGAGGTTGAAAATTTTGACGCTTACTTTGCCACCGCCAACGAAAAGAAGGCTGAAAAGCCCGTTCCGGAAAAGAAAGAGGAGCCCGCACAGGCAAAAGCCGAAGAGCCTAAAAAGGCTGATGCAAAGAAGAGTGACAAGCCTGCTCCTAAGGCAGACGCCAAAAAGCCCGAGGCTCAGAAGCCTGCACCTCAGCAGAACGCACCTAAGAAAAAGGAAAAAGACCCTAACGCTCAGCTTCAGCGCAGAACAAAGGGCGAAGCAAGAATTGTTGACACAAGAGCAAGCAATGTTGAGCTTGATAAATATAACGAGCGTTATGAAAATATGTCGCATCACAACAATATGCAGACAGACCGCACCGTTAACAAGCAGAAGTTAAAGCAGCGCTCTCAGCAGTATCGCAAGCAGGGTATGCGTTCTTCAAGAAAAGAAACAGAGGCAGAGCGTCTTAAGAGAATTGCCGCTGAAAGAGCCAAGAAGCCTCAGATGGTTATCACCGTTCCTGAAGAAATCACAGTCGGCGGTCTTGCAGAGCTTCTTCACATGACAGCCGCAGAGGTTATCAAAAAGCTCTTTGCTCTCGGCCAGATGGCAGCTATTAACGATGTTATCGACTACGATACAGCAGAAATTGTTGCAACAGAGCTTGGTGCAAAGTGCGAAAAAGAAGTTGTTATCACTATTGAAGACCGTATTATCGACGCCAGCGAGGACGACGACAGCGACCTTCAGCCAAGAGACCCCGTTGTTGTTGTTATGGGTCACGTTGACCACGGTAAAACATCACTTCTTGACGCTATCCGTAATACCTCAGTTACCACAACAGAGGCAGGCGGTATCACTCAGCACATCGGTGCTTACAGAGTTGACCTCAACGGTCAGAAAATCACATTCCTTGACACTCCCGGTCACGCCGCTTTCACATCAATGCGTGCAAGAGGTGCTCAGGCAACAGACATTGCTGTTCTCGTTGTTGCCGCTGATGACGGTATTATGCCGCAGACAATCGAGGCTATTAACCACGCAAAGGCCGCAGGCGTAAGCATTATTGTTGCAATTAACAAAATGGACCGTGACGGCGCAAACCCCGACAGAATTATGCAGCAGCTCACAGAGCATTCACTCGTTCCCGAAGAATGGGGCGGTGATGTTATCTGCGTTCCCGTATCTGCAAAAACTCACATGAACATTGACAAGCTTCTTGAAGCTATTCTTCTTGTTGCAGAAATGCAGGAGCTTAAGGCTAACCCCAACAGAGCCGCAAGAGGTATTGTTATTGAAGCAAGACTTGATAAGGGCAGAGGTCCAATCGCAACCCTCCTTGTTCAGAAGGGTACTCTTCACTCAGGTGACATCATCGTTGCAGGTATGTCAGTCGGCCGTGTAAGAGTTATGAAAAATGACAAGGGTGAAAATGTTAAAGAAGCAGGTCCTTCCGTTCCCGTTGAAATTATGGGTCTTGCCGAAGTTCCTCAGGCAGGCGATATCTTCGACTCAGTTTCTGACGAAAAGCTTGCCCGTGAGCTTGTTGAGCAGAGAAAGCAGGAAGCTAAAGAAGAGCAGTTCAAGGCTGTTCAGAAGGTTACTCTTGATAACCTCTTCTCCTCTCTTCAGGAGGGTGAGCTCAAAGAGCTTAACATCATTGTTAAAGCTGACGTTCAGGGCTCAGCAGAAGCTGTTAAGCAGAACCTTGAAAAGCTTTCAAATGAAGAGGTTCGTGTTCGCGTTATCCATAACGGCGTAGGTGCAGTTAATGAATCTGATATTATGCTTGCCAACGCTTCAAACGCTATTATCGTAGGCTTTAACATCCGCCCTGATGCAGTTGCAAAAACTCTTGCAGAGCGTGACGGCGTTGAAATGCGTATGTATCGCGTAATTTACGACTGCCTTGAAGATGTTCAGGCAGCTATCAAGGGTATGCTCGCTCCCAAATACCGTGATGTTGAGCAGGGCAGAATTGAAGTTCGTAATGTTATTTCAATTTCTTCCGTTGGTAAAATTGCAGGTTGCTATGTTACTGACGGTAAGGTTACAAGAAACAGCAAAATCCGCGTAGTCCGTGACGGCATTGTTGTGGCTGAAGATGAAATTTCTTCACTCCGCCGTTTCAAGGACGATGTTAAGGAAGTTGCTTCAAACTATGAATGCGGTATCGGTCTTAATAAGTTCTCCGACATCAAAGAGGGCGACGTATTTGAGGCATATATCATTGAAGAATACCGTGACTGACAGAGGTTAAACTATGGCAGGTTACAGAATTAACAGAATATCTGAAGATATTAAAAGAGAAGCTATCGCAATCATCAGAGAGCTCAAGGACCCGAGAGTCCTTGACAAGCTCCTGACGGTAGTTCGTGTTGAAGTCAGCTCTGACGCTTCATTTGCCAAGATTTACATCAGCGCCATTGAAGGCTATGATGTTGCAAGAGAAGCTGTTAAAGGTCTTACCAACGCAACAGGCTATATCCGCCGTGAGATTGGCCAGCGGCTTCATTTAAGAAAAACCCCCGAAATTAAATTCATCGCAGACGATTCTATCGAGCACGGTATGAACATCGTTAAAATGATGGACGATTTGAGGACTGAGGAAAATGATGATTGATTCCCCGAAAAAAGTTGCGGAAATTTTAAAAGAGCAGAACAATATTCTCATCCTTGTTCACGCTCACCCTGACGGTGACACACTCGGTTGCGGATTTTCCCTTTGCCGAAGCCTGATTTCAATGGGTAAAAAAGCAAGGGTTTCCTGCTCCGACCCGATTCCGTCAAAATACGGCTACCTTTTCAACGACATTGAAGAAACAGCTTTTGAGCCTGAGTTTATTGTTGCGGTTGATGTGGCAGACACAAAGCTTTTAGGCAAAGAAAACGAAGAGTTTTACGGCAACAGAGTTGATTTGTGCATTGACCACCACGGTTCTAACCGCCTTTACGCAAAAAGAACATATCTTGATGCCAATGCGGCGGCGGCTTGCGAAATTCTTTTGCAGGTTATAAAAGAGCTGGGCGTTGAAATAACAAAAGAAACAGCCGACTGCATTTACACAGGTCTTTCAACAGACACAGGCTGTTTCCGCTATTCAAATGTTACACCCCGCACTATGATTATGGGAGCAGAGATGATTGAAAAGGGCGCTTCTCACTCTGACATCAACACAGTGATGTTTGACACCAAAACAAAGTCATATCTTGAGCTTCAGCGCCTTTGCCTTGAGGGGCTTGAAATGCACTTTAACGGCAAATGCTCACTTATTACGGTTACACAGGATATGTTTAAGAAAAGCGGCTCTGACGAGAGCGAATGTGATGCAATCGCCTCCCTTTCGCGCCAGGTTGAAGGGGTGGTTATCGGCGCAACTCTTCGTGAGCGAGCCGACGGAAGCTTTAAGGTGTCACTTCGCACCCACGCCCCCGTTGATGCCTCGGCTATCTGCGGCAAAATGAACGGCGGCGGACATCCGAGAGCGGCAGGCTGTCAGCTCACAGGTACATTAGAAGAAGCCAAAGCCACCCTCCTCAAAAATATTGAAGAATATCTGAAATGATTAAATCTCCACCGATTGGTGGAGATTTTTATTTGCCACAAATTGCCTATGGTAAATTTATATTGTATTCAATTTTAATTTGTGCTAAAATGGTATCAGAGGTCATTTAAGGTTTTGAATTCGTAGCCTTGTTCGCGGGCATAATCAATGATTCTTCCCATTGCCTGAGCATTATCGGAAGAAACCGAGTGAAGCAGAATTATCGCCCCGGGATGAAGACGGGATGTTACCGTTTCAAAGGCGTAATCTCCGCCCTTTTGTTGGTCTGTGTTCCAATCGTTATATGCAAGTGACCAGAACACGCATTTAAAGCCGATTGAATTTACCAAATCAAGCGCACTTTGAGAATATTCCCCTTTCGGGAAGCGGAAATAAGGCGAAGTGTAACCGAATTTTTCTCTTAAATAGTTGTCACATTCTTCAACCTCTTTTGCCATTTCTTCTCTTGAAATTTCATCAAAGCAAGGATGGTTTGCTGAGTGGTTGCCTAAAATATGACCGTCGTTGATAATTCTTGCCATCAGCTCGGGGGAGGATTTAATATTTATCAGCGTGCAGAAAAATGCCGCCTTAACATTCTTTTCCTTAAGCACATCAAGAATAATTTCGGTGTTGCCGTTTTCATAGCCGCAGTCAAAGGTGAGATACAGCACCTTTTCACCGCTTGTGTCGTAAGTGATTGCGTTTACATTGTTTTCTTCAAAATACTTTTGAGATTGCTTTGATATTTCGTGCGGTTCTCCCTTTGATGCCACACCAAAGGAATGTGCAATCTTTTTGGTTGAAAGCCCTCTCGTATTCTGAGGGTCTGTTACGGTAAAGCTCACTGTTTTAAGCGGAGCTTTGCCTGTGAAGGTGTCATATTTTTTTGTGGTTGCGGCGGCATCAAGCCCGCTTTCATCAGGGGCAGTCGGATTGTTCCCTGAATCTGAAACACAGCCGCTGAGTGCAAAAATACACACACTTAATATTAAACAAATTAACTTTTTCAAAATTATCACCCGATATTATTTTTACCTGCAGGAGTGACATTATGAGCTTCAAAAAACTATTTTCGCTTTTTGTGTGTGCCGTAATTGTTTTTACGGCTATGCCCTTTTGCGCCACAGCTCAGGAATACACAGGCGAATATGTTGACGGTGAAGCTGTTTTTGAATACACACAGACTGTAGGCAATGAAAATGATTTTTTAAACAACCAAAATATCCCGACAGAGCTTGCCGAAATCGGTATCACTTCGGTTAAAGAGCTGCCCGTTGACAAAATTTTTGACACAAGCGTTAAAACAAACACTGACGGCACAAAAACCAAAAGCGGATATTACATCGGTTACTTTGACGGCGATGTGGAAAGCACTTGCAATAAGCTTAAAAAAATTGACGGAGTGGGTCTTGCCACACCCAGCACTCTTATGCAAGAGGATGCAATAACAATCCCCACAGAGGTAACCTCTCCGCGAAGCCTCTACAACACTTACACAAAATGGTGGTTTGAGGATTTGCTCAACATCCCCACAGCGTGGGAAGAGTTTGACACATTGGGCAATGGTACGGTTGTTGCTGTGCTTGACTCAGGCTTTACCGTTGACCATATAGAATACACCGGCAGAATATGGGAGGATTCCGCAGGCAACAAGGGCTACAATGCCGTTACTTACACAAGCGATGTTTCCCCCGACACCGGTCACGGCAACAATGTTGCAGGTATTATTGCAGGTGCGGCAGGATATCATTATTCATTGATTGGCGTTGCACCACAATCTCAGATTATGCCCATCAAGGTTTCTGAAAAAGCTAACTCAATTACCGTTCCCTCGGTGGTAGTTGGTATCAACTATGCAATTTCAAACGGTGCAGATATTATATCTATGTCATTAAGCGCTTCAAGTGCAAATGATGTTTTTTCACTTCTTCAGCCTGCCTGTGAAGCCGCTTATGATGCAGGAATTATCGTGCTTGCAAGTGCAAGCAATAACAGCGAGAGTGCAAGCACTACCTTGCGCTACCCTGCCGCCTTTGACTGTGTTATCGGTGTTATGGCAAGCGGAAAAGACGGTCAGCTTTGCGACTTTTCAAACTATGACCCCACACTTGAATATTACAATATTGCCGCCCCGGGATATCAGATTTTAGGTATCAATGGCACCTCGACCACAAGTGTAACGGCTTATTCCGGCACCTCGCAGGCAACGCCGATTATAGCAGGCCTTGCCGCGCTGTATCTTTCAATCTACCCCGACCACACTCCCGAGGAATTCCGCCGTTCACTTTTAAATTCAAGCACCGATACCGTTACATCAAACTCTGCTGTTGTAACAGATACGACCTATACCTTCCCGCTGGTTAATGCGGTTAATCTTCTCAGCTACCCCAACACTAAGCCCACACTTTATGCCCTTGCAGGCACAACGGCGGTGGTTGATGATGAAAACTCTTTTGTTTACGGAATTGACGAAAGCTACACCTCTCTTGAGGCATACATTGCCGTCAGTGACGGAAGCTATGAGGTTATCCCCACCGACAACGGCAACGGCACAGGAACAATTATCAGAGTGCTCACCAATGCAGGTGCGCCCTTCAGAGATTATGAGGTTGTGATTTTCGGTGATACAGACGGTGATGCCAAGTGCGACGGTCGTGATACTCTGCTTTGCGATTATGCAGTTGCAGGGGGAGCTGTGCCCGACAGCATCAGCTTTGCCTGCGATGTTGACTTTGACAATGATGTTGACTCCGATGATTCGGGAATTATTGCCCGTTGCGGTGTTTTCACCGACTTTGTTTCACAGATAAGATAATTATGTAAAGCCGTCTTCTGACGGCTTTTCGCTTAATAAGCGTTGTTATTGTTCTTCTTATTCTGCTGGTTGTTCTGATTATTGTTCTGCTTATTGCTTGGGCAGTTGTTGTTATTATTGTTTTTCTGATTATTATAGTTCTGTTCTTTTTTGTTCTGGTTGTTGTTAATGTCTGACATAATTTGCCTCCGAAAAATATTTGGATTTAAAATCCTACTATATTCTTTGAGGCTTTGTTCAAAATATTCACAAAAAACAGGCGGTTTTCTTAATAATTTTTTGGTTTCTGTCAAAAAATATATATTGAAGTTATTTGAAAACTGTTGTATAATAAGTTAATTTCAAAAAAAGCAAAGACAAGGAGGTTCCGTTATGGAAAAATTTGTTAAGGAAGGTCTCACTTTTGACGACGTGCTTCTTATTCCCGCTGAATCAGATGTTCTCCCGAAAGATACTGACCTTACAACAAAATTGACAAAGCACATCACCCTCAACACCCCCGTTATGACAGCCGCTATGGATACTGTTACAGAATCCAGAATGGCTATCGCCATTGCCCGTGAAGGCGGTATCGGTGTTATCCACAAAAATATGTCAATAGAAAATCAGGCAATCGAAGTTGACAAGGTTAAGCGCTCAGAAAACGGCGTTATTTCCACTCCCTTCTGCCTCACTCCCGAGCATTATGCTTATGACGCGGAAGCTCTTTGCCACAAATATAAGATTTCAGGTGTTCCCATTTGTGATGACAACGGCAAACTTGTTGGTATCCTCACCAACCGCGATATGCGCTTTATGACAAACTTCAATGTTAAAATCAGCGAAGTTATGACTAAAGACAATCTTGTAACTGCTCCCGTTGGCACTACTCTTGAGCAGGCTAAGTCAATTCTTATGAAGCACAGAATTGAAAAGCTCCCCCTTGTTGACGAAGGCGGATACCTCAGAGGACTTATCACAATCAAAGATATTGAAAAGAGTGTTCAGTACCCCAACTCAGCAAGAGATGCAAGCGGCAGACTTATCTGCGCAGCAGCTCTCGGCGCAACAGCAGATGTTCTTGAAAGAGCTGCAGCAGTTGCAGAGGTTGGTGTTGACGCATTTGTTCTTGACTCAGCTCACGGCCACAGCCTCAACTACATCAAAGCAGTTTCAAAGGTTAAGGCAGCTTTCCCCAACATTTCACTTATTGCAGGTAATGTTGCAACAGCCGCCGCTACAGAGGCTCTTATTGATGCAGGTGCAGACGCAGTTAAGGTTGGTATCGGCCCCGGCTCAATCTGCACAACCCGAGTTGTTGCAGGTATCGGTGTTCCTCAGATTACAGCAGTTTATGACGCCGCAAATGTTGCTTCAAAGCACGGCATTTCTGTTATTGCAGACGGCGGTATCAAATATTCAGGTGAAATCGTTAAGGCTCTTGCCGCAGGCGCAAACGCTGTTATGCTCGGCTCACTTGTTGCCGGCTGTGATGAAGCTCCTGGTGAATTCGAAATCTTCCAGGGCCGCCGCTTCAAGGTTTACCGCGGTATGGGCAGCCTTGGTGCAATGGCTAACGGCAGTAAGGACAGATACTTCCAGGAGGACAACAAAAAGCTTGTTCCCGAAGGAGTTGAAGGCCGCGTTCCTTACAAGGGACCTCTTGCAGACACAATTTACCAGATGATGGGCGGTCTTCGTTCAGGTATGGGTTATTGCGGATGCCACAACATTGAAGAGCTCAAAGAAAAAGCTCAGTTCATCAGAATTACCAATGCAGGTCTTATCGAGAGCCATCCTCACGATGTATTTATCACTAAGGAAGCTCCCAACTACTCAGCAGGTAACTAATCAGATTCAAATGCCGGGCATTATCCCGGCATTTTCTTTTAAAGCAATCATATAAATTTAAAAAGGAGTTGTTTTTATGAGAGAAATTTCACCAAGAGAAATAGACAAAAATGCAATTAAGCTCATCTCGGAGGATTGGGCGCTTCTCACAGCAGGCAGTGCTGACGGCTGGAACACTATGACAGTCAGCTGGGGCGGAATCGGTGAGCTTTGGGGCAAGGATGTTGCATTTGTTTTTGTTCGCCCTCAGAGATACACCAAAGAATTTATTGATAACAGCGAATATTTTACCCTTTCATTTTTTGATGACAGCTACAAAGGCGCTCTTCGCGTTTGCGGAGCAAAGTCAGGCAGAGATATTGACAAATCCAAAGAAGCAGGAATTACACCTGTTTTTGAAAACGGCACAGCTTACTTGGAGCAGGCAAATCTTGTTCTTCTTTGCAAAAAGCTTTATTCTCAGGATATGACCCCTGATTGCTTCTTGGATAAGTCAATTATCACCGATAATTACAAGGCAAACGACTTCCACACAACTTATGTGGGTGAAATTATAAAAGTTTTGAAAAAAGATTAAAAAAATTTCAAAAAAGTGTTGACAAACCCATTTTCTTGTGATATAGTATACAAGCACTTTACGGAACGGACCACCGTTCCGAGTAGTTGGTGTTAATGACGATGAGGGTCCACCCGTTCCCATCCCGAACACGGTAGTTAAGCTCATCAGTGCCGAAAATACTTGGCGGGCAGCCGCCCGGGAAGATAGGTCAACGCCAACATAACTGAATTCAGTCGCCCAATAGGGTGGCTGTTTTCTTGTTTATGGGCAAAATTTTTGCGAGCTACAGATTTTGTAGCTCGCATTTTTTATATCTCTTCATAAAGAACAAGCTCTGATGAAAGGGAAGACGGAACTTCAATCAAAACTCCGTTTTGGCGAAGCTCTCTGCCTGATATTACAAAGCTCTCTCTGTTATTATCAAGAGTAACCTTATACATTTTTGAAGCATCTGCACCCTTAAGCCTTAAGGTGAATTCCGCCGCTGATTTCAGCGTGACCGCCGTTGCGGCTCCTCTTGATTTATCAGGAGATGAAATTTCAAGAACGGTTTCATTGCCATTTCTTGCTTCGGGAGTATGATGATAAACCAAAGCCTCACTCAAAAACGGTCTTATAAAGCTCTTGTAAATATCCGTGCTGTGACGGACAAATTCCATTTGCTCCTGATTTATTTCACCGTCGCAGGGTGAGAAAACATTCAGCGACATGTGGGTAAGCATTGTGTTTCTCAGATGTGCCTCAAACTCGCCTACGCTCTGGCAGTTCATACCTGCAAAAAGTCGGTCAACTCTTTCGGGAGGCAATGCCATAGTCATTCCGTTTGTAATAATTATCGACTGTGGCTCAACCTGACAGTCAGAAACCCAGGTGTGGTTAAAGGCTTTCATCATACCCAAATCTGTTCTTCCGCCGCCGCCTGCGCAGTTTTCAAACACAACATCAGGGAATCTCTTTTTAAGATTCTGATACATATTATAAACGCCGTTAAAATGGCGAAGAGAAACACATTCTTTTACCCCTGAGCCTGTGTCTGCCATATTAAAGAAAGCATACGGATAAGAGAAATTGCTGTCAATTCTCAAAAGGTCAAGGTTATATTCCTCAATCATTCTTGCAAGCTCATTTTCAGCCCACTGTGCCGCTTCAGGAATTGAAAAATCAAGGTCACCGTTACTGTTGTGATTGCCGAAAACATCACTTGAACGGAATTCCGGGTGGTCTTTATACCCGTCACACATATTACCCATACGCTCAATTTCAATCCAAAGAGCAAACTTCATACCCATTTCGTGGCAATAGTCAGAAAGCTCTTTAATTCCGTTGGGGTATCTGTCTTTATCAGGGTTGTTTCTGCCGTTATACGGTCCCCACTCAGTTTCTTTACCCGGAGGGCATTCCCAGCCTGCGTCAATAATAAACACTTCACCGCCCATTTCTTTAAACTGGCGGATACATGACTTTGAGGTTTCCACAGTCATATCGTGGTCGGCGCCCATTCCGCAGCCAATCATAGAATCCCAAGGGGCGGTAAGCACAGACTTTCTGATGTGGGCGTGCATTTCATTAACGGCAAAGTCAAGGTCACCCTGAACAATGCCCATATATACCTCAGGTGACACAAAGGTTTCGTGAGGCCTTAACACATACATCGGGTTATGAGCCTTAATTTCTGCCTTGAAGGAGAGGTATTTATCCTCTTTGCGCGGCTTTGAATTATAATCAACGGTAAATCTGCAGCCTCCTGTCCAGGCAAGCTGTGAAAACCAGATTTTACCGGATTCATTGTTTCTTATAAAAATCAGCGGATGTCTGAATCGGTCACGGCCGAAGCGGGAGTCAATGCAGGTTACATCGGGCTGAAGCTTGTGCCAGGAAAAATCGCCTTCATTTCCCCATTCGTCATTATCAAAATAACCGATTGAATAGGTGTTATCCCCTGCCGCTTCAAACTCCTCCAAAGCGCCGCTTAATATACTCAGCCTGCTAAGGTTTATGTTATTATCAGAAAGGTTTTCAATCTCAATATACCTTGAAAACATCTGTGTGCCGTCAAGAAGAGTGTGCACCTTAACCAAAACAGGCTTGATTGTGCTTTTCAGAACAAGAGTTGCTTTAAGATTTGTTTCAATTTTTTCAGTTTTAAAATCAACAAGCTCAAGACCAAAGTCAACACTCTGACCGTCAAGCTCAATGTTAAAAGCAAAAGGCTCACAGAATTTTCTGATATTTACCCCTACTTTTTCATTTTTGCGAAGATTCAGCGGATATCCTGCGCTGTTATAACCCAAAGTAATCAGTGAGCCGCCCTGAAACGCCTCCTGATACACCATTTTACCGCTTCTGTAACAAAATTCGGGCACATCTCCGCCCTGATAATATACATCAAAAAAGTCGTGCTGTTTTTTCATAAAAATCAGTCCTTTTTGCTTTTAATGTTTGCGGCAAAGCACATAACTGCTCCTAACACAGAAATTGCCAACCAGGAGAGAATTGTTCCTCCCCAACCAAACTTTTCAGAAAGAAGAGCAAAGCCGTAGGTTGAAAGAGCTGAGCCCACATAGGTCATAAAATTGAGTGTGCCTGAAAGTGATGATACGCTGTCGGCATCGGCATAAATTGCAGGAAGATAGCAAACAAGAATAAGGTTAATGCCGTGCATACAGGCAACAATAAGGCCTGTTAGAATAATTGTAAGAATAACAGAAACACCCGAAAGAGCAGTTAACACACCGCAGCAAGCCGCCGCAATTCCAAAGAGAATAACTGTGCATTTAAAGGGCTTTTTGCCCATTCTGTTATAAAACACAGAAACAACCTTAATGCTGAGAAGTGAGAAAATAGGAATTCCCACACCGCTTAAAATTGAAATTTCACTGCCTAACTTAAACTCTTCCGAAATATAAGTTGGCACCCAGGTTGTAACGCCGTCACGAAGGCTGCCCTGCAAGCAGATTGCTACCATTGTTACCACAAGAAGCAAGCCGTAGATTGAGTAATTTTTCTTTTTCTTCTGCTTTTCTCCTGTTCTGAGAACATAAGTAAGTCCGGAAATTTTTTCAATTTTGGTAATAGCAACATACCACACGCCTGACATTATCATACCGGCAACTGAGGTGATATAAAAAACAGCCCTCCAGTTTGCAAGGGAAATTACAACCGGCGCTAAAAGATAAATTGAAATCGTGGCAAGGGTGCTTCCGAAGGTTACGGAAACACAGCTTTTGTTATATGTATCGGTGTCCATAGCGGTGCTCATAATTTTAACCATCGGCGGCCACATCAGTGACTGAGCAAAGCCGTTTACACCCCATACAAGGCACATTGCATAGCCGTTGGGGCAGAAGGGAATAATAAAATTCATCACAGCCGTTGTGATAAAGCCCACGAACATCAGCTTTTTGGGGTTAATTCTGTCGCCAAGCCAACCGCTGATAAGCTGACCCACACCGTAAGTTATAAAGCCGATGGTGGTAACCATACCTGCGGCGGTTTTTTCGATAATCCCCGTCTGAATAATTGCCGTAATAATAGCGGCAAAGTTCGTTCTTGTGAGGTAGCTCACAAAATAAGACACCGCACAAAGCAGCATCAGCATCTTTGCGTGCTTCTGATTTAACTTCTGCATAACAATAACCTCTTTTCAACTGTGTGAATTATAGCATACTGAAAATTAAAAATCTATATATTTAATAAAATCCTTTCAAAAAAGTGTTGACAAATGTGATTTCTTGTGATAGTATATTAAGGCACTTGGAGAGATACCGAAGTGGTTATAACGGAACGGTCTTGAAAACCGTCGTACGGCAACGTACCGTGGGTTCGAATCCCACTCTCTCCGCCACACTGAGTAAGACTTCCTTATATAGGAAGTCTTACTTGCAAAAGAACAAAATATTGAATATTTGTTCACCAATGGAGGATTACTCAAGTGGTGAAGAGGCTCCCCTGCTAAGGGAGTAGGTCGGGTAACCGGCGCGAGGGTTCAAATCCCTTGTCCTCCGCCAGAAAAGAACCCACATTTGTCTTTGACAAGTGTGGGTTCTTTTCAATGAAATAAATCCCTGACGGGATTTGTGAAATATGCTGTCGCATATGAAATAGCTGACGCTATGAAATACGCTGCGGCGTATAAGGGATTTATTTTATTTCACATTTTGCCATTTAGGCAAAATATTTCATAATCCAAAGGATTATTTCATATTGCGTAGCAATATTTCATTAAATATGCTATAATCATTGCAGAGGTGAGAATCATGAAAGAAAATAAACTTGTCGATTTATCGATGGATTTTGCTATTAAGATTATTAAACTCTGTGAAACCATTAAAAGGCATCACTCCCTCGTTAATCAACTGGAGCGTTCTGCTACCTCTATTGGCGCAAACATTCACGAAGCAAACTATGCTCACGGGAAACCTGATTTTATAGCAAAATTGCAGATTGCTTTAAAAGAATGTTACGAAACGGAATATTGGCTGGAGTTGTTTGTAAAATCGGATATTCTCAATCGAGAAACTGCCGTTGACCTTTATAATCAGTGTGGTACTATCCGTCGAATCCTCATCGCCTCAATCAACACCGCAAAGGAGAATGTGAAATGAAAAAGTTATTTTACTCGATAGTTACCTGTGCTGTTATTCTCTCCTTAACTGCTTGTAGCTCAATGTCGGTATCAACCAAAATGTATAACGAAATCTATGACCATGTTACGCAAAACATAGATACACTTTCCCCAACAAAAGAAACTGAATTCTATGATTATGAAGCAACAGGCATCAGCGTTGGCGGCGTATATTACGGCTACTATTACTCAGAGAATAACGAGTTCATAATTCCTGATTTTTACAAAGGTAACGACTTTGATACAATCAAAAACGATACACACGAAGCTGAAGACGGGATATATTTTGGAAAACCCAACAACGGCACAGACTGGTGTTATATAAAGAAAATTACAAATCATTGGTATTACTATGAGCTTCATTGGGCTTAATTGACTTAAGACACTCTCACCCACCGCTTTCGGTGGGTTTTTTTGACATTTTAGCAATTTGGATATATAATTCTTTTACCGAATTAAAAGGGGCTTTTATATGGCTAAAATTGTCGCCTTCCCGTTAGCGATTATTATGTCACTTTTATCTATCTTTTTCCCTTGCGAAAAGCAAGAGCCCACACCTGAACAATGGAACTCTAACCATTCTTATGTTTTTGTTCACGGTCTTATGGGTTGGGGCAGTTACGATTTTTATTATAACCTTTTTCCTTATTGGGGAACCTTTGGCGGATATGAATTTGGTGAAGAGTGGTTTGAAAACGACGGACTTGTTAACACAATCTCTGCAAAAGCACCTACCAATGCCCGTTCTAAAGATTTTGACGCAAATGATATTCCAAAGGGTGTATGGAATGTTATGCCCACATATCACGGTGACCACATGTCGCTCCAGGGCGGTCTTTTAAAAACAAACACAGATGTTGAAAGGCTTTATACCGAACACCTTAATATGATTAACTGCTTATAAAAATTCAGAGGTCGTGCGATTTTGCACTACCTCATTTTATTTCGCAAGGTATTCTTTTAAGGCTTCAAGGCTTCGTTTAGCGTCCTCAACACCAAGGAAATAAAGCTCGCCCAGCTTTTCCATATCTGATTCCATTCGGCTCACGGTCACAGGCTCAGAGGGGCTGATAACAAACACCCTGCCTTCCTTTTCAAGCTCGTCAAGCTCATCACATTCGCGGTTATAATTCTCATCGCTTTTTGCAAGAACTGCGGCAAATTCGGGATAATTGTGATATGTTACATCGCAAACCTTTTCAACCTGAGATTTTGGCACAGGCTTTCGGAATGATTTTTCTCTTGTTTTTATTACGATGATTTTTTCGTGACCCTGCTCCATCGCCCATCTGTAAGGAATTTTGCAAGCGCAGCCGCCGTCAAGATACGGCTTGCCGCCAATATCCACCGTTTTTGAAACAAATGGCAAGCTTGCGGAGGCTCTTATTGCCTGAAAAATATCAGAGCAGGTATCTCGGTCAAAGTATTCTGCCTCACCTGTAAGGCAGTTTGTTGCCACGGCCACAAGCTGACGCTCAGGGTCAAAAAAGCGTTCTTTATCAAGCGGCTCGATTTTATCCAAATCATTATAAAGAAAATCAAAGCCTACTATGCCGTCATTTTTTCTTATTGCACCAAGTCCGATATAATCACTTTCGTGTCGGTAACGCAGGTTAGTTCTTGCAGAGCGGCCAATCTGACCTGAAACATAGCCCACAGCGGTCATCGCCCCTGCAGAAACTCCGACGGTTGAGCGCATATTTATTGAGTTTTGCATAAGATAATCGAGCACACCTGCGGTATAAACTCCCCTGAAAGCACCGCCTTCAAGAACCATACAGCCGTCAATTATATCATCAGATGCCGTGCCTGTGAGCACATTGTCAATGCCCGAATAAACCTTAAGCTCTTTTGCTTTTTCTTTGCCGGCATCAATGCCTGCTGAAATAATCTTTGAGGCTGAGCTGTCGCGCACCTTTTCCATGCCCGATGTCACCTTTTCAGCTGAAACTTCTTTCACCTTTTCGATTTTTTCCGTAACCTTTTTGGTTGCCGCGCTGTCGCGCACTTTTTCCACTCCCGAGGAAATCTTTTCAGCAGAAAATTCTTTTACCTTTTCAATTTTTTCAGTCATTTTGTTTTTCATAAAAACACTCTTTCAAAAGATTTTACCTATATAATATTACATCATAAAAATCAATCAAAATTCAACTGAAATTCAACAATTATTGATTTTTAGTTGATATTATCTTTACATTATTTTTATATTATAAAGTTAGAATAATTATGGGATGTTCACAGAAAATTAAAGCAAATGATGTGTGAGGTGGTCTTATGAAAAAGTATTTGGCAAATATTATTTCCCTGAGCCGCGTTGCAGGAGCAATTTTTCTGTTTTTCTGCAAAGATATTTCCACCTTGTTTCTATCCGTCTATATTTTATGCGGTTTCACAGATTTAATTGACGGACCTGTTGCCAGAAAAACAAATAGCTCAAGCACTCTGGGAGCTTCACTTGACACAATCGGTGATGTTTTAACATACCTTGCATTGGCTAAAATACTCATCTTTAAAAAGCTTGTTCCGTTATGGATTTTTATATGGATTTTGAGTGCAGGTGTTCTGTTCGGAATTTGTGCAATCATCACCAAAGCGAGATTCAAAAAGGCCTTTTTGCCTCACACCTACCTTGGTAAAATTTTTGGCGGTTCGGTTTTTGTTTTGCCCCTTGCAATGCAAATAATGGACGAAAAAATATGGATGAGTATTATCTGCACCATAGCCACCGTTCACGCAATAGAATTATTTTTCATTCAGCTTAAAACAAAAGCACCAAGAGATTTTGTTCCGTCTGCACTTCATATTTAACAAAAACGCTCCCTGAGGAGCGTTTTATCATTCTGTTCTGAGTGAAAATCTGCAGCCGCAATATTCCTGGCGGTACAGGTCATATTCTTTTGATAGCTGAATTGAGCGCTTATATCCCTCTTTCTTTTTAAAATCGGCAAAGAGATATTTAACGCCGTATATTTCCTCAAGCTCTTTTCCTATTTGGTTGAGAAGCTGTGCATTTTTGTGGGGGCTGACAGTAAGGGTTGTTGTAAAAAAGTCAAAGCCGTTTTCTTTGGCAAGTGAGGCAGTTTTACCAAGGCGCAAAACAAAGCATTCCTTGCACCTTGCTCCCCCTTCACGCTCATTTTCAAGACCTTTGGCGGCAGTTAAAAACTCCTGCTCGTCATAATCACAGGGCATCAGCTCAACCTTGTTTTTAAAGGGCATAGAGTTAATAATTTTAATCTGCTCAGAAAGGCGCTTGTAATACTCCTCTTCGGGATAAATATTGGGGTTGTAATAAAGCACCGTCACCTTAAAATGCTCTGCCAGAACCTCTAAAACATAAGAGCTGCAAGGTCCGCAACAGCTCTGAAGCAAAAGGGTCGGTGTACCCTCCAGGGAAGAAATCTGCTCTTCCATCAGCTTTTGATAATTTTGTTTTTCCATATCATCACTCTAAATAGCTTTTTAATTTAACACCGCTGACTGCGGTTTTGGTGGCATTGAAAGCTCTTGTTTCTTTGCCGTTATTCAAAAACAGCACGGGAACGCTGATTTTTTTAGCAAAATTTTTGATATCGGCATCTCTCATATCAAAGCCTGTATTCGTTCTGTAAAACATATTTACGGTGGGTATAATCAGCTTGCTCCAGAAGCCGTATTTATTTTGAATTGCTTCTGAAAACTGCTGAAACACGCTGTCATACACATCGCTGACAACTGCCCTTTCCACATTCTGCGGAAGCTCCGGGCTTGCAAGACCCACAAGTGTTGCAAATGCGCCCATTCCCTTGCCGTGGATAACCATAGGGCAACCTGTGCCAAAGCGAAGCTCAAGCCAGTTGGCCCAATAAACGCAATCATAGCTTTCGGTCATGCCCATAGATGTGATATCTCCTGCACTTTTGCCGTGGCAACGCTGGTCAATGAGAAGAATGTTATAATCAAGGCTTTTATAAAATTCAAGCTCTTTTTCGAAGTCGG
Source organism: Clostridia bacterium (assembly GCA_017465465.1). GTDB lineage: Bacteria > Bacillota > Clostridia > Oscillospirales > Acutalibacteraceae > CAG-488. The sequence continues at coordinate 63,336 of JAFTWE010000002.1, read as the reverse complement.
CTTCACCGTCACTTCTGTAACCGTGGCAAAGCAGAACACTTTTTTGCCCGTCACCGTTTTCAGGGGTAAACAGCTTTGCGGTGAGTATAACCTCATCTGCCGAGGAAATATTTATTCTTTCATAAGAATTATTCTTTTGTTCTCTGATTTGTTCGGAGGGCTTTTTCTTTTTGCCCGCTTTTCCGAAATAACGGTGAAAAAGCACATAGTTTATATAAAAATAAACTGCAACAACCAGCCAGAGCGTTATAATTGCCGCCCATAAATATTTCATTTATTTATCAATCCCTTAACATAATCTTCAACCTGAAATTCATCAAGCACGCTGTCTTTTTTGAGATACAGCGGATGGTGGGGATGACCGCCGTTTTTAGAGCGCTTGCCTGCGGTGTACCATTTTGCCGAATATTTTTCTCCAAGGCGAATCATATCCATAACGCAAGGGGCAAGGTAATCACGCTCGTTGATGATTGTTCCCCAGGCCGCCCACACAGCAGGAGCTTCTTTTGAAAGACCGAGGATATATTCAAAGGCTTTCATATTTTCATTATGTAATTCATAATTACATTCCTTTTCCATATCCTTAGGGCTGGTGGCACGCTGAGCATAGACATTAAACATAATAAATGAATCAAAGCCGTTGCCCAATGCAATTCTTTCAACTGATTTGAGGGTGTTATCCAAATCATCAGGCTTGGCGGTGGAGGGATTGATACCGATGCAGATAAGAGGCTTCACTCCCCTTGTGCCCAGAATATAACGGTATTCCGAATAAAAATCAGGAACATACAGCCACTTTTCGGTGTCGTAATCCTTGCCGTCGGTTCTGCCGCGCAAAGCAGCTTCAAAGGTGAGAACTTCAATTTCTTTTGTTGTGGATGACGGGATGTGCATCAGTCTTTCCTCTTTTCGTTAAATCCGTTAACATTCATATATCCGCCTGACTTCTTCCTGATATAAAAAGTCAGCGCAATTCCAAAGGGAATTGCCAGAATTGTTGCGCCTTTTTTGGGCGATTCTTTAATAAAGCTTTTGTTTTTTGAAATTGCTGAGCTTGAAACATAGTGAACAGCACAGCGAAAAACCTCTTTAAAGCTCTTTGCCCTTTTCATATCCTCTTTTCTGATAAAAGCAAAGCCCTTGGGGTTACGAAGATATTGCTTAAACATATTTGTGCTTGAGCCGTCAGCCATATATTCCACCACGCACAGCGGCTCATTTAAAATCAGCAAGGTGTATTCTTCGTCTGCAAGAGAATATTTATAAGCAAGGGACACATATTTTTCACCTTCAAAAACGGGATAAGGCGGATATTTTTTCATAACATCCGTTCTGTAAATCAGCTTTTTATCCCCCTTGCCTCCGCGCTGATAAAAGCCGGTGAGGGTTGTATCCTCTCTGTCAGAGTCAAGCCTTGTGCCGATGATTTTGCCGTCGTCGGTCATATCGAGAGCAATTATACCTGCGTATTTTTTATCTTTCTTTTCATTCCAAAGATTTATGATTTTTTCTACGGCATCGTCGGTCATATAATCGTCAGAGTCTATGCAGACATTAAGCTCCGTGTCAATATTTTCATAAGCGGTGTTGTGGGCGGTGTGCATACCGCCGTTTTCTTTATAAACATATTTAATTTCAAAGCCGTTATCTTTCTTCTGCCACTCTTTTATAAGCTCTGCTGTTTCATCAGTTGAGCCGTCATCAACCACAAGCCACACAAAATCTTTGCTTGTCTGGCGGCAAAGGCTTTCATAGCAAAGGTGAATTGAATATGCTCTGTTATATGCAGGGGTAAAAACAGTTAATGTTTTCATTTTAACTCTCCGTTATTTACTGATAATTTTATCTATGCACTTAAGAAGAATATAAACTCCCGTTGCGTTGCCCGTTTTGCAAAGGGTAAAAAACAATTTCCAATGAATCGGGAAATACTCGGTGGTTAAATCGGAATATGCTTTTTTATACCGTTCACAGGTGATAATATCTTTGAGCTTTTTAATTTTCTCTTTGTGAGAGGTTGTGTTTATCAGCTCGTTAAGACCAAGACCGATTATGCTAAGCGCAATGCGGTTATTAAGTGCTTCTTCAAAGGGAAGATTATTTTCTTTTATAACCTGGCTCATTCTGTTATAAAGCTCCTGCCATTGAGAAAAAAGCTGCGGCTTGTACTTTCTTGTGAGGGAGGTGTCATTATCCTTTCGGTAATGATTAAAGCAGCGGTTAATATACACAGCCCTGTCAACATAGCAAAGAGCCATAAGTGAAAAAAGGGCATCCTCCGTGCCTATAATTTTTGTATCAACAAAACGGCAATTTTTAATACACTCGGTTTTATACATCTTGCCCCAGGCGGTTACGGCTGAATCTGCATTGCCCGGGTCTGCAAGCTCTTTGCCTGTAAGACCTGCCATTCTGCGGTGAAGTCGGTTTCGCACCCCGTCACCGTCAAAGACTATTCTGTCTTCTTCAAAAACATTTTTGGGCACGCTCACATCAGGGAATTCTCTGACATAGCTCCACATAACAAGCTGTGCATCTTCTTTTTGCGCCTCATTTACTGCGGCTTCAACTGTTTCTGTGTCAAGCCAATCATCGCTGTCAAGAAAAATTATGTATTCACCATTGGCGTTTTCAATCCCCGTATTCCTTGCCCCTGAAAGCCCTTGGTTTTTTTGATTGATGAGGGTAATACGGCTGTCTTTTTTCATATAATCAGAAACAATTTTTTCACTGCCGTCGGGTGAGCCGTCGTTAACGCAGATAATTTCAATATTTTTATATGTCTGCCCTAACACGCTCTCTATACACTTCGGAAGATACTTTTCAACATTATAAATCGGAAGCACTATGCTCACAAGATTTTCATTCTTCACGCCTCATCACCTCGCTTAACGGTAATTATAACAAACTTCACAGAATAAAACAATATTTATGAAAGTAAGTTAATAAAAATAAACATAAATTTCAGTAAATCTATTGACATTTTAAGTTCCGAAAAGGTAAAATTTCTTTGAGGTGATTATTTTGAGGATTACAGACTTTCCGAAAGATATAATTAAAAAGAATGTTCAGGAAACCGTTAAGGGTATTGAGCATATAATAAAAACCTGCGGGCCCCGTGAATCGGGCTGTGAGGGTTGCTTTAAATCACAGGAAGAAATTGTCAAATTCCTTGGTGACTCAGTTGATGAAACTCATTATGAGGGCTACACCGTTGCACCCAAGGCATTTTTCAGTTTCACTAAAGTGGTGAGCATTGCCGTTATGGCGGCAGGTGTTGTTACATTTGCATTGTTTTTTGCTAATGTGATTTCATATCTGTTGCTTAACATTATCTTCGGTGCGGTTGTAGGCGTTGGTCTTTTCATAACCGTTATGGAATTTCTTTTATACAAGCAGTTCTGCGACCCGTTTTGCAAAAAGGTTGAGGGTCATAACCTTGTTGCCACAAGAAAAGCAACAGGCGAAACCAAAAGAAGAATCATCATCAGCGGTCATTGCGATGCCGTTTATGAATGGCGCCACATGTATTACTTTGGCGGTAAAGGTCAGGCGGCTATCCTCGCCTCGGTTATCGCAGGAGCAATAGCAAGCTTTGTTGTGGCTGTTATACAGATTATTCTTCTTTCAAAGAGCGTTGACAACGGCTTTGCAGATTTTGTCCGCGGTTTAAGCTATGTGCTTTTCCCTTTCACAACAATAGCAATGATTGGTCTTTTCACTTTTGTTGATTACAAAAATCTTGTTCCCGGCGCAAACGACAATCTCACCGGCACCTTTGCCGCCGCCTGCGCAGTTAAAATGCTTCACGAGGCAGATATCCGCTTTGAGAACACCGAGGTTGTTTGTATGGTAACAGACGGTGAAGAAGCAGGACTCAGAGGCTGCAAAAAATTTGCCAAAGACCACTATGATGAATATGTAAACGGCGGAGTTGAAACTGCAGTTTTGTGTGTTGACACTCTCACCGACCTTGAGTTCCTTAATGTATATAACAGAGATATGACAGGCACTGTGCGCCATAACCCCAAATTCAGCGCACTTGTTATGGACTCTGCCAAAGATGCAGATCACAACAGCCTTAAATATGCCAATGTTTATTTCGGCTCTTCAGATGCTTCGGCATTTACCCAGGCTGGCATCCCTGCAACCTGCCTTGCGGCTATGGACCCCACCCCTGCTGATTATTACCATAACCGCCGCGACAATTACGACCGCCTTGTTCCCGAAGCTATTGAAACAGGCTATGAAATTGTGCTTTCTACCATCTTCAACTTCGATAAGAAAGGTCTTAGCTGAAAAATGTAAAATTTTGCCGTCTGCTTTTGCAGGCGGCTTTTTGTTGACTGTATAACTGATTTATGATAAAATTGTGTCCTGTTTTGAAAAGGATTGATTTTATTGAAAAAAGTTTTCAGTTTAATATTAGCCTTTGTTCTGGTGATTGGAGTTTTCTCCTTCAGTGCTGAGGGCGTTACTTACCGTGACAGCTTCCCCAACACTCACCGCAACACAGGCGGAAATATTGCCGACCTCATAGCCGTTGCCAAAACGCAGATTGGCTATACTGAGCTGAGCACCTCAACGGGCAAGCCTCTTTCCAAGGGTCAGGACGGCGGATACACCAAATACGGCGCGTGGTTTGGCGCTCCGACCACGGCATGGTGTGCGTTTTTTGTGGCGTGGTGTGCCAATCAGGCAGATATAAGCACCTCTGTTATTCCGCGAATAGGCAACTGCGCCTCACTTGTTAACTGGTATTCAAAGCGCGGCAGATATTTCCCAAAAAACGGCTTCACGCCAAAGGCAGGAGATTTGATTTTCTTTAACTGGAGCGGCGGCTCAACCGCTAAACATATCGGCATTGTTACAGGCGTAAGCGGAAACAATGTGTATGTTGTTGAGGGCAACACGGGCAGTTCACAAGGATATCGTGCAGAGGCTAAAACCAGAAAGAAAAACGCCTCTTACATATTAGGTTATGCCCGACCTGCATATAATGACGGCTCTACATATATCGGCTCGCACTCCTTTGCCGCCTATGCCGCTTCAAAGTACGGCTGGGCGTCTGCCGTTTCGGGCAATTACGGCTCAGGGGGAACTTCTCAGCTTGCCGTTATAACAGGCACAGCAGAAAATATTTCTGCCCACTCTGCCACTCTTATGGGTAAAATCAGCAATTCATCAAGCTACGGCATAAGCTCCTCAGGCTTTTATTTCGGAGAAAGTGAAGCTTCGCTTAAAAAGAAAAAGGTCAATTCCTACACTTCAAATAAGAACGTTTCGCTTTCTTTAAAGGTTGAGGATTTGACCGTTGACAAAACATATTACTACTGCACCTATGCGGTGATTAAGGGCAAGACCTACAAAGGCCCTGTGTATTCTTTTACAACTGTTGACGACAGACCGAATCAGATTGTTCTGAGTCAGGATTCACTTGTTCTCGGAATTGGTGAAACTAATGAGATTTTTTCGGCAGTTCTTCCTCTTAATGCAAGCAACGAGCAGACAAAATGGCTCACAAGCAACGAGATGGTAGCCGTGCCCGATAACGGAATTATCACAGGTGTTGGCGCAGGGAACTGCACAATTACGGTAAAATCAGACTACGGCAATGTTTCGGCTGACTGCAATGTGACCGTTACTCTTTCACCTGTTAAAAAAATTTATACCGAAAATATTAACAAGAATTCAATCCGCATCAGTTGGGAAGACGATAATATCCACGACATTGTGGGCTACGCTGTTTACAGAAGCACAAGCCTTGATGCAGTTTTTACCTGCATAGGCAAAACCACAACCAAAGAGTTCCTCGATTCCTCTCTTGAAGAGGGCAAAACATATTATTATCAGGTGCAATGCCTTGGGGTAAGTGAGGAATTCAACAGCGAAATGAGCAAAGCCGCCAAAGAAACGGCTTCACTCACCGCCCCTGTGATTGAATCAGTCCGCCAGAACGATTTGGCTGTGAACATCAAATGGAGCAAAACCGACGGAGCCGACAAATATTATATCTACCGTTCAGAGGGAAACAGCAACCATTTCCGCCTCATTGGTGAGAGCAAAAACGCAAGCTTTACCGACAATAAAACAAAAAACGGCGAAAAATATTTTTATTGTGTTGCCGCTAAAAACAAAGTGAGCCAAAGCAAGCTGTCAAAGGAAATCAGTATTACCTGCAAAGAAATTGCACCGCCTAAAAAAGATTTCATAACAGAAAGTCTTTTCAACTCAACTCATAAAGAGAAAATTATTATCCCCGTTTTTGACAGTTTATTTTTCGTGCAAAGTTAATATTCATAAAAATTTAACCCGACATTCAGTGAATGTCGGGTTTTGATTTAATCTTCAAAAAGTGGTGTTGAGAAGTATCTTTCAGCGGTGTCGGGGAGAACGGTAACAACAGTTTTGCCGGGGCCTAATTTTTTAGCAAGCTTAATTGCCGCCGCAACATTAGTTCCGCTTGAAATTCCGCACATTATGCCTTCCTTTGAGGCAAGGTCCTTTGAGGTCTGAATTGCTTCTTCGTCCTTAATAATGCATATATCATTGTAAATATTCTGATTGAGAATTCCGGGAATCAGTCCGTCACCGATACCCATCTGCATGTGGGTGCCGATGCTTCCGCCTGAAAGGATAGCCGCGTGCTCAGGCTCAACCGCCCAGATTTCAATATCGGGGTTTTCTTCTTTAAGAGTTTCGCCAATGCCTGTGATTGTTCCGCCTGTGCCGATTCCCGAACAGAAGCCGTGAATAGGACCGTCAACCTGGTTTAAAATTTCAACACCTGTCTGCTTGCGCTGAATTGAAACATTGGCAGGGTTTTCAAACTGCTGAGGAACAAAAACATTGGGGTCATCCTCCTGCATCTGCAATGCAACACGAAGGCATTCTTCAATGCAGTCACCGATATTGCCTGCGTCGTGAACAAGTCTGACCTCTGCACCGTAATGCTCAACCAACTTTCTGCGTTCTTCACTAACAGAGTCGGGCATAACGATAATAACCTTATACCCTCTGACAGCACCAACCAATGCAAGGCCGATGCCCTGATTGCCGCTTGTCGGCTCAACGATAATTGTGTTTTCGTTGATAATGCCCTTTTTCTCAGCGTGTTTAATCATATTATAGGCAGTTCTTGTTTTAATTGAGCCGCCAACATTCATACCTTCAAATTTAACAAGAATTTCTGCGCTGTCAGGCTCAGCCATTTTGTTCAGTCTGATAAGGGGAGTATTACCCATTGCCTGAAGAATATTGTCATGAATCATATTTCCACCTCAATTTACATAATATGTAAATCTACTCATTTTTGAAACCAATAGATTATATCACAGAAAAAATAAGATAGCAACATTTTACAACAAAAATTTGCCGTTCCCCTGAGAGAAACGGCAAAATATAATATTTTTAAGTTTTATTCCCACTCCATTGAAACTTCTTCTTTTTCGTACTTGCTTTCGTACTTATCCTGATAATAATTGCTAAGCTCTATTGACACTTCACCGCTTTGAGTAAGGGTGATGACAGTGCAGCCGCGCTGTGGGCCTTTTTTGTCAATACCGGCATAAGCGAGGTAATCAACGCTGTTACCGTAAACGAGGTTGATACCTTTGTATTCAAGAATTGCATTGTTAATATGGTCGTGTCCGCAGAAAAGCGCTTTGGTTGAGCCAAGAGCCTCTATTGTTTCAAAAAACTGCTCGGGGTGAACACCGTGATAAACCTTTTCATCGTTTTCGTGGAACCAGCCGTCAATGAGCTTTGCGTTTTCGGTGTTTTTATATTCATTTTTCTGAAGCTCTGACCAAGCGAATTCATACTCTTCAAGAGGAATATGGAAAAATGCAAGAGAAGTAAAAAGCGGGCAATCGGGGTCAAGAGCCTTGTTAGCCTTATCAATGGCTTTTACATTCTCTTCATACCACTTAATCTGGCTTTCTTTTATGTTGTCATACTTCCACAAAATGCCGAGATAGTCACCGTCGGTATAAGCGTGAGAATCAAGAACAAAATATGCGTTTTTAACAATACCCTCAGAATTTTTAACCTTGATAACATGGTTGCCGTAGCCGTCAACATCTTCGGGGCCTGCCTGATAAAGGCTGTATTTAAGCTCTGATGAAGACCACATATCAGAAACATCTTCTCGGCTGTAATAGCTGTAAAGCTCTGTATCGTGGTTACCAAAGCAAACAGTGTAATATACGCCGAGGCTTTCCATAAGGCTGATTACCATATTGGTTGAGCTTTTGTTGTTGAATGTGCCTGCGGAAAAAGGCACGGGGTAAACCATATCACCTGTGAGAACAACCAAATCGGGCTTTTCTGCGGTAATCATAGCCGCAACTGCATTAAGAGCCTTTTTATCTTCTTTAACAGAAAGATAACCGCCGCCCACATGAATATCCGTAAGCTGTAAAACCTTCAAATCCCTGTCTGTGTTAAAGGTCCAATAGCCGTCTGTGTCTTTTTCGGGAACAAGCTGATTTTCATATTCAACCTTTTCAAAGGTTTGGGCATATTCCACACCGCTTTTTGCAACATTAACATTTACTGCTGCTGTTACTGCCGCAATCAGGGCGATAACTCCAAGTATAATTCCTAAAATTTTAACTGCTTTCATAATGCACCTCTCTTTTTCACTCGGATAAGTATAGTGTAAATTCAGAAAAATATCAACAATATTTCCACAACACTTTTTGATATCTGTGCAGATTGACATCGTATTTCAGTGATGATATAATCCAATTAACCCCCGAAGGGAATACGGTTTTCAGGTGATATTATGAACTACAAAGATACAACTCTTTCTTCAAGAGAACGCGCTGAGGCTCTTCTTTCACTTATGACATTGGAAGAAAAGGTTGCTCAGCTTGACATAATCAGAGGCGTGGAATATGCCACAATCCCTCATAAATTAAATCATTGCTCCATTGATGAAAAATCAGAAATCAAGTGGGATGAATTAGAAAAAACAATCGGTGACAGAGGTATCGGATTTATTCACGACGCTTATGCTGTTCCAAAAATGTTTAACCGCTTTCAGAAATATATGGTAGAAAAGACCCGTCTTGGCATCCCCTGCATTTTTACAGGCGAGGCTTTGCACGGAATTTCTTTCCCCGGTGCTACCATTTTCCCTGTTCCCCTCACGTTGGCGGCATCCTTTAACAGAAGCATTACCAACCGCGTGGGTCAGGCAATCGGCGCAGAAACCCGAATTCTGGGTATGCACGAAATTCTTGCCCCCAACCTTGATGTTGCAAGAGAGCCCCGTTGGGGAAGAGTTGAAGAAACCTTTGGCGAAGATACATATCTCTGCGGTGAAATGGGATATCAGATTATCACAGGCGAGCAGAAAAACGGCGACTTCAAGCGTGACGATGCCGTTCTTACCGAGCCGAAGCACTATTGCGTTCACGGAATTCCCGAAAACGGTATCAACTGCGCTAACGCAAGGGTTGGCAAGCGTGAAATTGAGCAGTGCTATCTCCCCGTTTTTGAAAAAGCAATCACCAAGGCAGGTGCCAATAATGTTATGGCTTGCTACAACGCTATTGACGGTGAGGTTGTAATCAGTTCAAAATATTATCTTACCGAAATTCTCCGCAACCGTTGGGGAATGAAGGGCTATGTAAGGGCAGACTGGGGTGCAATCAGGCGCATTCTTCAGGCTCACAAAACAGCCGAAAATGACAAAGAAGCTATCCGCGATGTATTCAACGCAGGTATGGATATGCAGGGCTGCAGCGACTACACCCCCGATATGTGGGAAGGCGCCTTGATTGAATACATCAACAAGGGTGAAATTTCACCGGAACAGGTTGATAATTCTGTTCTCAGCGTGCTCACTCTCAAATTTGAGCTCGGTCTTTTTGAAAATCCTTATGCCGATGAAGAAAAATACAAGAAAGTTATCCGTTGCGAAAAGCACAAGTCCCTTGCTTATGAAGCCGCAAAAGAAGGTATGACACTCCTTGAAAATGACGGCATTCTTCCTCTTAAAAATGAGTATAAAAAAATTGCACTCATCGGTCCGTCATCAGCAAAGCAACGAGTTGGCGGCTACTCCTCTGTTCCTGAGGGCTACGAGGTGCGTTCGGTTTATGATGAGCTGAAAGCTGCTCTTGACGGCAAGGCAGAAATTCTTCAATGCTCAGGCTGCGGAATTCCCGTAGGCACTCAGGCCATTACCGCAGAAGACGGCCAGTTCCATCTTGTTGAAGTATATGACGAGGTTGAGGACACAAGCATTGAAAAAGCCGTTGAAACAGCAAAAGAAAGCGACCTTGTTATTTTCGTCGGCGGTGACAACAACTTCACAAGCGGCGAAGGTCACGACCGCTCTGACTTGCGCCTCCCCGGTGAGCAGAGAAAGCTTATTCTGGAGGTTGCAAAGCTCGGCAAGCCTATGGTGCTTGTTTTTGAAAACGGAAGAAGCATTGATTTGAGTGAAGAGGTCAAGGTTTCAAACGCCGTTCTTCTCTCCTGGTTTGGCGGTGAATTCGGTGCAAAGGCTATTGTGGAAACTCTTCTCGGGCAGAATAACCCTGCAGGCAGAGTTCCCGTTTCGTTCCCTGCGGATTCTAACAGAATCCCCTGCTATTACTCAATTCTTCCGAACTTCTTTGAAAATATGTTTGAGGGTGAAAGAACTGCCCGTTATTCCTTCGGTCACGGTCTTTCTTACACAAGGTTTGAATATTCTGACCTTGCTGTTATCAAAACAGGTGAAACCGATTTCACCGTTACCGCAAAGGTTAAAAACATCGGTGATGTTGACGGCGATGAGGTTATTCAGCTTTATGTAAATGACCTTGTTTCTTCAATTATTACCCCTCGCAAGCTTCTTCAGGGCTTTGAAAGAATCAGCCTTAAGGCAGGCGAAGAAAAGAGCGTTGAATTCAAGCTCGGTTTTGATTCATTCAAGCTTCTTAACAAAGACTTTGAATGGGTGGTTGAAAACGGCAAATTTGAAATTATGCTCGGCGCATCCTCTCAGGATATAAGGCTCAAAGAAACTGTTGAAATCAGCAGATAAAATACGGGTCACACCGTTTGGTGTGACCCGTAAATTTTTTGTTATTCAAAAACTTGTTTTCCGTCAGGGTAATATAAAATATCGCCCGCATATACTACAGATTCAATCATTTCATCAAGCTGTGTATCTTCCGCAGACTTGGAATGAGCAGTATAACGATGAATTATTCCTGCACCGTCAACAGCAACAACATCAATGGTAAAAGTATCTTCGGGCTTCATTTCAAAGCCTTTGGTAATAGGAATTTCTCCGTTCGCCTTGTTGAATGCGTCAGTTGAGTCCTGCTCCCACACCTTTTTGCCGTTAAGGAAGGCTTCAAGGCTTACTTTTTCAAAGCCACGCTTATCCATTTTAGCTGATTCATCACAGTCAATATGAATTTTTCCGTTAAGTGTATAACTGCCTTTGGTGTAGGTGTTGTTGCCTGTGAAATCAGCATGATTTATCATCGGCAGGTATGAATACCACATATCTGTTATGTAAACATCTTCAAGAAGCTCGGCTTTTGTTTCATCACCCGACTTTACAAGAAGATATGCTTCTTCTGTGTTAAAAAGAGGTACATTTATCTTGGCTGAAAACTCGGCTTCACTTGTTTTTGAAAGAGGGTAAACATTATCGCCAATTTCAACGCTGAGCTTTGTGTCATCAGTAACAGACTTAGGAACAATCTTTAAGCTCACAGGCACCGTGAGAGTTTTTTCGTCAAGGTTACCCTTGTTTTCTTCAGTGCTTGAAACAATGCTTGCCTGCTTTTCAAGTGACTCATTAACATTTGAATAAATGGAGTTGATGCTTGCATTCATTGTGCTTAACTGGTTGCTGAAAGAAGCTTGCATATTATCAATCTTCTCTGTGAGGTTATAAATCATCACAATTGAAGCAATCAGCCCTGCAATAAGTAAAACTATAACTGCAACAAGAACCTTTGAGCGTTTGTTTTCCATAAACTGACCTCCTTATTAAATTTTTATTTTAACAACAGGATTATTTAAACAAAATGCTGTTTAAAACTCCCTGAAGTCTTTCCTGCTTGCCTGAGCAAGGCTCAGTGGTATTTTTAAGATTATGAGCGTAATCTGCAAGCTCTTCAAGTGTTGCTTCGCCTGCAACAATTTTCGCGCCGATGCCCTCATTGAAGCTTGAATATTTCTGAGCAATAAAGCCGTCAATTCTGCCGTCTTCGATAATCTCAGCGGCTTTGATAAGACCGAGCGCAAATGTATCCATACCGAGGATATAGCTTTCAAACATATCTTCATAGGTGTTTGAAGGTCTGCGTGATTTTGCGTCAAAGTTAAATCCGCCTGTAAGACCGCCTGCCTTGAGCACCTCATACATACACATTGTTGCTTCATACACATCAAAGGGGAATTCGTCGGTATCCCAACCTAAGAGATAGTCGCCCTGGTTAGCGTCGATTGAGCCGAGCATTCCGTTGATAGCAGAAATTCTGAGTTCGTGCTGGAAGGTGTGACCTGCCAATGTTGCGTGGTTAGCTTCAATGTTCATCTTGAAATCCTTGTCAAGACCGTACTGACGAAGGAAACCGATTGCTGTTGCGGCATCAAAATCATACTGATGCTTCATAGGCTCCTTCGGCTTCGGCTCAATGTAAAAATCGCCTGTAAAGCCGATTTTACGGCCGTAATCGACTGCTAAATGCATAAGTCTTGCAATGTTTTCCTGCTCAAATTTAACATCGGTGTTAAGAAGAGTTTCATATCCCTCTCTGCCGCCCCAGAAAACATAGCCTTTACCGCCCAATTTAACGGTAAGCTCAAGTGCTTTTTTAATCTGAGCGGCGGCAAAGCAATAAACATCGGCTGAGTTTGTGCTGCCTGCACCGTTCATAAAACGGGGATTTGAAAACATATTGGCTGTTCCCCAAAGGCACTTTATGCCTGTTTTATTCATTTTTTCAAGAATATAATCGGAGATTTCATCAAGCCTTGCATTAGTTTCGTTGATGTCGTCAGCTTCGGGAACAAGGTCAACATCGTGGAAGCAGAAGTATTCAATACCAAGCTTCTGCATAAATTCAAAGCCTGCATCAACCTTTGCCCTTGCGTGAGCCATTGTGCCTTTTTCTGCGCCGAAGGATTTATCGGCTGTGTCTCTTCCGAACATATCCGTGCCTGCGGCTCCAAGGTTATGCCACCAAGCCATTGCAAAAGGAAGATAAGCCTTCATAGGCTTGCCCATAACTATTTTTTCGGCATCATAAAATTTAAAAGCAAGAGGATTTTTGCTCTGTGGGCCCTCATACCTGATTGTGTCAATTCCCTTAAAAATTTCGCTCATAATTTTACTCCTTACTAAGCTCCCTGAAGGTTTCTTTTAACGCAGGGTATATTTTTTTGAAGCTCTGATATTTTTTATCATAACGCGCGGCAAGCTCTTCGTCGGGGTAAACACTTTCTACAACCTCAACCAGCTTGTTGCACGCTTCATTTACATCATTATACACTCCGCAACCAACCATTGCAAGCATTGCACCGCCGTAACCGGGGCCTTGCTCTGTTTTAACAATGTCAAGGCGGATACCCAGAACATTTGCAATAATCTTTTTCCAAAGGTTGCTTTTTGCTCCGCCGCCGCAGATGTTGCTTTGAGAAATATTTATTCCCAAATCCTTTGCAATTTCAAAGCAATCGCGAATGGCAAAAGCCACTCCCTCGAGCACCGCCTGAAGCATACTTTCACGCTTGGTATCCATACTCATACCAATAAAAGTTCCTCTTGCGTTTGTGTCATTTATGGGGCTTCTTTCACCCATAAGATACGGGAGAAAATAAACCTCGTTATTGCCTAATTTATCATCGGTGATTTTTGCCTGAATGGAGGAATAATCCTTGTCCTGCAAAACATCATCCATAAACCACTTGTTACACGAAGCGGCAGAAAGCATACAGCCCATAAGATGATAATTTCCGTCAGCGTGAGCAAAGGAATGAAGTGCATTGAATTTATCTACACCGAAAGAGTTGCTTGAAATAAAAATTGTTCCCGATGTTCCGAGTGAAATGTTGCACTTGCCGTCACCTACAGTTCCCGTGCCGATTGCCGCGGCGGCATTATCACCTGCGCCTGCAACCACCTTAACTTCGCCAAAGCCGAACATATCGGCAACTTCCTTTTTAACATTGCCCACAACTTCATAGCTTTCATAAAGTGTCGGTAGCTTATCCTCGGTAATTTCGCAAATTTCGAGCATTTCTTTGCTGTAGCATTTATTTTTAACATCCAAAAGGAGCATACCCGAAGCGTCGGAATAATCACAGCAATGAACACCTGTCAGCTTATAATTTATGTAATCCTTGGGGAGCATAATTTTGCTGATTTTTTCAAAGTTTTCAGGCTCATTATTTTTCATCCACAAAATTTTAGGAGCGGTAAAGCCTGCAAAAGCAATATTGGCTGTATACTTTGAAAGCTTATCCTTACCGATAACGGAGTTTAAATATTCAACCTCTTTTTCCGTTCTGCCGTCGTTCCACAAAATTGCAGGGCGGATAACCTCGTCATTTTCATCAAGCGCCACAAGCCCGTGCATCTGACCTCCTGCGCCGATTCCGCAAACCTGTGATTTATCAAAGCCTTCAACAAGCTCGTTGATTCCCTCAACCGTTGCGTTCCACCAGTCAGCAGGGTTTTGCTCAGACCAGTTTGACTTTGGGAAGCTGATGGGATATTCTTTGGAAACCACATTTTTGATTTCGCCTTTTTCGTCCACAAGCAACAGCTTCACAGCCGAAGTACCTAAATCTATACCAATATAAAGCATAATCATACCCTTTCGATATATTTTATTATAGTGTAAACGATTAACAGTAATAATTCAAGGGTTTTAATCTTGATTTTTATACACCGACATTGTAAAATTAACACAGTAAAAATTACGGAGGAGTTCCAATGAAAACAACGGTTAAAGAAATATTTACAAACCCAAATGAATTTGACGGCAAAGAGGTCAGCATTTCAGGCTGGGTAAGAACTCTTCGCTCTTCAAATGTTTTTGGTTTTATTGAAATAAATGACGGAACTTTTTTCAAAAACATTCAGGTTGTTTTTGAAAGTGAAAATATTCACAATTACAAAGAAATTGCTTCAATGAATGTTGGTGCGGCGCTGAATATTGACGGCGTGCTTGTGCTCACCCCCGAAGCAAAGCAGCCCTTTGAAATCAAGGCAACAAAAATCGAAGTTGAGGGCAAATCCACCCCCGACTATCCGTTGCAAAAGAAAAGGCATTCACTTGAATATCTGAGAACAATCGCTCACCTAAGGCCGAGAACAAACACCTTCTCTGCAGTTTTCAGAGTGAGAAGTGTTGCGGCTTATGCCATTCACAAGTTCTTTAACGAAAGAGGTTTTGTTTACACCCATACCCCTATTATCACCGCAAGTGACTGTGAGGGTGCAGGTGAAATGTTCAGAGTAACAACCCTTGATATGGACAATCTCCCTGTCAGCGACGGCAAGGTTGACTTTTCAAAAGACTTCTTCGGTAAAAGTGCAAACCTCACCGTAAGCGGTCAGTTAAGCGCCGAAACCTATGCAATGGCGTTCAGAAATGTTTACACCTTTGGCCCCACATTCAGAGCAGAAAACTCCAACACAACCCGTCACGCGGCAGAATTCTGGATGATTGAGCCTGAAATCGCCTTTGCTGACCTGAATGACGATATGCGTCTTGCTGAGGATATGCTCAAATTTGTTATAAATTATGTTCTTGAAAATGCCGCTGAGGAAATTGCATTTTTCAATTCATTTATTGACAAGGGGCTTATCGAGAGGCTTCAGGGTGTTGTAAATGCCGATTTCGGCAAAGTTACTTACACCGAGGCTATTGAAATCCTCAAAAAGAACAACCACAACTTTGAATACCCTGTTGAATGGGGCAGTGATTTGCAAACAGAGCACGAAAGATACCTTACCGAGGTTGTTTTCAAGCGCCCCGTTTTTGTTACCGACTATCCGAAAGAAATCAAAGCTTTTTATATGCGCCTTAATGATGACGGAAAAACTGTTGCCGCTATGGATTGCCTTGTTCCCGGCATAGGTGAAATCATCGGCGGAAGTCAGCGCGAAGAACGATATGATGTTCTTGCCGCACGAATGAAAGAGCTTGGCCTTAACGAAGAGGATTATTGGTGGTATCTTGATTTGAGAAAATACGGCGGAACCAGGCACGCAGGCTTTGGTCTGGGCTTTGAAAGAGCAATAATGTATCTCACAGGTATGCAGAATATCCGTGATGTTACCCCCTACCCCAGAACAGTGGGAAATGCAGACTTTTAAAAAGCAGTTTCGTTTGTGAAACTCTTGACAATGCAAGGATTTTTCTTTATTATAGTAATGTTAAAATAAAACATAAGGAAGTGTTTTCAGTGGATAAACAATACGAAGCATTATTTACCCCTTGGAAAATAGGCAATGTTGAAATCAAAAACAGAATCGTTATGTGCCCTATGGGCGGTACATCGCTTTTCGGTTGGTTTGAGCTCGGCGGTTGCCACTTTGACAAAGAGGCCGCAAAGCTCTTTTTGGAAAGAGCTAACAACAATGTTGGTCTTATCATCCCCGGTATTGCTCCTTTGCGCGATACATTCTGGGGCAAATGGCTCTGGCAGAATCCAAAGATGTTTGAAGACCTTAAAGAGTTTATGGATGAAATCCATAAAACAGGCGCTAAGCTTTTTGTTCAGCTCACAGCAGGTATGGGCCGCTCCTGGGCTATCACAGAGCTTGTTGCTCCTCTTCACAAAAATAAAATTACACGCGCTCTTGTTAAGCCCATTCTTGACACTTCACATGAGCTTGCTTCTCCAAGTCCACAGCCTTCACGCTGGGCTCACGATATCATCTGCCCCGAAATGACAAAAGAGCAGATTCACGAAATCATTGAAGCTTTTGCTAAAACTGCAAAGCTCTGCCGTGACGCAGGTGTTGACGGTGTTGAGGTTCACGCTGTTCACGAGGGTTATCTTCTTGACCAGTTTGCTATTGAATTCTTTAACAAGCGTACCGACGAATACGGCGGAAGCTTTGAAAACAGATACCGCTTTGCCGCTGAGGTTGTTAAGGCAATCAAAGAATCCTGCGGTGATGATTATCCTGTTTCACTTCGTTATTCAGTTGAGTCAAAGATGAAGGGCTTCTGCGAAGGCGCTATGCCCGGTGAAGAATACACAGAGGTTGGCCGTAATATGGCTGAAAGTGAAAAGGCCGCTAAGTATCTTCAGGATGCAGGCTATGATATGCTCAACGCCGATAACGGTACATACGACTCATGGTACTGGGCACATCCGCCTATGTATATGCCTCAGAACTGTAACCTTGACGATGTTGCTCACATCAAAGAGTTTGTTGATATTCCTGTTGTTTGTGCAGGCCGTATGGAGCCTGATGTTGGTGCAAAGGCTGTTGCCGAAGGCAAGATTGACGGCGTAGGCGTTGCCCGTCAGTTCCTTGCAGACCCCGAATGGATTACAAAGCTTATTGATGACAGACTTGAAGAAATCAGACCTTGTATCTGCTGCCACAGCGGTTGCTTCAACTTCTCTTCTTCAAAGGGTCACGCAAACACTCAGGACCTTAAAGACACAATGGGTCTTGCCCGCTGTGCACTTAACCCTGAAACAATGCAGTCAAAGAAATACAAGATTACCCCTGCAAAGAAGAGCAAGAAAATTGCTGTTATCGGCGGCGGTATCGGCGGTATGGAAGCTGCAATCGTCTGTGCAAAGCGCGGCCACACAGTTACTCTTTATGAAAAGTCAGATGTTCTCGGCGGTGTATTCATTGCTGCTGCAGCTCCGTCTTTCAAAGAAAAGGACCGCGACCTTATTGCTTGGTACAAGCGTGAAATTCTTAAACAGCCTTCTATCACAGTTAAGATGAATACCGAGGTCAAAGATATCGCTTCACTTGACGCTGACGAGGTTATTGTTGCAACAGGTTCAGTTGCTAACAAAATCCCCGTTAAGGGCGCTAACGAATACGGCATTGAAGCTGTTGAATACCTCCTCAAAGAAAAAGAGGTTGGCGAAAATGTTGTTGTTATCGGCGGCGGTCTTACAGGCTGTGAAATCGCTTATGACTTGTTCCTTCAGGGCAAAAAGCCGACAATCGTTGAAATGCAGGATGACCTTATCACCACTCCAGGTGTTGCTCTTGCAAACACAAGCTTCCTTCGCGACTGCTTCAAGGCTAACAAAGTTCCTGTTTACCTTGAAACAAAAACAACAGAAGTTCGCAAGGACGGCGTAACAGTTGCAACCAAGGACGGCAAAACAATTGACATCCCTGCTGACAGCGTTATTCTTTCAGTTGGCTACAAGCCTGCTCCCGTTGCAGAAAAAGCAAAGCACGTTCACGTTATCGGTGACGCCGCAAAGGTTGGTAACCTTCGCACAGTTATCTGGGGCGCTTGGGACGTTGCAATGAAGCTCTGATAAAAATTTAAGTGGCTTACTTCGGTAAGCCACTTTTTATTTTATATTAAGTTTTTAACAGCATTATAAACACAAATGAGAATAATCACGCTCATAAGACCGATAAACAGCTTCTCAACCGTGGAGTTGTTTATTTTTTTGTTAAGCGCTCTTCCCGCTATTCCGCCGCCGATTCCTCCGCAAATCATAAGAATAAGCGCAAATGTGTTAAATTCGGGAACAGAGCCTGTTACCAGCGAGGCAATCAGATTTGCAAGCTGACTGAAAAAGATTATGTAAAGGCTGTTTGAAGCGGCTGTTTTTGTGTCCATACTAAAGAAAAAGTAAAGCACAACAAGATTTATCGGTCCTCCGCCAATCCCCAAAAAGCTTGACATAACACCAAGAGCCACACCTATTAAAACACACGCCGCTTTATTTTTAACATTATGAGTGTGAATTTTACTTTTATTAACAGTATAAATCAAAGTGCCGACGGTGATTATCCCCAAGGCAACAGCTTGAATTGCGCTGAGATTTTCAGGGGAAGAAACGCTGTCTTTAACAAAAGAAAACAGCTCTTTACCGAGAATTCCGCCCAAAGCCGCGCCAACCGCAAGAGGTGTTCCCGTTGCCATATTTACAGCTTTTTCTTTTTTAACGAGAGATTTTCCCACGGAATAACTGCTCATTGAAAGCACCGTGCAGCCCGAAAGAAAATTTATTGCCGCAACAGACTCCAACGCCAGCATATCAAGCACAGGCTTGATGATTACTCCCCCACCGATTCCGCAGATTGCACCTATTACACTCGCAAGAAAGCTCACTAACAAAAAGGCAATCATTCTTCCACCTCCAATGATTAAATTATATTCTTTCTTTCAGAAAAGTCAATCTCAGAAGCCTCTAAAATTATATTGACTTTTTTTATTTTACAAGTTAAACTTTAAATAAATTGAAACCCTTAACAGAAAGGTTGATTAAATGGCAGAACTTAAAAAGAAATACGGCCTGCTGACTGCAATTTGCATGGTAATAGGAATTGTTGTAGGCAGCGGTGTTTTTTTCAAGGCCGAATCTATTCTCAATTACACAGGCGGTAATCTGAAGCTCGGTATCCTCGCCTGGATTATCGGCGGCGCAGTTATGATTATTGCCGCATATACTTTTTCAATTCTTGCAACCAAATATGAAAAGGTCAACGGTGTTGTTGACTATGCCGAGGCCGCTGTTGGTGAAAAATACGGCTACATTGTCGGCTGGTTTTTGTCCACCATTTATTACCCTACGCTGACTATGGCTCTTGCGTGGCTTTCTGCACGCTACACGCTTGTGCTCATTTACGGTGAAAAGGCAGACATTACAGGCGGACTTTGCTTTGTGTTGGCAGGGTTTTATCTCATAGCCAGCTTCGCCCTTAACACCCTTTCCCCTGTTATTTCGGGTAAATTTCAGGTGTCCACCACCTTTATAAAACTGGTTCCCTTGCTTCTTATGGGCATTGTAGGCACAATCTACGGCCTTACCAAAGGTCACACGGTTGCAAACTTTACAACTGTTGTTTCTGATATTCCTGCTTCAGACGCTATTTTTAAAGCTGTTTGTGCAACAGTTTTTGCTTATGAAGGCTGGATTATCGCAACCTCAATCAATGCAGAGCTTAAGGATGCTAAAAAGAATCTTCCCAAGGCTCTTGTAATAGGCGCATTTGCCATTGTTGCAATTTATGTTTTCTATTATGTTGGCCTTGCTGGTGCAGTTCCAAATGCAGAAATGATGGCAAGCGGTCAGACAGGCGCTAAAAAAGCCTTCGCCTCAGTATTCGGAAGTGTTATGGGAACAGGCGTTTTTGTGTTTGTTATTGTCTCTTCCTGGGCACACTCAACGGTCTTATGCTTGGCTGTTCAAGAGGTCTTTATTCTGTTGCAAACCGCGGCAGAGGACCTGCTCCGCACATTATTGCAAATATTGATAAAAGCACAAATATGCCCTCTAACTCTTCAATCGTAGGGCTTCTTCTCTGTGCCGCATGGCTCCTTTTCTTCTATTGCTCACAGATGAGTGATTTCAGCGAAAAGCTGGGTATGTTTGCCTTTGACCCAACAGAGCTTCCCATTGTTACAATTTATCCGTTTTATATTCCCATTTTTATTAAGATGTATTTTAATAAAGAATTCAATTTCGTTCAGCGCTTTATTGCTCCAACCCTTGCCATTGCAGGCAGTCTGTTTATGGTTGTTGCCGCAGTAAACGCTCACGCAGAAAAAATCCCGGGTTATCTGATTTTGTTTGCAGTTGTTATGGCAATCGGTATCAGCTTTATCAAGAAAAAACCCGTTGATTCAAACTAACCCCCGGAGGCACTTATGGATATGAAAGAACAGCTTCACTCAGGTGAAATTTATTACCCGAGTGATGAAGCAATTATGAAAGAACAAGCCCTTTGCCTTGAAAAGCTTTATGATTATAACGCTACCCGCCCCCTTGAGGCAGAGAAGCGAGAAAAGCTACTTCAGGAAATGTTTGCCGAAATAGGTGAAAACTGCTACATCGAGCCGCCTCTTCACTCAAACTGGGGAGGTCGTCACACTCATTTCGGTAAGTGGGTTTATGCAAACTTTAACCTGACATTGGTAGATGACACCCATATTTATGTGGGTGATTACACTATGCTTGGCCCGAATGTGGTAATTGCAACGGCAGGCCATCCGATTTTACCTGAGCTGAGAGAAAAAGCTTACCAATACAATATGCCCGTTCATATCGGCAAAAATTGCTGGCTGGGCGCAGGAGTTATTGTTCTGCCGGGTGTTACAATCGGAGATAACACAGTTATCGGCGCAGGAAGTGTTGTTACAAAAGATATCCCTGCAAATGTGGTTGCCGTTGGTAACCCTTGCAGAGTTCTTCGTGAAATCAGTGAACACGACAGACAGTTTTATTTTAAGAACAGACAAATTCCTGCTGAAATTCTGAAGAAAGATATCGACTGAAAATGATTTATCAAAAAAATTTAGATTTCAAGTACATAACTGACGTTTTTGTGGCAGGCGGCGGTGCAGCAGGCATTGCAGCGGCGGTTGCGGCGGCAAGAATGGGGAAGCAGGTCTTTTTAGCCGAAGCTTCCGGATGCTTTGGCGGTTTAGGCACCTCAGGGCTTGTACCCGCATTTGCACCATTTGATGACGGAGTAAATATTCTATCTAACGGAATCGGCTATGAAATACGCCAAAAGCTGAAAAATGCCGTTGCATTAAGAAATTGGACCACCCTTGACACCGAAGAGCTGAAAAGAGCTTATGATGATATCATCACTGAGGCAGGCGTTAAGTTCTCTTTTTTTACTACCGTTTACGATGTAATTGTTAAAGACAATGCTATAGAAGGCGTTATTCTCGGCTCAAAAAGCGGTCTTTTTGCTGTTAAGGCCAAAATTTATATTGACTGCACAGGCGATGGCGACCTTTGCGCTTTTGGCGGCGGTGAATACGAAAAAGGTGATGCTGACGGCAATGTTATGCCGCCCACTCTTTGCAGTATCTGGTCGGGTATAGACAAAGAAGAGTGTAACGAGCCTTGGAACAAGCATGTTGAGCAAGCTTATAAAGACGGTGTTCTGAGCTATGAAGACAGACATATCCCCGGATTTTTTCACGGTAACGACTCAATAAGCGGCGGTAATATCGGCCACATATTTAACATAGACCCTGTGGATGAAGCTGAACTCACCGACGGTATGCTTTGGGGCAGAAAGTCTATGGTAGAATTTGAAAACTATTTCAAGCGATATTTCAGCGGTTATAAAAATCTCCGTCTTGTATCGACTGCCGCAACACTCGGAGTAAGAGAATCGCGGCGCATAAAATGCGACTACACCTTAAATGTTGACGATTTTATCAATCGCTCGGTTTTTGAGGATGAAATCGGACGATACTGCTACCCTGTTGACATTCACGTTATGAGCACCGCCAAGAAGGAATATGAACGCTTTTCTAAGGAATACCGCTCCTCTCTCAGATATAAAAGCGGTGAATCCTACGGTATTCCCTATCGCTGTCTGATTCCCGTTTCATTCAAAAATGCTTTGGTTGCAGGCAGATGCATCGGAACTGACCGTCAGATGCAGGCATCAATCAGGGTAATGCCGGGGTGCTTCATCACCGGTGAGGCGGCAGGCACAGCGGCGGCCCTCGCTTGCGAAAAAGAAGATGTCAGAAGCATTTCGATAAAGGAGCTTCAACAGTCGTTAATCAAAGGCGGCGCTTATCTCCCTAATTTCACAAAATAAAATCAAGGCTATCTCATTTTTGTGAGATAGCCTTTTTCATTAAAACTCGTAATTTGGTTTTACTATTTTGCCTGTAACGGAAGATTCAACAATCGCAAGGCAGGCGGCAACTGTTTTTGCGCCCTCTCTTGCATCGGTGAGAACAGGCTTATCGTTAAGAATAGCATCTGCAAAAACTGCAAATTCTTTGATAGCGTTATGGTTATTAACCTCAACCTCAACAATTTCGGGCTTTTCGGGAGCTACACCGTTTTCATCAGCAACAAAAAGCTGCATTGTTGGTGAAGTGTTGTCACAAATAAGAGTTCCCTTTGTGCCGTAAATTACTGTACGCATTGTGTAGTCACGCTTACAGCCTGTTGAAACAAAAACCTTGCCTGCAACGCCGTTGGGGAATTTCATAATAGCAACAGTTGCATCGTCATAAGGAACTGTGAGAAGAGCCTTGTGAGTACCGTAAGCAAATACCTCCTCAGGGTCGCCTGCAAGCCAACGAAGAAGGTCAACCGCGTGGCATCCGCCGCCGATAAGGCCGTGACGGTTGGGGTCTGCGCGCCAGTTGCCGTCACCAAACTTTGTTTTAACAATGTTCATATAGTCGTGAGCATATTCAGATTCAACAAAATAAATCTCGCCAAGTGTGCCGTTATCAATAAGCTCCTTTGCCTTTTCAAATGAAGGAGTAAAACGGCAAATCTGACCAACCATAAATTTACAGTTTGATGCTTCTGCTACTCTTACGATTTCATCAATGTCTTCTCTTGTGAGAGCAAGGGGTTTTTCGCAAAGAACGTGCTTGCCTGCGTTAAGAAGCTCAATGCAAACCTGCTTGTGCTGCTGGTCGGGAATTGCAACAGAAACAACATTTATATCTTTATTATTGATAATGTCGTGATAATCTGTGCACCATTTTTCTTCAGGGATATTATACTTTTTGCCTGCGGCGGCAAGGGTTTCGGGGTTGCTGTCACAAATCAAAGCAATTTCGGCATCGTAACCCATAGCTCCTTCAAGATGAGCCATACCAAACATCATGCCGATGTTACCGACTACAAGTTTCTTTTCCATAATTTTTTCTCCTAATTATAAATTGTTAAGAATTTTCAATACACATTCAAGCTCGTCAGCCTTAACCTTTTCAACAGGAAGATTGTTTTTAACACAATCTTTAAAATAGATAAGCTCGTTAGCGTAAGCATCGCTCTTGGGAAGATTGATGTTGCCTGTGTCGCCCTCAGCCTGCTGAGTGAGGTTAATAGGCTCATCCTGTTCTGTTGTATAAATCTTCATTTCGTCATTTTCCCAGGCTACAACAGCCTTTTCAAACTGAAAACGGAATTCCGCAGTAAAGGGATAACGAATAGCATACCATGAGGATTCACAGTTTACCGAAAAATCACCGAAGTTATATGAAACGCTGATGAAATCCTGATTAGGTAATTTTGAACGGTACTGGAAATTAACCTCGGGCTTACCAAAAGCGTAAACCATAAAATCAAGGTCGTGAATATGCAAATCAAAGGGAACAAGTCCGCTTCGTTTTTCATCCATCATCCAGTTATCCCAGCTCCAACGGGGATAACCGCCAAGGCGAAGCATTGTGCCCGAAAGAAGCTTGCCGTATTTTTGGGTGTCATAAATTTCTTTAAGTACCTCATATTCAGGCCAGAAGCGAAGCACCTGAGCTACCATAAACTTAACATTATTTTTTGCGGCTGTTGAATATACCCTTTCAACATCCTCTTCTTTTAAAGAAATGGGCTTTTCTGTTACAACATTGATGCCCTTTTCCATTGCCTTAACCGCAAAATCTGCGTGAAGATATGTAGGAAGGCAGATGTCAAGAATATCAAGCTCTTCATTTTCCAGCATTTCATCAAAATCAAGATAACAACGCTTGGACTGATAATTCTCCATTCTTTCAGAGCGAATATCGCAAAGAGCAACAAGCTCTGCATCCTCCATAGCTTCCCATGCAGGGATGTGTGCGCCGCTGATTCCGCCGACGCCTACAAGACCGACTTTTAACATAACAATACCTCCGTATCTGTGACATTATCTGCATTTTATCACAACGCTCAAATAAATCAACCTAAAAAGCAAAATATTTTTCGCGTTGTTTTTTCATTCTTCCGTTGATTGCTTTAAGAAGTCTTGCGGCATCCTCATCACCGCAAGCATAATCTTTCATAAGTCTGCCTTCTTCAAAAACAAGCTCGTCGTGAAGAGTGAAAAATTCACGAAGAAGAAAGCATCCGTAACGGACAAAGCGTGTTTCACCCACAAGGCGAAGCTCCTTGCTGATTGAGTCAACGGCAACAGAATAAAAATCTTTAATTGAAGAAATAATTCCCTCTCTTGTATTTTCGGGAGCAAAAACGATTGTGGAGGCTACAAAGCCGTTATCATTATGAACACAGCCGTGGCTGTCGGTACTGCCCACAATTGGATAATGCCTGCCCTTTATTCTGTCATCATAATATCTTGCCGCCTGGAAACCGTTCTGCTCAAAATAAGCCTCACCGCCAAGCACCTCAAATGCATCAAAGGGCTGAGTTTCCATCATATATTCCACAAGATTTTCGGGAACCTGAAAAACATTCTGAATCCAGTAAGGATGGCAGAAAATTCCGAGGCCGTCGGCCTTTTTAATATGATTAAAAATCCACACACAAGCGGCGTAGGTAAACTTTTCTATTCCGTCGGGAATACTCAAGGTTTCGGCAAGCTCGTTTACCTGGCGCTTATACTCCTCAACGCTGATAATATCAGGGCATTCACCGTCAAGTGAACGAAGCTCCTTTGACGGGCCTACATCAATATGGTGGTCGCCGGGCATAAGAGCATTAACGCTGTATTTACCGCCGAAATTTACAATATGAATATCATTGCCCTCAAGGTGAACCTCTTCACCCGTTACAAGGTTAAATTCAATAGGCACATCCTTGTATGTGTTGATTGCCTCAAGCGAAGCATAATAAACATCGTGGTCAGTCATTGCAAGGAAGTCATAGCCGTTTTTTCTGTATTCTGCGGCAACTATTGCAGGAGCCTGTCTGCCGTCTGAACGGCAGGTGTGCATGTGCAAATCCCCTCTGAACGGGTATCTGCCCACAAGGTCGGGCAAAAGAGAATAAACCGAAAGGCGGACAACACGCTTGTCATCCTTCATAATATCAACATAATGCTCCTGCTCCCCTCTGAAGGAGTGCTTAAAGCGAAGGCATCCGTCAGCATCGGGAGTAACCTTGTATTCTACAAGATTTTTTCTTTCAGGGTATCGCAGATTGTTGCCCTGAGTCAGCTCACGCAAGCCGATTGTATATTCACCCGAAAAAGCAACGTGAAGCCCTAACGGTTTAACGGTAATTTCAATTTCCTTATCACAAGGAAACACCTTGGGAAAAATATCATAGTTTGTAAGTTCAAGCTTAATCATAGTTTGCCTCCTGTTTCCATATTGAGGTCATTGTAACACATTGCTTTGCATTTTTCCATATCATTTGACATTATTCTTTTTTTGAAAGTCAAATTACTTTAGCACTTTACAAACATAAAATTATGTGGTATACTTCCCCTATGTTTATTGAAACGGAGGAATATGATGGATTCATCAACATTACAGATTTTTTTAGCTATGGCAGGATATATGCTCATAGTTATTGCAATCGGTTTATTCTACGCTAAAAGGTCAAACAAAAGCTCCGAAGATTATTTCATCGGCGGCAGAACTCTCGGCCCCTGGGTTGCGGCTATGAGCGCCGAAGCATCAGACATGAGCGGTTGGCTTCTTATGGGCCTCCCCGGTGTTGCTTATTGGTGCGGAATTGCCGACGCTGCATGGACAGCTATCGGTCTTGCAATCGGTACTTATATTAACTGGCTTGTTGTTGCCAAAAGATTGAGAAGATACTCGGTTGTTGCAGGCAACGCTATCACAATCCCCGAATTTTTCTCAAACAGATATCACGAAAAGAAGAATATCATTATGACCCTTGCGGCTGTGTTTATTCTTGTTTTCTTCACTGTTTATGCCTCAAGCTGTTTTGTAACCTGCGGCAAGCTTTTCAGCACCCTTTTTGGTTACAGCTATCATTCAATGCTTATCGTAGGCGCAGTTTTCGTTGTGGTTTACACCTTCCTCGGCGGATTCCTTGCTGAAAGCGTTTCAGACTTTATGCAGGCTGTTGTTATGATTATCGCCCTTGTTACAGTTCTTGTAACAGGCACAATCAACGCAGGCGGCATTGATGCTGTTCTCGCAAACGCTCAGGCTATCCCCGGATATTTTTCACTCACAAGTATGGCAACTCCCGTTACAGATGCCGACGGCGTTCAGCAGGTTGTTAACGGTGTTGCTCAGTTCGGTGAACCCACAGGATACGGACTTCTCACAATTCTTTCAACTGCATCATGGGGTCTCGGTTACTTCGGTATTCCTCAGGTTCTTTTGAGATTCATTGCTATCAGAAAGCCTGATGAACTCAAAAAATCAAGAAGAATAGCAACAGTATGGGTTATCATCTCTCTCTTTGCCGCAGTTTTCATCGGTGTTCTCGGCCGTTCTCTCTTCCCCACAGAAGAAAGCCTTCTTACAAGCGGCGGCGCAGAAAACATTTTCATCAACCTTTCAGAATATCTTCTTCCCGCTCTTCTTGCAGGTGTTGTTATGGCAGGTATTCTTGCCGCAACAATCAGCTCATCTGACTCCTATCTTCTTATTGCATCATCAGCTTTTGCAAAGAATATTTTTGAAAAGAACAAGAAGAACGCATCTGACAAATCAGTTATGTGGATTTCAAGAATCGCACTCCTTGTTATCACTGCAATCGGCATTATAATTGCCTGGGACGAAGACAGCGTTATCTTCGATATCGTATCATTCGCATGGTCAGGCTTCGGCGCAACATTCGGCCCGATTATGCTCTTCTCCCTCTTCTGGAAGAGAACATCTTACCCCGGTGCAATCGCAGGTATGGTTTCAGGTGCCGCAATGGTATTCATCTGGAAGCTTGCCCTCAAGCCCCTCGGCGGTGTGTTCGGCATTTACGAGCTTCTTCCCGCATTCCTTGTTTCATGCTTGTTTATCGTTGTTGTTTCACTTCTCACAAAGAAGCCTTCCAAAGAAATTGAAGCAGAATTTGAACTTGCAAAAACAGGTGAAATCGAATAATCTATTCCAAACACTAAACCCATCGGAGAAAATCCGATGGGTTATTTTTATGCCTTGTTCTTTTTAAAATATCTCATACATACAAGCACCACAACAATGCCGATAATCGGGAAAATCGAGTTTACAAGCATTCCTGCTTTCATTCCCACCTGCTCAGCGGTCAGGTTAAAGCTTGCACCAATTTCCGCCGCAAAAGAGGTAAGTGACACTTTATCAACAACAATTCCCATAAGTTGAGGCGCTACCGAAGCACCAAGGTCACCGCCGGAAGCCATCAGAGCATATGCGGCAACTCCTGCACCGGGAATATTTTCTTCCATCATAATAAGCGTTCCGGGCCAGAGCATAGCAGTAAAAAGTCCTGTTAATATGCACGCCGCAAAAGCAGGAACAACTCCCGACGAAAAACCTGCAACCACATAACACACAGCCGCACCAATCATTCCGCAAAGAAGAACGCGGAAGATATTTTTGCCGTATTTTGCATACATAATTCTTGCAACACCAAGAAGAATTGCAAACATTGCCATTCCGAGAATATCTCCTAACGCCTTATCAATGTGCAGGGCATTTTCCATAAATCCCGAAATCCAGTTAGACATTGCGTTTTCAGCACAGCTTCCGAAGAAAATGCACGCGGTGCAAAGAGCAAGACCCACTGCTTTCTTTTTGGTTGATGAAAGATTTTTGCTCCCTGTGTCACTGACGCTCATATCCGGCATCGGAGAGGTCATAAACAAAACCGCAGCACTAACAGGAAGACAGGCAAAAAAGATGGTAAGATACATCCAGTTTTCAGCGCCAAAAAGCTTGAAGAACAGCGTGCTTATCACAACAACCGAAAAAACGCCAAAGGCATAAAGTGAATGAAGCAAGCTCATATCCTTTTGGGGATTTTTTGACGGTATTGCCGCAATCACAGGGCTGAGAAGCACTTCCGAAAGACCTGCCGAAACGGAGAAAATCACCGTTCCCACAAGCAACCATGCATAAGCATGCTGAGGGAAGAACGAAGGCATAATTGCATAAATCAAAAGCCCCGCCGAGGTGATAAGCGGCATAGCCTTAACCACCTTTTTCACATTGAAGTGCTTTGAAAAGAGAGTAAAAATCAAATCCACAGTCAACTGAGTGCAGAAATTTGTAAGCACCAGCGTACCCAATAAAGTGTAGGAAATCCCGAAGGTTTCACGCAAGGTTACAAACAAAAGGGGCGGTAAGCTGAAAATTGATGACATCGTGAAATACGCCGTATAACAGGCAAATTTTGTTCTTTTAAAGTTCTGAGCTGACATAACTTCCTCCAAAAAACTAATCGCCCCTTAATATACCACAACCAAAACAGCTTTGCAATGATAAAATAAGCTAAAATTGATATTCTGTTCCGCCTCGAAACTATAGTCTTGAAAAAGGAAATGCTTTATGCTATCATATTTTAAGATAATTTTATTATTTAAGTAGGTGAGCGAACAAAATGAAAAATCCTGTTTTATATGTTGTTATCCCTTGCTATAATGAGCAACAAGTTCTTCCAATTACCGCCCCCTTATTTAAGGAAGAAATGGAATTGCTGATAAAAAAAGAAAAGATAAGTGATAAAAGTAAAATCCTTTTTGTCAACGACGGTTCCAAGGACCTAACCTGGGATATTATTTGTTCTCTCTCTAAACAAAACAATATTTTTTCGGGTATTTCTTTAAGCCGAAACCGCGGACATCAAAATGCTTTGCTCGCAGGTTTAATGGAAGCCAAAAAGCATTGCGATATCACAATAAGCATCGATTGCGACGGACAAGATGATATAACAGCAATGGAAAAAATGGTTGACGCTTATTACGAAGGCAACGATATTGTTTATGGTGTTCGTGCTCAAAGAGCAACAGATACCTTTTTCAAAAAATTCACAGCTCAATCTTTCTATAAACTATTAAGGTTAATGGGCGTTGAGGTAGTCTATAACCATGCCGATTACAGACTTGTAAGCAAAAGAGCCCTGGAGGCGTTTTCTGATTTTGAAGAAGTTAATTTGTTTCTACGCGGTATGTTTCCTTTGGTTGGGTTTAAAAGCACAAATGTTTATTATGACCGTATCGAAAGGCTCGCAGGCGAATCACACTATCCTCTTGCAAAAATGCTATCTCTTGCAATAGAAGGAATCACCAGCCTTTCAATTAAACCTATAAGAATTATATCGGTTTTAGGATTTTTGATTGCGGCACTGAGTTTCATAGGCGTAGTCTGGACTTTGATACAATTTTTTACAAGCAAAACTGTTTCAGGCTGGCCCTCACTGATGTGTGTTGTTTTCTTCGTTTCCGGCATTGAACTTTTCGCTCTTGGCGTTGTGGGTGAATATGTAGGTAAAATATATCTCGAAGTCAAGAACAGACCAAAATATATAATTTCAGAACGAACAGACGAACTCTCAAACAACTAAAAAGAGGAAGTGTTTTACTTTATGGGCAAAGTATCTCGCGTGATAACTAACATATATGATAAAAACAGAAAAAGCTTATTGTTTTGCCTATTGATTACTTTTGTCGTGGGCTTGGTTACACATGCTTATATGTTTTTTCAGGACTCATTCTCTCACGATAGCTTGAACGAGTTTAACGCATCAGAATTCGGCAACGAATGGAAAATACAGTTAGGCAGATTCATCGTCCCCGTATACAGAATGATAACAAGAGGAAATCTCACTATTCCGTGGCTGATTGGCGTTATAGCTCTGTTCTGGGTTGCTCTTTCGGTTTTTCTGACCGTTAAAATGTTCAATATTGAGAACAAGCTTTATGTTTTTTTGATAGCAGGGCTTTACTCCACAAACTTGGCTGTTATTTCCAACACCGCAACCTACATAAACGATTTAGATGCGAATATGTTTGCATTGTTTTTATCTGTTCTTGCAGTTTTCTTATGGGATAAATGGAAATTTGGTTTCGCCCTTTCAATCCCTTGCATTGTTTTAACTTTGGGCATATACCAAAGCTATATATGTGTTACTATTAGCTTAGTTATTATATCTATAATTTTCAAAATTATAACTCATAACTATGATTTCAAAGCCGCGTTTTTTAACGGTT
Organism: Clostridia bacterium; assembly: GCA_017465465.1. Lineage (GTDB taxonomy): Bacteria > Bacillota > Clostridia > Oscillospirales > Acutalibacteraceae > CAG-488. The sequence continues at coordinate 32,309 of JAFTWE010000002.1, read as the reverse complement.
TGAAAAGTATTTTCGCTTTATTGGCAAGTGGCATTGTTTATATTTTAACTTTCAAGCTTGTCCTTAAAGCAACAGGTATTCAAGAAGCAACAAACACCTCAAATTCCCTTGATAATCTTGGTTCTCTCACTGTTCCTGACTTTATAAATACCGCTATAAATGTATGCAAGACAACAATTTATTCCTTATTTTTTCCCAAAAATTCTGTTTTTGGGAACATTATAGGTATTTTTATAGCTTTTACTTTTTTAATTGTTGGGATTTTTATCCTGTCACAACTATTTAAACAGAAAGAAAGAGTTTTAGAAAATCTCTTGGTGCTATTTTTAATCATAATATTACCATTTGAAATGAGCTTACCGGAAATACTAGCCGGCGGCGTTGGACACGATTTGATGAGATTTTCTCACATATTTATATATCTCTTCGCACTGCTGGTAATACACCAAATACAGAAATCAGGCAGCACCGCAAAAAAAGAACTAATTAAAACAATTCCGGTTTATCTTGGCAAGAGTATTTGCATTTTAACCTCTCTTGTTATACTTTGGAGTAATATTGTGTCTGCAAATGAAATCTATTTAAAGAAAGATTTAGAGCAAGATTCTGCGCTGTCTTTTTTCACAAGAGTTGTCTATCAGATGGATAATTGTGAAGACTATGATAGAAAAAGTACCCCCGTTGTTTTTGTAGGAAGACCTGATTATTATGATGAAAACAAGAACGGATTTAAAAACGGTTACGAAATTATGGGGGCTACCGGCAATTATGTTTTAGGTGCGGCTGCACCCAGTTGGTACAAGAGATATTTTGAATATAAACTTCATTATGACATCATTGTCATTGAAAATGATGAGTTGGCTCAATACAAACAGAATGACTATGTCAAGGATATGCCATGTTTTCCTGATGAAGGTTGCATGCAAAAAATAGATAACGTTTTAGTGGTGAAATTAGGTGAAATAAATTAATTTTATTTTAATATGAAACAAAAACCTCTCTCGGATGAACTAAGTGTTCAAACGAGAGAGGTTTCTCTTGTATGAAATTAATGTGGGAAAGCCGTATACAGTATCATTTTTGTATCACGAGGCTTTCTGAAAGTCCCGAAACCCTTGATATATAAGGCTTTGTGGACTTTTTGTTTCTTATTCCCACTCAATTGTGCCGGTGGGTTTGGGGGTGATGTCGTAGAGGACACGGTTGATGCCGTCAACCTCTGCGGTGATTCTTGCTGTGATTTTGTGAAGCACAGGATAAGGAATCTCTTCGATTGTTGCGGTCATAGCGTCTGTTGTGTTAACAGCTCTGATGATTGCGGGCCAGCCTTCATAGCGGCTGTCATCCTTAACGCCAACACTCTTAACATCGGGGATTGCGATGAAATACTGCCATACCTTTTCTGCAAGGCCGCAATTATCAAATTCTTCACGGAGAATTGCATCTGCTTCACGAAGGGCGTGGAGTCTGTCACGGGTGATTGCACCGAGGCAACGAACACCAAGGCCTGGGCCGGGGAACGGCTGACGGTAAACCATACCGTGAGGAAGACCGAGAGCTTCACCAACTACTCTTACTTCATCCTTGAAGAGAAGCTTAATCGGCTCAACAAGCTCCATTTCCATTTCATCGGGAAGTCCGCCAACATTGTGGTGTGACTTAACAGCCTTTTTGCCTTCTGCTGCTTTAATGCTTTCAAGAATGTCAGGATAAATTGTGCCCTGAGCAAGGAAAGATATTCCGTTAAGCTTTGCAGATTCTTCATCAAAAACCTTGATAAACTCTTCGCCGATTATATGGCGCTTTGTTTCAGGGTCACTCACACCTGCAAGAAGGTCAAGGAATCTGTCAGTAGCGTCAACATAAACAAGGTTAGCATCAAGAGCTTTACCGAAAACCTCGATAACCTGCTCGCTTTCACCCTTACGCATAAGGCCGTGGTTAACATGAACGCAAACCAACTGCTTGCCGATTGCCTTGATTAAAAGAGCGGCAACAACGCTTGAATCTACACCGCCTGAAAGAGCGAGCAAAACCTTTTTGTCGCCAACCTGCGCGCGGACAGCCGCAACCTGCTCGTCAATAAATTTGTTTGCCAATTCAGCGGTAGTGATTCTTGCCATTGAATCGGGTCTTTTGTTTGAATCCATTTCAATTCCTCCTTTAGGGTGATATATTAAAAAATATTAGTTAGTATAGTTATCGAAATAGCCCTGAACAAGAACAACGGGTGTACCCTTGTCGCCTGAGCCGCTGGTAAGGTCGCAGAGTGAACCGATAAGGTCAGTGAGCTGACGGGGTGTTGTACCCTGAGAAGCCATGTTACCAACAAGGTTGTCCTGCTTTGATTTGATTGACTCAGAAATAGCCTTTTTAAGCTCTTCGCCTGAAAGGTCTTTATAATCGTTGTCTGCAAGGTATTTGAGCTTAAGCTCGTTAGGTGTGCCTACAAGGCCGTCAGTGAATGCAGGTGAAACAACAGGGTCTGCAAGCTCCCAGATTTTACCCTTGGGGTCTTTGAATGCGCCGTCGCCATAAACCATAACTTCAACATGCTTGCCTGTAGCTTTAAGGATTTTATCCTGAATATCAAGAACAAGAGGCTGACAGTTTCTGGGGAAAAGCTTAACTGTGTCTTCAGTTGACTTATTAGAGCCGAGAAGACCGTAAGCTTCGTTGCAGCCGCTGCCGTCAACAGGAGCATTTAAGATTTCATCAAGGCCGAGAACAACCTTTGCACCTGCGGCTTTGAGAATTCTCTTTGTGCGGGCACGGGTATGAATGTCGCAGTTGATTACGCAATCGGTATAATCAAGGATTGTTTTAGCCTGGTTTGCAAAAACAAATTCAACCTCTGCGCCGCAAGAGCGAACAACATCGCCGTAATATTCAACATAGTCAACACCTGTGAACTCGTGAAGGTTTTTGCCGAAAAGCTCACGGTATTTTTCGAGGGACAAAACATCACTGTATGGGTTAATGCCTGCTTCGTCAATTTTATCAAGGCTTACAAGCTCGTTACCAACCTCGTCTGACGGATAGCTGAGCATAAGAATAACTTTTTTAACACCCTTTGCTATGCCCTTAAGGCAGATTGCAAAACGGTTACGGGAAAGAATGGGGAAGATAACACCAACGGTTTCACCGCCTGTTTTGGCCTTAACATCTGCGGCGATATTGTCAACAGATGCATAGTTACCCTGAGCTCTTGCTACGATTGACTCTGTGATTGAGATAACATCTCTGTCACGAAGTTCAAAGCCTTCAGCCTCAGCGGCTTCAAGCACGCTGTCTGTAACGAGCTGAGCAAGGTCATCACCCTGACGGATAATGGGGCAACGAATACCTCTTGAAACTGTACCAACTCTGCGCTCTTTCTTATCCATTATATCCAAGTCCTTTCTGGTGGTTGCTGAGCAACCGATAAAAAATTAACAAGTTATCGCATTTATATTTTAACCCATAAATGCCCTTGTATAATAGCGGGTCGAATTTAAATCAACCTTTTTTACTCGTAAATTATATCGCAAACAGTAATAATCTGTCAACGAAAAATCATATCATATTAAGGATTTTTTTGCCGCTAAATATGTTATATTTTCACAAAACAAAAAACATCAAAACAAATCCCGACAGATTTATTTTAACTACAAAACTGTGTTTTTGTTTATTATTTTTTATTGCAATATTCCTGTGTTTGTGATAACATATCGGTAACAAATATGAAAAGGAGAAAATTTATGGATTTTTTCACATCTGAATGGCTCCTGAGCATTGACGCTTCAATTTACACAGCTGTTGAAAAGCTTTGGGGCGATGTAATGGACCAGATTATGATTTTCATCACTCACCTTGGTGATGACGGTATTTTCTGGATTGCTCTCGGCGTAGTGCTTTGTCTTTTCAAAAAGACAAGAAAATTGGGTATTGCCGCCCTCCTCGGTCTCGGTATCGTTTCAGGCATGAACAACCTTGTTCTTAAGCCCTTGTTTGAGCGTATCCGCCCTTATGACCCTGCAATGCTTGAGCATTGGGCAAAGGTAGGCTTCAACTATGTTTTCCCGTTTGACACTTCACTTCAGCCCAGCATTGAGCCGCCACCCGGTCACTATTCATACTCATTCCCCTCAGGTCATACCGCTTCTTCAATCGGTGCGGCAGTTGCAATGTTCTGCGTTAACAAAAAGGCAGGTATTGCTCCCGTAATTCTTGCAATTCTTATCGGTTTTTCAAGAATTTATCTTCATGTTCACTTCCCGTCAGACGTTATCATCAGTGCAATTATCGCAACACTCGTTGGCATCTGCGTTTACCTGCTTATTTTCAAAGCATTGGGCAAACCCCTTGATAAGCTCAACGACAAGTTGAACGGCAAGCTTTTTGACACACCTTGTGTTAAGAAATAATTGAGCATTCAGAGCGTGGCTTCGGCTACGCTCTTTTTATTTTTCAACAAATCAAAAAGGAAGCTATGGTTAAACCGTAGCTTCCTTAGTTTTATCTTTTGTCAATGCTTGCCTGAAGGCTCTGACGGGCTTTGCGGATTTCAGCAATGTTGGCTGAAAGAACATCGTCGCTGTTTTTCATAATGTCGCTTACATAGCGGTTGGTTGCAACGCGCATATTTTCGCTCCATTCATCAACGCTTCTCTTAATTGCCTCTGCCTTGTTTGTTGCATCCTGAACGATTGCGGCAGCCTCTGCCTTAGCGTTTTTAACAATTTCTTCAGCATCGGTGGTTGCCTGTGAGCGAACCTTGTCAGAATACTCCTGAGCAAGTCTTGCAATTTCACTTGACTCAACCATTCTTCTTGCCTGCTCGGTTGCGGCGGCAATTTTGGATGATGCGTTTGCCTCAGCGTTATCAAGCACACCCTTTGCGTGCTCCTTAGCGGCGCCAACAATTTCATCAGCCTGCTTCTGAGCGGTTGATGTGGCAACAGAAGCCTCGGTTGAAGCCTTTTTGATGATGCTGTTATAGTGCTCTACAATGTCCTGAGCCTTTTCAATTTCAACAGGAAGGTCAAGACGGATGTCACCAACATAAGTACGGATTGCGTCAACATCTACTGCAATTTTGGATGAAAAAGGTATGCTTGTTCCGTTGTCAAGAACCTCTTCAATTAAATCAAGTTTGCCCTGAACGTTCATATTTTTTCCTCTCCTTTAATTCTTCTGACGATATCATCAGCGATTTCAGCGGGAACGAACTTCGTCATATCAATATCCGCACTAAATTCGCAAATTTGCTTAACTACACTTGATGAAAGATACATGTGCTCTGCATCTGCTGTGATAAAAACTGTTTCAACATCGGGATTTAACTGCTTATTGGTAAGAGCCTGCTGGAATTCGTCCTCAAAGTCAGACACAGCTCGCAAGCCCTTAACGATTGCCACAGCGCCCTTCTGACGGGCATAATCTGCAAGCAGACCGCTGTGATATTCAACCTCAACATTGGGAATATCCTTGGTGCAACGCTTAATAAGCTCAACCCTTTCGGGGGCGGTAAACAAGCCCACAGGCTTGCGGAAATTAACCATAACGGTAACAATAACCTTATCAAAAAGCTTGGCTGCTCTTTTGATAACCGCAAGATGACCGTTGGTTATGGGGTCAAAGCTGCCGGGGCAAATTGCTGTTTTCATTCTTCGTCATCCCTTTTACGGTAAACGGTCAAGGCAAGCTTGCCGTATTTATATTCACGGTATTTTTCAAAATCTCCTGCACTCTCGGGCATTTCTTCACCGTGAGGATGCTCACAGATAATAACACCGTTTTCATTCATTCTCGGTGCAACAAGGGGCAACGCCTTTTGCAAAAGGCCTTTGGAATAAGGCGGGTCAAGAAGAGCAATATCAAAGCTGCCCGCAGATGTTCTCAAAAAAGAGAAAGCATCAGTCTGCACCACACAGGAATTAGATTTAAGGTTGGTTTTCTGGAGGTTGAATTTAATGCAGTCTATTGACTCCTTGGCGCTGTCAACAAAGGTTGCATAAGCGGCGCCGCGGCTGAGAGCCTCAATACCAAGCTGACCTGAGCCTGCAAAAAGGTCAAGAACCTGACTGCCCTCAACTTCAAACTGAATTATGCTGAACATTGCCTCTTTAACTCTGTCGGTTGTGGGGCGCACATCTTCACCGGGAAGGGTTAAAAGATTTCTGCCTCGGGCTGTACCTGTAATTACTCTCATTTTTGCCTCCAAAAAATATCTCGTCTGAATATTATTGCATTTTATTGTCAACTTGTCAAGTTTTTATGAAAATGGTTATAAATCTTCTCGGCTATAACCTTGTTTATTCCCTCTGCCTTGCAAAGCTCGTCAACGCTCGCATTTTTAACAGCGGTAACGGTTTTGAAGGTTTTTATAAGGGCTTTTGCCTTTTTCTCCCCTATTCCGTCAATTTCGGTAAGAGTTGAGCCGAGGGAGGATTTTTTGTGCTTTGCTCTGTGATAAGCCACAGAATAGCGGTGAACCTCCTCCTGAATATTTGAAACAAGGGTAAAAGCCTGTCGCTTTGAATTTATGGCAATTTCACCGCCGTCGGTAGCTATTGCCCTTGTGCGGTGGGCAGAGTCTTTAACCATACCGAAAACAGGAATGTCGTAACCGAAAGCCTCAATAATGGGCTTCACCGCATTCACCTGACCCTTGCCGCCGTCGAGCAAAATCAAATCGGGCAATCTGCCGAAGCCCTCGCCTGACTGCTCATTGAGCTGATACTCATTAAGCCGCCTTGAAATAACCTCCGCCATTGAGCCGTAGTCATCCTGCCCCGTAAAGCCCTTGATGCTGAATCGGCGGTAGGATTTTTTATACGGCAAGCCGTTTTTGAAAACCACCATACCTGCAACATTATCACTGCCTGCGGTGTGAGAAATATCGTAGGATTCGATAAATTCAGGGGGTCGGTCAAGGCCGAGAAGCTTTGAAAGCTCATCAAGTGCGGCGGTAACTCCGCCCATTCTGCCCATAGATTGAGCAAGCTTTTCTGCGGCATTGTTTTTACACATCTGAACCGTCTGGGCATATTTACCCTTTTGCGGAACAAACAGCTCTGCTTTTTTGCCTGAAAGATTTGTGAGCCATTGCTCCAAAAGCTCTTTATCTTCAATTTCACCGTCAAGAAGAATCTGCGACGGCACCTTTGCTCCGCCCGAATAAAACTGCGTTACCATTTCACGCCTTGCGGCAGGCAGAGAGTCAAAAAAGGGCAAGATAAAATATCTGCTGTCACGCAGTCTGCCCGAATCAAAGCGCAAAATGCAAAGGCAGGATTTTTCGTTTGTCTGAGAAATTGCAAAAACATCTCTCGGGCGGTTATCCTCGCTGACAACCTTTTGCTTTTCTGATGTTTTTTCAATGGAGCGGATTTTATCTCTCAGCTTAGCGGCAGTTTCAAAATCAAGATTTTCAGCCGCTTCATTCATTTTATTTTTTAAATCAGCCAGAACATCGGTACTGTCCCCCTGCAAAAAGCGAAGAGCCTCATTCACAGCCTGGTTATATTCCTCTTTTGTTACCTTACCGTTGCATGGCGCCATACATTGCTTTATAAAATAATTAAGGCAAGGTCGGCTTTTACCGATTTCTTTAGGAAAACTCTTATTACAGCGGGGAAGCATAAAAATTTTAAGCGCTTCGTCAACAGAGCTTTTAACACTGAAGGAGCCTGTGTAAGGCCCGATATATTTAGCATCGTCATCGTCCTTTTGTAAAACGGCAGAAATTTTGGGCCATTCCTCTTTTGTGACCTTGATGTAGCTGTAGCCCTTATCGTCTTTTAACAAAATATTATATTTGGGAGAGTGCTGCTTAATAAGACTGCATTCAAGCACCAAGGCTTCAAATTCGCTGTCGGTAAGAATGTAATCAAAATCGTGCACATTTTCAACCATTTTACGGACTTTGACAGAGTGATTGTTTTGCGAGCCGAAATATGAGCTGACGCGTTTTTTCAGCGCCTTTGCCTTGCCCACATATATTATTTCATTTTTGCTGTTTTTCATAAGATAAACGCCTGGATTTTTGGGCAGAGCCATTGATTTTTTTCTCAATTCCTGCAATGTCAAAGCAATCACCTCCGATAAAAAAATTCGGCACAGGAGAACCTGTGCCGTCAAAATTTAATTATTCAGCAAAGCCTGAGCTTACGAGCTTAACAAGCTCTTCAACTGCCTGCTCTTCATCAGGACCGCCTGCGATGATGCGGATTTGTGTGCCGCCCATAATGCCCAATGAAAGAACACCCAAGAGGCTCTTGGCGTTAACTCTTCTTTCTTCTTTTTCTACCCAGATTGATGATTTGAACTCATTTGCTTTCTGAATGAAAAAAGTTGCAGGACGAGCGTGAAGGCCAACCTGATTCTGAATCACTACATCTTTAACAAACATAATTTTATCTCCAATCAAATATAAGTTTCAACTTAAATCCTTAGTACATATTATATCACAAAACTTCTTCTCGTCAATGCAAAGGTTAAGAGTTTTAAATAATTCGGCGGTGAATCCAAATGTAACATTTTTTTAAACCTTGGATTTGTGCAAAATTACAACACCTTTTACCATATTTTTTGCATATTTACTATTTTTTATCAGCTTTTTCTAAAGATTCGAGAAACTTCTTGTCATTTTTATCAAGGTCGGCGTTTCGGAGCATATCGGGGCGTCTTTCTTTTGTGCGTTTTAACGACTGCTGACGGCGCCATTTGTCGATATTGCCGTGATGGCCTGAAAGAAGCACATCGGGCACTTTTCTTCCGTTCCACTCAGGCGGGCGGGTGTATTGAGGATATTCAAGAAGCGAAGAAAAATGGCTCTCTTCACTAAATGCCTCTTCGTTAGCAAGAACACCGGGGAGCATACGGGAAACACTGTCGGCAAGAATCAGCGCAGGCAGCTCGCCGCCTGTGAGCACATAGTCCCCTACAGAAATTTCTTCATCCACAATTTCTTCAATAACTCTTTCATCAATGCCCTCATAGTGACCGCAGAGAATTGCAATATTTTCTTCCTTTGCAAGCTCTTTGACCTTAGCCTGAGTAAGCACCTGACCCTGAGGCGACATATAAATAAGCTTTGGCTTTTTGCCGAGGCTTTCACAAAGACTCTTGTAGCAGTCATATATCGGCTGAGTCTGCATAACCATACCCATTCCGCCGCCGTAAGGTGCATCGTCAACGCGGTTATGCTTATCGGTGGTGAAATCTCTGATATTGGTGCAGTTAATTTCAACAAGGTCTTTTTCCCTTGCTCTGCCGATTATGCTCTCAGACAAAACAGCCTCACACATTTCGGGAAAAAGGGTGAGTATATCAATCCTCATCGTCAAAAATTCCTTTCAACGGTCTGATTTTAATTATTCCTGTTTCAACATTAACATCAATCACAACAGGGGGAATTGCAGGAAGGAGATATTCCTTGCCCTCGCTGTTTCTGATATGCCACACATCGTTTGCCCCGGTTTCACTCACATCGCTGAGTGTGCCGTAGTAAATTGATTCATCGTCAGCGTCAATCACCCTGCAGTCAATAAGCTCGGCAATAAAATATGAGCCGTCGGGGATTTTAGCGTCACTGCGCTTCATATAAAGAATTTTATTGCGAAGAGCAGTTGCTTTTTCTACGGTGTCAACACCCTCAAGCTTAAGAAGTGCAAGGTTGCCGTGAACACGGCTTGCAATCACCTTAATTGCCTTCTCACCCTTTTTGTCAAAATACAGGGTTTTAAACTGCTTGATAAATTCAGGTCCGTCGCAACGGGGGTTGACCCTCATTTCACCTCTTACGCCGTGGGTGCCCACAATCTGTCCGATATCAAGATAATCTTTAATCATAGTTTTTTCCTCTAAAAGCAAAAGGCTGCCCGCGGACAGCCCTTTATCTTATTCGATTTCAACAGAAATCTTTTCGTCGTTTCTGCTGGCGGCTGAACGCATAACAATTCTGATTGCTTTTGCAATTCTGCCCTGCTTGCCGATAACTCTGCCCATATCCTCCTGAGCAACGTGAAGATGATAAACAACTGTGCCCTCTTCGTCAGGCTCGTCCACATCCACACTTACTGCATCGGGATTGCTAACAAGTCCGCAAGCGATTTGAAGCAATAAATCTTTCATCACTATACCTCAGTCAGATTATTTAACAATACCGCTCTTCTTGAAGAGGTCTTTAACTGTATCTGTGGGCTGAGCGCCGTTTGCAAGCCATTTCTGAGCTGCTTCAGTGTTGATGTTGATGTTATCTTCGCTCTTCATTGGGTCATAAGTACCGATTTCTTCAATGAATCTGCCGTCACGGGGATATCTTGAATCCGCAACTACTACACGATAGAAAGGTGCCTTTTTAGCGCCCATACGACGCAATCTGATTTTTACTGCCATTTTTGTTTCCTCCAAAATTTATAAAAATTTAATTATATCCATCACTCAAAGGTGTTGAATTAAATGTTAAAGCCTTTTAACTGGCTCATATCAAATCTGCCTCTTCTGCGGCGTTTTTTGCCTGCAGAATTCATTTGCTTAAACATCTTCTGCATCTGCTTATGCTGAGCAAGAAGCTTGTTGACCGCCTCAACATCCTGACCGCAGCCTGCCGCAATTCGGCGCTTACGGGAGGGGTTGATGATTTCAGGCTTTTCTCTTTCCTGAGCTGTCATTGACTGAATGATGGCTTTGATTTTATCAAACTGCCTTTCGTCAATGTCAACATCCTTAATCTGCTTGCCTACACCGGGAATCATTGAAAGCATATCTTTAATTGAGCCCATTCGTCTTATCTGGTCAAGCTGGTCCATAAGGTCGTTAAGGTCAAACTTGTTTTGCTTAAGCTTTGCTTCAAGCTCCATAGCCTTTTTCTCATCAAGGTTCATCTGAGCCTTTTCAATAAGAGAAAGCATATCGCCCATATTGAGAATTCTCGAAGCCATACGGTCGGGGTGGAAAACATCCAAATCTCCAAGCTTTTCACCGATACCGATAAACTTAATGGGCTTGCCCGTAACAGCGCGGATTGAAAGCGCCGCACCGCCTCTTGTATCACCGTCAAGCTTTGTAAGCACAACGCCGTCAAGACCGAGAGCATCATCAAAGGTCTTTGCAACATTAACTGCATCCTGACCTGTCATAGCGTCAACTACAAAAAGAATTTCGTGAGGGTGAACGCTTGACTTGATGTTCTGAAGCTCTTCCATAAGAACCTCATCTATGTGAAGTCGGCCCGCAGTGTCAAGAAAAACATAGTCATAGCCCTGGTCTTTTGCCAATTTGATAGCCGCATTGGCAATTTCAACAGGGTTAATCTGACCCATTTCAAAAACGGGCACACCTGCCTGCTCACCCACAACCTGAAGCTGTTTGATAGCCGCAGGGCGGTAAATGTCACAGGCAACAAGCAACGGTCTGTGACCTTGATTTTTGAGGCTCAAAGCAATTTTGGCTGAGTGGGTTGTTTTACCCGAACCCTGCAAGCCGCACATCATAACAACCGTTGGGGGATGATTTGCAACTGCAAGCCTTGACTTTGTGCCGCCCATAAGGGCTGTTAACTCTTCGTTAACTATTTTTATAACCATCTGTGCCGGAGTAAGGCTTTCCATAACCTTTTCACCAACGGCACGCTCGGTAACTGTTTTTGTGAAATCCTTGGCAACCTTATAGTTAACATCGGCTTCAAGCAAAGCCATTCGGACCTCACGCATAACCTCTTTAACATCAGCTTCTGTCAAAGAGCCTTTTGATTTCATTCGTTGGAATGCGGCTTCAAGTCTGTCTGAAAGACCTTCAAATGCCATGGTTTCACCACCTGTTGTTCATACTCGTTATCCTTCCATAATCAAGGTCTGGGCAACCGCTTTAATCTTAGCGGTGCAATCGTTGACCTCACGGGAGAGAGTATGTGTTCTGTTATATTCGCCGATTTCGTCGGCATAGCTCATTATCTCTTCAAGGCCGCTTTTCATACTTTCAAAACGGCTAACAAGACCTAACCTCTGCTCCATTTCATAAAGCTGAGATTCGGCGCGCTTTATTGCATCGCGCACGCCCTGACGGGTAATCCCTTCATTGGCGGCAATCTCTGAAAGAGATAAATCGTCGTTATAATAGTAGTTCAAAAAAGCGTGCTGCTTCTCGGTGAGCATATCTCCGTAAAAATCTATTAAAATGATAACATCAAGATTTTTTGCCAAGCAACAACACACCTCCTACATAAAAATGCCTGTAAAGTTTTTTTCTTTACAGGCAGTCATTATACAGTATAATTCACCCCTTGTCAAGAGGAAATTTGACTGTTTTTTGAAGAGTTTTGCACACCCGATTGTTTAAAACCTGTCAAATAGTTGTTAACAAAAATCAATCCACAATACATTGTGTTCTGAGCCTTGAATTTACCATAAAATCAGGCAAATCTTGTGCAAAACCCTGTGCAAAAGTTTTTTTTAAAATTTATTTTTAACAGCTTTTTACACAAGCAATTATTCAATTACTCCAAAGTACCTTCCTATCCAATAAGGGAAGAGGAAGCTCAATCCTGTTGTGGCTACGGTATTGTCCTGACCGTCAAGCTTGAAAGCCTGCAAGCCAAGGTTAGAATACGGTCTTTCATCCCAGGCAAGGGGCTTTGCAAGGCGCGGCTGACCGCCCCAACGGACAGGCTCATCATCATATTCAAGATTTCTTCTCTTGCTGTTAATCATCTCGGGCTGAAGCAGGTCAAGAGGATAATCCTCAAGCACCTTTACACTTGCATCAATATCGCAGGGCTGTGAAGTAAATGCACCGTAAACAAAGTTAAAATACGGATTGCCCTCAACTCTTTCATAATCGAAGTGATGTTTAAGCCCCATAAGAATATAGCTTCTTATTGCAGGGTCTTTTTCAAGGCGAAGGAATGAAAGGGTATTGCTCATTGCAAGGTTATCGTCAATGTGGCACATGTGACCGTCGGCACGCTTATGATAAGCGGCATTAATAAGAAAATGATGCTCTTCAATAAGCTCCGTATATTTTTTGAGGTATCTTTCATCCCCTGACATGTGATGAGATATCTTAAGGAAGTTGAGCATTTCAAGGGAATTGACACCCTTTTCCCACATCCACATACTGTCGTTATTGAGCTGATGCTCGTTCCAGCAGGCCCAGGTTGTGGGCTTTGAATCCCAGTCCAAAAGATAGCCGTTGTTATCAAGAATATGGTCGGTGATTGCACAAACAGCCTCTTTAATTTCTTCTTTTTCCTTTTCGTCGGCACACAAATCATAATAAAGAGAAAAGCCCATATAATGACCTGTCATTTCGTCAGATGAGGTTTCGCCAAGCCACTCATAAGTGCCGTCGGGTGAACGGTGCCACTCTTCACCGATGCCCTGAGTTTCAAGCCCTTTGCCCCAATCTTTTTCGTCGGGGTAACGAACTGCTCTTGCGGTGAAGCCCTTGATTCCCGTTGCACGGGTTAAAAGAAGCATTGCATCTTTATAACGGCGTGCGGCGGCAAGGACCTTTTCATTCTTTGTAACAGCATAGCAAAGACAAAGTGCTGAAAGATAAGTCTGGGTCCAGAGTCCGTCATTGTCGGTAATTCGTGAGGGAGCACTCTTTTCAACATCACCGTCAACAACATTTATAATTGAAGTAACAAATCCTTCCTTACGGGGGAAATATTTTTCCGTCTGCTCAAAGAAGAATTCGGCTTTTTCTTCAAGGGTCATTTCTTTAAATGAAATTTTTACAACGCCGTTTTTAGTGCCTGTGTAAAGTACACCGTCTTTTTCACAAACGGCGGTAACATCGGTATCAAGAGCATATCTCATTGCAGGAAGATATTTTGCGCCGCCCATTGAAATAAGCACAGCACCTGCATCTGTTCCCACAAAAGCGTCACCGTCTTTTGTAAAGGTAATTGAATAAACCTTTTCCTCAGGCAAAGCCGAAATCTGCTTGTGAGAATACCAGCCGCTTTTATAATCGTAAATATAAAGTCCTTCATCAGCGCCGACCCAAAGATAACCGATATTATCAAAAGCTATGGCATTAACCTTGATTTCAGGCATTGTTGAATGCTCGGGGAAAATACATCTCCAGGACTTTCTTTTGCCCTCAAGGCGCTGAACAGAGCGGTTGTTTGCAATGCACACTCTACCCTTCTTTTCAGAAAAAGCAAAGCAGTTAAATTCAGTTTCCTGCTCATATACAAACTTACCGTCTTCAAATTTATAAAGTGCATTTTCCAAAAGAGCGTAGGTCTTTGAGTCACCGCCTATGGCAGTAACCTTGCAATCAAAAGACTGAAGCTCTTTAATTTCATTTTCACCGACGGCATAAACCGTATTTCCGCTTGCGGCAAACACACCCTCCTTGCCTGCAAAAACGCAAGTGAAGGGAGCCTTTTCTCCGCAGGCAAACCATTCGCCGCCGCAAAGCTTAAAAAGTCCGTCATCACCTGCGGCGTATAAAACTCCGCTGTCAGATGCAAGGGATTTTATATTTGCTTCAAGAGGAAATTTTTCAGTGCATTTCTGCAAAAAAGCAGAAGTTTTATAAACCTTGTTCATAATATTCTCCTTATAAAAAAGGGGACATTTAAGTCCCCTCATATTATTAAGCAATGCCAAGCTTCTTTGCCATTTCTGCTGTTTTAAGCTCAAGAAGCTTTGAGATACCCTCTTCCTGCATTGTTACGCCGTAAAGCACATCTGCCTCTTCCATTGTTCCTCGGCGGTGAGTGATGAGAATGAACTGAGTGTTCTTTGTCATTCTGCGGACATACTTTGCATAACGGGTAACATTTACATCGTCAAGTGCGGCTTCAACCTCGTCAAAGATGCAGAACGGTGCAGGTGAAACCTTAAGAATTGCAAAGAGAAGTGCAATAGCTGAAAGTCCCTTTTCACCGCCTGAAAGAAGGTCAATGTTCTGAACATTCTTTCCGGGTGGCTGAACCTTGATTTCAATGTTACATTCAAGCACATCAAGCTCGTTTTCAAGCACAAGCTCTGCCTTGCCGCCGCCGAAAAGCTCAACAAATGTTTCACCGAAGAAAGAGTTGATTTTAACAAACTGCTCTCTGAACTGCTCTGACATTTTATCGGTAAGCTCTTTAATAAGCTTATCAAGCTCGGCACGGGATTTTTCTATATCCTCAAGCTGAGCAGACATAAACTCATAGCGCTGAGAAACCTCTTCATACTCTTCAATAGCGCCCACATTTACATTGCCCAAGGCTCTGATTTTGCCCTTGATTTCCTGAAGCTGGCGGTTGGCCTGAGCGTGGTCCTCAATAACAATATTAAGCTCCTCTGCCTCACGCTTTGTAAGCTGATATTCATCATAAAGCTTATTAACCGCGTCATCAAGCTGCTTTTCCATAGTGAGCTTACGCTCTTCAAGTCGGGCAAGCTCGCCGCTGATTTTTTCTCTTTCTGCGGTTTTCATACGCTCTTCAATGCGAAGCTTTGCATCTCTTGCGTCGCAGTCAGAATGCTGCTGTGTGAGCTCTTCAATCTGCACGCTTGCCTGCTTTGCCTTTTCGTGAAGTTCCTGAGCGATTGCTGTAAGCTCAACAATTTTTTCTTCAATTTCTTTGTTTATATCGAGAATTGAGTTGATTTCACTGTTAAGGTCTTCAACTCTTCCCTCGTGGCCTGCCATACGGTGGCGAAGAATTTCCATAGCCTCACGGCGGGCCTGTGCATCCTTTTCAAGAGCAAGAATGTCAAGGTTAATCTGAGCTTCTTTCTGAGCAAGTTCTTCCTTGAGGGCTTCAAGCTCTTCACGGGATTGAGAAGCATTTTCCATATCTGCACGAAGGGCTTTCATTTCACCGTTTAATTTTTCAATTTCAGAAAGAGCAACTGCCTTCATATCTTCAAGCTCGGCTATACGCTGAGAGGAACGGTGCTTTTCTCTGCGAAGCTCCTCTAATGCGGCATTGGCTGTGTCAAGCTTACCCTGAACGAGCTCATATTCGCTCTCTTTTCTGATAATATCCTCCTGGGCTCTTGTAAGGTCTGACTGTGAGGCGTCAAGCTCTGCCTGAGCAAGAGACAGCTCCTCGCTGAGGCGTTTATATTCAGATTTAACAGCCTCAATATCCTCCTGAGCCTTTTTAACGGCTGAATTGAGCTTGTCAATTTCATTGCCTCGGTTAAGAATACCGGCATTCTGACCTCTTGAACCGCCTGTGATTGAACCGCCGGCATTGATAACCTGACCGTCAAGAGTAACAATCTTAAAGCGGTAGGAATATCTTTTTGCCATTGAAACGGCGCTGTCCAAATCCTCTGCAACGGCAGTTCTGCCAAGAAGGGATTTTATAATTTCACTGTATTTGGGGTCGTAGTCAAGAAGCTTGTCTGCCATATCAACAAAGCCATAGCAATCATCAAGACCTTTTTCTGTAAAATCCTTTGCCTTAACAGATGTGAGCGGTAAAAATGTTGCACGGCCGCCCTTTGATTCCTTAAGGAAGTTGATAGCACGCTTTGCATCGTTTTCATTATCGGTAACGATATTCTGCACCGCGTTGCCCAGAGCTGTTTCAACAGCAACGGCATATTCACCGCTAACGCTGATAAGCTGAGAAAGTGTGCCGTGAATACCGCGCAAAGTTCCGCCCTTACCCTCACGGATAACAGCCTTAACACTGCCAGAATAGCCCTCCATATTCTTTTCCATATCTTCAAGAATGTGGATACGGCCTGTTTTCTGATGAATTTCAAGAGTTTTGGCGTCAATTTCTGCCTTAAGGCTCTGCACCTTTTCGCTCCTTGACTGAACTCTCATATTATAGCCTGCAACTGCGTTGGCAATTTCAGCGGCTTTTGCTTTGATTTCTTCAAGCTCAGAAGAGCATTTTTCTGCATTTTCAGAAAGCTGATTTACATAATCGGCTCTTGAAGAAAGAACGCCGTCAATGTTTGAAATTCTGGCAGAAATTTCTTCAATAGATGAAACGGCTGTGGTTTCGTCAATTCTCTTTTCTGCAATGGCATTTGTAAGCTCGGCAATTTTTTGAGAAATATCTGCCTGCTTTTCGGCAAATTCGGAATTTTCAAGCTTAACGGAGTTGATTTTAGCGTTGGCTGAATCAAGCTCTGCCTTTTTCTGTGAAATTTCACCGAGGATTTTTTCGATAATATCTGTGCCCTCTTTAAGCTGATTTTCAAGGGACTGCTCGGTGTCGGTTGCTTCACTGACATCCTTTTTAAGGCGTTCTATTGTATTGAGATTATGCTCAATAGTATTTTTCTCAACAGCAATAACCGATTCCTTCTGAGCGGCCTGCTCCTCCCAGAGCTGACGGTTTTTGCGGATTTCTTCAATTCTTATATTGATATCCTGACCTGCGGCAACAGCAGAATCCATTTCATCACGGATTGCTTCAAGCTGATTTTCAACATCGTCATACTGTGCCTTGGCTATGGAGAGCTTGTCCTCCTGCTCCTTGAGCTTCTTTTTAGATGACTCAATGGTATGAAGCCACAAGCCGATTTCAAGATTTTTCTTTTCTTTGGCAAGAACTAAAAATTTCTGCGCCTTTTCGCTTTGAATTTTAAGAGGACCTACACGGCTTTCAAGCTCTGAAAGAATATCGCGAAGGCGCACCATATTTTCTTCTGCCTGCTGAAGTCTGCGGTTTGCATCACTTCTGCGGTAACGGTAATGAGAAATACCTGCCGCCTCTTCAAGCATATCGCGGCGCTGACCTGATTTGGAAGAAATAAGGTCGGCAACCCTGCCCTGGCTGACCATTGAATAGCCGTCACGGCCAAGACCTGTATCCATAAATAATTCGTGAATATCACGAAGGCGGACAGCTTCGGCATTAAGGCGGTATTCACTTTCACCTGAGCGGTAATATCTTCTGGTAACGGCAACCTCATCGCTGTCACAGTTCAAAGAACGGTCTTTGTTATCAAGGCGCAAGGTAACCTCCGCATAGCCCAAGGGCTTGCGGATTTTTGTGCCGCCGAAAATAACATCCTCCATTTTAGAGCCTCGGAGATTTTTGGTAGATTGCTCACCCAAAACCCAGCGGACAGCGTCGGCAATGTTACTTTTACCTGAGCCGTTAGGGCCTACAACGGCGGTTATTCCGTTATTAAAATTAAAAACAGTTTTGTCGGGGAACGATTTGAACCCCTGCATCTCAAGTGCTTTAAGTATCATAAGCGTTTTCCTTTACAAGTACCTGATATTTTTCTAAATCTATACTTTCTTTAACAGTCAGATTATAACCTTTTTCCTGCAGTAATTTCAAGTTTTGTTTTTTCTGCCCCACAGACTGAGAGGTTGCCCCTTTGGGAACATAAATAATCCCCTGTGTGACAGGTTTATTTTTCAATTCATTAAATATTTTATTAAGATAAATTCTGCTCTCGCAAAGCTCCTTAAATGCAGGATGATATGCCCCTGCCAGGTAGCCTTCCTCCACATTGCCCCCTGAGTGAAGCCCTACGCGGATAACGCGGATGCCTGCCTCGTGAAACATCAAAAGCAATTTTGAGCAGATTTCTGCCGCCTGCTCCACCGTCTGAGGAACATATTCTCCCCTTTTGTAAAGCTCGGCAAGATGAGTATTTTGGAGCACAACCGTTGGGTAAATTCTCACGGTATCGGGCTTGAGAGCAATAATTTTTCTGCCTGTTTCAAGGCTTTCGTCTTCATCTGAGCCATAAAGCCCCGTCATCATCTGAAGCCCTGTTTCAAAGCCGTAGGATTTCAGCATTTTAACTGCATTTTCAACATCCTGAGAGGAGTGACCTCTGTGATTTAAAAAAAGCACTTCATCGCTCATACTCTGAGCGCCAAGCTCAACGGCAGTTACCTTATACTCTTTTAAAATCGAGCAGATTTCACCGTCAATACAATCGGGGCGGGTGGAAATTCTTATTCCCTTGAACCTTTCGCCGTCAATGTAGCCTGCCGCCGCCTTCAAAAGAGAGAGCATATAACCTCTTTCTATTGCAGTAAAACTGCCACCAAAGAAAGCAATTTCGGCATTTTTCAGCTCAGGATTTTCCATAGCTTTTTTTGCGGCGCTGTGAACATCCTCGGGAGTCAGCCCATTTAACTGACCCGATATACTTTTCTGATTGCAAAAGCTGCATTGATGAGGGCAGCCCTTGTGAGGCACAAACAGCCCTACTGTTATATGCTTCAAAGCCCCATCAGCTCCAACGCTTCTTTGGCGGCAAGCTGTTCGGCTTTCTTTTTGCTTGTGCCTATTCCTCTGCCGATAACATTTGAATTAAGGTGAACCTCAACCTCAAAGCGTTTATCGTGGTCAGGGCCTGATTCGCCCACAAGAACATATTCAATTGTTTCACCGGGATTTCTTTGAATGACCTCCTGCAAAACAGTTTTGTGGTCTTTAAATCCTCTGTGCTTTTTAACCGCGTCTTCTATGTATTTTAAAACAAATCCCTTTGCCGCATCCATTCCTCCGTCAAGGTAAATTGCCGCAATCAATGCCTCAAAGGCATCTGCCAAAATAGACGGTCTTTTAAAGCCCTCGGTGCAGATTTCACCTCTGCCGAGAAGCAGATATTTGCCCAAATCAAGCTCACGGGCAAACTCACTAAGGCTCTTTTCACAAACCGTTGCCGCACGAAGCTTGGTTAAATCTCCCTCGGGAAGATTTCTATAATGCATATAAAAATTTTCGGCTGTGATAATGCCTAAAACCGAGTCACCGAGAAATTCAAGGCGCTCGTTGCTTTCAACCCTTGAAACACCGTTTTCATTGGCATAAGAAGAATGTGTCAAAGCAGTTTCAAGCAAATCTGTATTTTTAAATTTATAGCCGATTTTCTTCTGTAATTCTTCAAACTTCATTAAATTTTGCACACTCCTTTCTCATATAGTCCATACTTCTTTGAGAAAGCGCCTCATAGCGCAGTTTTTTATCTCTTATTTTTTCGGGTAAAGGCGGCAGTACGCCGAAATTTGCACCCATTGGCTGAAAATCCTTAACAGTCGGGTCGCTTATATATCGGCTCAGCGCTCCAATCATTGTAAAATCGGGGAAGGTCACTGTTTCTTTACCCTTTAATCTAAGTGCCATATTAAGCCCTGCCATAATTCCTGCGGCGGCAGACTCCATATAGCCCTCAACACCTGTCATCTGCCCTGCGAAAAACAGATTTTCACGGCCTCTGAAAGAAAAATCACTTTGGAGAAGTCGGGGTGAATCAATAAAAGTGTTTCTGTGCATAACACCGTAGCGGACAAACTCGGCATTTTTAAGAGCAGGAATCATAGAAAATACTCTTTTCTGCTCAGGGAACTTAAGATTAGTCTGAAAGCCTACAAGGTTATACATTGAGCCGTCGGCATTTTCTTTGCGAAGCTGAAGCACTGCCCAGGGTCTGTGACCTGTACGGGGGTCACGGAGACCAACCGGCTTGAGCGGACCGAAACGCATTGTATCTGCCCCGCGGGATGCCATAATCTCAATGGGCATACAGCCCTCATAAACACCCTTCTTTTTATCAAAAGAGTGAAGCTCAGCACTTTCTGCGTTAATAAGAGCCTCATAAAATGCCTCATATTCCTCTTTATTCATAGGGCAGTTTATATAATCGTCCTCACCGCCGCGGTCATAGCGCGACTGGGTGAAGGCACTTTCCATATCAATACTGTCTGCAGTTACAATAGGTGCGGCGGCATCAAAAAAGCTTAAGCTTCCTCCGCAAAGAGCTTTTATATTCTCTGCAAGAGTGTCACTTGCAAGTGGGCCTGCGGCAATAATCACATTGCCGTCAGGGATTTTTTCAACCTCACGGCTTTCAACGGTAATATTGGGGTGAGAGTGAATTTTTTCTGTAATCAAACGGGAAAATTCATCTCTGTCCACCGCCAACGCTCCGCCTGCAGGGACCTTGGTCTTTTTGGCACATTCCACACAGATTGAGCCTAAGAGCTCCATTTCTGCCTTTAAAAGCCCTGCCGCAGAACCAAGTCGCTCTGCCTTAAGGGAATTTGAGCAGACAAGCTCAGCTAAATTGTCACTTTTGTGAGCAGGGGATTTTTTATGGGGCTTCATTTCCGCAAGGGTTACCTTAAACCCTCTGTTAGCAAGAGCCCATGCGGCTTCAACGCCTGCCAATCCTCCACCGACAACAAGTACATCACTCATTGTTAATCTTCTTTCTTTTTAGTCTTACGCTCTGCCTTCTTTTCAAAGCCGCAGCTTTCATCAAGGCAAACAAGCAATCCGCCCTTGCGCTTGAAAAGAGATTTTCCGCAGTTGGGGCAGTTGTCATCAGTAGGCTTATCCCAGGTCATAAAGTCGCACTTGGGCCAACTGTCACAGCCGTAGAAGGTGTAGCCTTTTTTACTCTTCTTTTCAATAACCTCTGCACCGCACTTAGGGCATTTTGCGTTTGTTTTGGTAACAAGAGGCTTTGCATTTTTACATTCGGGGTAACCGGGGCAGGCAAGGAATCGACCGTAACGGCCTGTTTTAATAACCATAAGCCGTCCGCACTTTTCACAGGGGATATCGGTAACATCCTCTTCAAGGCGGATTTTAACATCCTTCATATCATCCTTTGCCTTCTGAAGAGTTTTGTCAAACTCATCATAGAAGGTGTGGAGCATCTGAATATAATCCTCTTTGCCCTCGCCTACTTCGTCAAGCTGTGTTTCCATAGATGCCGTAAATTTGGCATTTACAATTTTGGGGAAGCGCTCTTTCAAAAGCCCTGTGGTTGCCTCACCCAACTCGGTGGGAACAAGCAATTTAGCCTGACGCTTTATATATTCACGCTTTGTAATTGTTGTGATAATTGTGGCATAGGTGCTTGGTCTGCCGATGCCGTTTTCTTCCATAGCCTTGATAAGAGAGGCTTCGGTGTATCTTGCAGGGGGCTGAGTAAAATGCTGATTACCAAGAAGCTCCTTGAGCTTAACATTGTCGCCCTGACTGAGCTCGGGGAGCTTTTTGTTGCCCTCTTCGTCCTCATCGTCTGTACCCTCTTCGTAAAGAGTGGTAAATCCGTCAAACTTCACGCTGTAGCCTGCGGCTGTGAAAAGGCAGAATCTGCCCTTTGACATATCTTCGTCAGTTGCGCCTGTGATTTCAGCCTTAACGGTGTTCTGAACGCAGGAAGCCATAAGTGAAGCAATAAAGCGCTTCCAGATAAGGCTATAGAGCTTATACTGGTCGGAAGTGAGGCTTGACTTAACTCTTTCGGGGGTGAGCGAGGGAATAGCAGGTCTTATAGCCTCATGACCGTCCTGAGCATTGCTTCTTGATTTAAAATATCTCGGCTTTTCGGGGAGATATTTATCACCGTAAGCTGATACAATATATTCATTTGCGGCGGCTCTTGCCTCTTCTGAAATACGAAGGGAGTCCGTTCTCATATAAGTGATAAGACCGGTGGTGCCGATACCTGCCACATCAATACCTTCATACAATTCCTGAGCTGTGCGCATTGTGCGCTGTGACTGGAAGCCTAATTTTCTTGAAGCCTCCTGCTGAAGAGTTGAAGTAATAAATGGAGGAGCCGGGTTCTTTTTTCTTGTTCCTTTTTTAAGTGAGGTTACTGCATATTTTGCGCCGTCAAGGCGGGCAATGTAAGAATCTGCCTGCTCTTTGTTTGTGATTTTAACCTTGCCTGTTTCATCGCCCACAAATGAAGCTGAAAAAATCTTTCTGCAAGGGGCGGTGAATTTGGCATCAAGTGACCAATATTCTTCAGGCACAAAAGCTCTGATTTCATTTTCACGGTCAACAATAAGCCTTACCGCAACGCTCTGAACTCGGCCTGCAGAAAGTCCTCGGCGGATTTTCTGTGAAATAAAGGGGCTTAACTTGTAACCAACCAGGCGGTCGAGAATTCTTCTTGCCTGCTGAGCGTTAACCAAATCAAGGTCAATGCTTCTGGGGGCTTTCATTCCGTTTTCAATACCTGACTTTGTAATTTCATTGAAGGTAACGCGGTTCTGAGCGTTAACATCAAGGTCAAGAAGAGCCGCAAGGTGCCACGAAATGGCTTCTCCTTCGCGGTCAGGGTCGGTTGCGAGAAGAACTTCGTCGCTGTTTTTAACCTTTTCTTTAAGCTCCTTAACCAGCTTTTCCTTGCCCTTGATAACAGCATATTTTGGGGCAAAGTCATTTTTTATATCAACACTTAAACGGGCGGCAGGAAGGTCGCGGATGTGACCCATAGATGCAGTAACATCATACTCCTTGCCTAAGTATTTTTTGATTGTTTTAACCTTTGTAGGGGACTCAACGATAATCAGTTTTGACATAAACATCATCCTATCATTTTTTTAAATAGAGCTTTCCGGGGCGGGATTCAATAAGCTCCCACAGCTCAAGCTCAGTTACGGCTGAAAAGATTTTTGAAAAATCCATCGCCGTCTTTCTTGCAATATCATCAAT
Source organism: Clostridia bacterium (assembly GCA_017465465.1). Taxonomy (GTDB): domain Bacteria; phylum Bacillota; class Clostridia; order Oscillospirales; family Acutalibacteraceae; genus CAG-488. The sequence goes on along the minus strand of JAFTWE010000002.1, from coordinate 8,914 downwards.
ATGAATCGGCTCATCACCAAAAATTCCGTACACTGTTTTTGCATCCTCAGAAATTCCGCTGAGGTCCTTCACCTGCTCAAAAGCGTCTTTGTTAAAAGGCTCCTCTTTCTTTTCTATACGGCTCTTGGTGTTGATATATTCCACCGAATCAGTCATCTGAAGCTCATTTTCAATTTTATTTATATCTATTGCCTTGGGATATTTTACCGCATAAGGGTAAAGCACATCATAAGCCGAAAACACAGGCTTTGCGCCGTCATTTATAAGCTTATGCACGCCGAGGAACTTATTGCTCATAACATTACCGGGAACAGCGTAAACATCTCTCCCCTGCTCAAGAGCAAGACCTGCAGTAATAAGCGAGCCGCTTTTTACCCCTGCCTCAATAACAACCGTAGCGTGGCAAAGGCCTGAGATAATTCTGTTCCTGACAGGAAAATTGTGTGAATTTGCAGGTGTAAGAGGCGGATATTCGCTGATAAGCGCACCGTTTTGAGTAATTCTTTCACGCAGAGCAGAATTGGACTGGAGGTAATCCGTACCGAATCCGCAACCCATAACCGCAAGGGTTTTGCCCTGTGCTTCAAGAGCTCCGAGATGAGCCGCACTGTCCACACCCAGCGCACCGCCCGAAATAATAATTCCCCCTGAACGGGTGATTGAAGCCGAAAGGCTTTTGGCAACGGCAAGGCTGTTTTCATCAGCTTCTCTTGTGCCCACAACGGCAATAGCTATTTTATGAATTAAAAATTTTAACTCCCCTTGATAATAAATCACGGCGGGCAAATCGTCAAGAGGTTTTAACATTCTGGGATAAAGTTTTTCATCGGGAGTTACGGCATTGCAATTATATTTAAAGCAATTTTCCATAACCTCATAAGCCTTATCAAGGCTCGACTTTTTCAGCTTTTCAATTTGTGACGGGGTGAATATTCCCGATATGCGCCATTCGTACTCGCCGCTTTCAAAAAGCTCCTTGGCTGAGCCGAAATAAGCCATCATTTCACCCGTTTTACGGCAGCCTGCGCCTAACGCCAGCTGATACCGTATCCAATGCTCAAGCGCCACGGCGCACCATCTCCCAAATCAGAATTGCCGCCGCAGTTGAGGCATTGAGGGACTCTGCTCTGCCTTGCATAGGAATAGTTATTTTTGCATCTGCGGCAGACATTGTTTCACAGGTTACGCCGTTACCCTCATTGCCCACAATGCAGATTACCCCGCCCGAAAAATCAACCTCTGTAATTTTTACGGCTTCACTGTCTGGAGTTGAAGCAAAAGCCTTCATTCCTTTGGCCTGTGCTGATTTTATGAATCTGATAATATCACCGCACTCAATAATATTCAGCCTGAAAAATGCACCCATACAAGCTCTGAGAGCCTTAGGGTTATATATATCACAGCCGCCGCTTACAATAAGACCGTCAACGCCCATTGCCTCAGCCGTTCTTGCAACAGCGCCGAGATTTGAAGGGTCCTGCACATTTTCCAGAAGAATATATTTACCGTTATGGTTAATTTTATCCGCAGATATATTTTTATCACCGGTTTTGCAAACACAAAACATCCCCTGAGGGCTTTGTGTGTCTGAAAGCTTACGGCTGACTTCTTCGCTTATGCAGTAGCTTTCACCTGCAGAAGAAAGAATTTTTTCAAAAAATTCGGGGAATTTAGCCCTTGCTTTTTCAGTGAAAAAAAACTGCAGAATATCTCCACCGCTTATTGCCGCATCACCGCAAAGGCGCGCACCCTCCAAAAAGAATTTGCCGTTCTTTTTGCGCTGAGATGCACTGTCTCTTATTGCGATTGCAGACTTGATTTTTTCATTATTTTTTGATGTGATATTTTCCAATTCTCTTTCACCTCTTAACACTTTTTTAAACGAAAAAGTCACGCCCTTCGGTAAAAAAGGGCGTGATTACAGATTATTATTTAAGAGCTTCTTTAGCCTTCTCTGTGAGAGCTGTGAATGCAGCTGCATCTGATACAGCGATTTCAGCGAGCATCTTTCTGTTAAGAGTAACGCCTGCTTTGTTAAGGCCGTTGATGAATGTTGAGTAGTTCATACCGTTCATCTTAGCTGCTGCAGAAATTCTTGTAATCCAAAGGCGGCGGAAATCGCGTTTCTTCTGCTTACGGCCAATGTAAGCATACTGGCCTGATTTCATAACTGCCTGTTTTGCTGTTCTGAAAAGCTTGCTCTTTGAGCCATAGTAGCCCTTTGACATTTTGAGCACTTTATTTCTTCTCTTGCGAGTCATTGTCGCACCCTTAATACGTGCCATGTTAAGTTACCTCCGTTAATTTTAAATTAGATATTATTTGTAAGGAATAAGACGTTTAATCTGATTTACGTTTGTCTTATCAGCAACAGTTGTCTGACGAAGACCTCTCTTGCGCTTTGTTGACTTTTTGTTGAGGATGTGAGATTTGTTTGCATGAGCACGGATGGGTTTACCGTTCTTTGACATCTTAAAGCGTTTCTTTGCGCCTGAGTGAGTTTTGATTTTAGGCATAATGGTTTTCCTCCTTATTAAAATTCATTGTTTATTTGGCTGTTTTTGCCGCAAGGAACATCAGCATGGAACGACCTTCAAGCTTTGCGGGCTTTTCAACTGTTCCGTATTCTGCACAGGCTTCGGCGAATTTCTGCATCGGTGCAAGACCGTGCTCAGGATGAGCCATTTCGCGGCCTCTGAAGCGGATTGACACCTTAACCTTGTTGCCTGCTTTCAAAAATTTGATTGCATGGCCGACTTTTGTTTCAAAGTCGTGAGTGTCAATGTTGAGAGACAAGCGGATTTCTTTGATTTCAACCACTCTCTGGTTTTTCTTGGCTTCTTTCTCGCGTTTTGCCTGGTCAAAACGGTACTTACCGTAATCCATAATCTTGCATACAGGCGGTTTAGCCTGAGGGGCAATCTTTACAAGGTCAAAGTTGCTCTGCTCGGCAAGCTTCAATGCTTCACTTGCGCTCATAACGCCAAGCTGTTCGCCGTCGTTAGAAATTACTCTGACTTCTTTGTCACGGATTTCCTCGTTAATTTGCAGTTCTTTAGTACTGATATTCAAGCACCTCCAAAATAAAATGCGGACAGTAGTTCACCGTCCGCATAAAAATCAATAAGCATACTGCCCCCGAAAGGAGCAAGATTATTGACCCTGACGGACGATACCGTTTAGGTGGGAACAGACCTGTTCCGCTTTGTTGTGAGAGCATTATATACCATAGTTTCCTCTTTGTCAAGGGGTTGGCGGAAAATTTTCAGTGCTTTTTATTTGACTTCAATCTAACAGATGTTGTATAATGGAAAGTGTAATTGTCAATAAGGAGCAGGCGTATGTATAAAGTCGGTATCTGCGGTCACTTTGCCTTTGGTGACGAACAATTTAACAGCGGACAAAAGGATAAAACCCAATCGGTTTATTCTGCTCTTGTGAAAGTGCTCGGTAAAAACAATGTCGTGGCCCTTGATACAAGAGGATGGCAGAAAAATCCTCTTCGCCTTATTTTACAATGCAAAAAACTCCTTGCAGAGTGTGAAAATATTATTATGCTGCCTGCCACTAACGGATTGAAAATTTTTCCGTTTTTGTTTGAAACATTAAACTCTTTTTACAAAAGAAAGTTGCATTATGCAGTTGTAGGTGGCTGGCTTGCCGATTTTTTAAAAAGCAATACCAACCTAATCAAATCCCTTAAAAAGCTTGACGGAATTTTTGTTGAGGTTCCGTCTATGCAGAGAGAGTTGAACATCATGGGCTTTACAAATGTTCATGTTATGCCGAATTTTCACGAAGTTATGATACTCTCTACTGATGAGCTGTGTTTTCAAAGTGAACCATATAAGCTTTGCACGTTTTCAAGAATCCGTAGTGAAAAGGGAATCGAAGACGCTGTTGAGGCAGTAAGAAACGCTAACGCCGCCCTTGGGAGAACAGCATACACCCTTGACATTTACGGCTTACCGGACGAGGATTATAAAGAACGCTTTGAAGAATTAAAAAGTACTTTTGAGCCTTTCATAACATATAAAGGCTTCCTCTCAGGTACTGAAAGTATTTCACGAGAGCTTTGTTCTTACTTTGCTATGCTGTTCCCCACCCGATATGAGGGCGAGGGCTTTGCAGGAACGATTGTTGACGCATTTTCCGCAGGTGTACCTGTTATTGCAACTGACTGGAAATATAACAAAGAAGTTGTCACTCACGGTATTGATGGAATTCTTTACAACGTTGAAGACAGAGGGCAACTCAGCATCATTCTTATTGAAGCGGCAGACAATCCCGACACTATTAACTCAATGAGAAAAGCCTGTCTCATCCGCGCCCGGGAATTCAGCCCCGAAAACGGCATTAAAATAATTGTTGACAAGCTCAGATAAAAGAGGAGTAACCATGAGTATAAAAAGATTATTATGCTGTATGAGCAGTATGGATGTTGGCGGTGCAGAAACATTTATAATGAAGCAATACCGTCAGCTTGACAGAGAAAAATATCAGCTTGACTTTTGCGTTAATGTTGAAAGGCGCTGTGCTTACGACGATGAAATCGAAGCTCTCGGCGGCCGCATTTTCAGAATTCCGCCAAAAACCCAAAACCCCGTTGTCTGCCTTTCATCACTTAAAAAAATTGTTAAAGAAAACGGCTATGAAGCGGTGTTCAGCTCCTCTGCAAAGGCAGGGGTTGCTCTGGATTTGCTTGCCGCAAAGGCAGGCGGAGCCAAAAGGGTCATCCATCGCTCCAGCAGTGCAGGAAATGACGGCGGCAAGGCCGAAAAAATCGCAGGCACAACATTGGGTCTTCTTGCAAGAATTGTTCCTGATGTAAAGCTTGCTCCCTCGGTTCTTGCGGCAGAATACTGCTTCGGCAAGGGCTGTGTAGAAAAAGGCAAAGCTCACATTCTGAACAACGGAATTGACACCGATATTTTTTCATATTCTGACGAGCTGAGAGCTAAAACAAGACAGTCACTCGGTCTTTCAGATGAGTTCACTTTGATTCATGTGGGCAGATTTGTTCAGGTTAAAAATCACAGCTTTTTAATTGATGTTTTCGAAGAGGTTGTAAAAGCTCACCCCAACTCAAAGCTTGTGCTTGTGGGTGTTGGCGACCTTCAGGAAAAAATTCAGCTCAAAGCCCGAGAAAAAGGTCTTGAAGAAAAGGTTATGTTCCTCGGCGCAAGAAAAGATGTCAACGCTCTTCTTGGTGCGGCAGATGTTCTTGTTTTTCCGTCTTTTTACGAAGGTATGCCCAATGCCGTTATTGAGGCTCAGGCCTTATCTCTGCGCTGTGTAATTTCCGATAAAATTACAAAAGAGTGCAGTATAACCGACCTTGTTGACTTTTTGCCTTTAGGAGATGCCAAGCAATGGGCTGATAAAATTCTCCCCCTGGCTGACGGCTATCAAAGAAAAAATATGGCAGAGCATTTCAGAAAAATCAAATACGATGCCAAAAGCACCCTTGAGGATTTCATAAAATATTGCTTTGAATAATTTTAACCGACTCGACTTCGAGTCGGTTTTTCTCTTGCAATTCTGTTCAAAAGGTATATAATATCCCTGTCAACAGAAAGGGGTGTGTAAAATGGCTAAGAAAAAAATTGATATGTGTAACGGTCCGCTTTTTTCGGGAATAATCCGTCATACCGTGCCGATTATTCTCACAAGCATTTTACAGCTTCTTTTTAACGCCGCCGATTTGGTGGTTGTGGGCAGATTTTGCGGAAGTGTTAGTGTTGCCGCCGTCGGAGCCACAGGCTCGCTTACCAACCTGATAGTCAACCTTTTCATCGGGCTTTCTGTTGGTTGCGGTGTTTCGGTTGCTCAGGCAATAGGCGCAAGAGATGATGAAGCCACCCACCGCACCGTTCACACAGCTATCCCTTCGGCAATCGTCAGCGGCGTGGTGCTGACTGTTATCGGTGTTTCTCTTTCAGAGACCTTCCTTGGCTGGATGGGAACTCCGCAGAATGTACTTGAGCTTTCCGCCGTATATATGAAGCTTTATTTCTGCGGAATGACATTTAATATGGTATATAACTTCGGCGCATCCATTCTTCGTGCCGCAGGTGACACCAAAGGCCCTCTCCTCTACCTCTCCTGTGCGGGAGTTATAAATGTGATACTCAATGTTATATTCGTCACTCAGTTTAATATGAACGTGGGCGGTGTTGCTCTGGCAACAGCTGTTTCTCAGGGAATTTCCGCCGTGCTTGTTATTATGGCTCTTATGCGCCGCACCGATGCCTGCAGATTCAGCTTTAAAAAGATGCATTTTTACTCCGCTCAGCTCAAAAAGATGCTTACCATCGGTATTCCTGCAGGTATTCAGGGCTCGCTGTTTTCAATTTCAAATGTTATCATTCAGTCGTCAATCAACTCTTTTGGTGATGTGCTTATGTCGGGCAATGCGGCGGCAGGTAACATTGAAGGCTTCGTTTATGTGCTGATGAACGCTTTCCACCAAAGCGCGCTGAATTTTACAGGGCAGAATGTGGGCGCAATGAATTACAAACGAGTTAAAAAGACTCTTTTGATTTGCCTTGGCTGTGTTACCATTGCAGGTCTTGCTGCAGGGGGAACGGTATATCTCTTGGGCGAACAGCTTCTTTCAATTTATATAACCGACTCACCGCAGGCTATTGCCTACGGAATGACAAGGCTCTCGCTTATCTGCCTGCCGTATTTTCTTTGCGGACTTATGGACACCACCACAGGTGCAATCAGAGGAATGGGTGTTTCGCTTTCACCAATGGTTATCACGATTCTCGGCGTGTGTGTTTTCAGAATCGGTTGGGTTTATACCATTTTCCAGGTCCCCCAATTCCACACACCGTCGTGCCTGTATATTTCATACACCGTGTCGTGGTCAATAACATTCCTGATTGAGCTGATAGCATTCTTTATGATTTATAAAAAGAGAACTAAAATGATAAAAGCCGACTGAAAAGTCGGCTTTTTGTTATTTGAGGATTACAAAGGTTGTGGGCAAAAGCGAGTCACCATTGTACGGAATTAAATATTTTTCCTCAACCAAGGTTGCTACAGGTGCAGCAAGTGCATCCTCAAAAAGTCTGAGGTAAGCCATAGCTTTTGCTAACCCTTTAAGGTGAATCGGCATATGATTTTTTAAAATTTTCTCAACAGCAGACATCATTTTTTCTGCTTCAACAGCTATTGCTTCAATTTCATCTGCGAAAATTTCTTTCACTTTTTCTCTCTGCCTTGCAGTTAAAACCGGAGCGTTCACTTTTAATATATTTTCGTCTTTTTTAATGTAACCATTGCGAATCATTTCGGCAATAATCGCCATATCGTTTTCGCTTGTAAATTCCGTTTTGTTTTTTGCTATGTCAATAAAAATGTTGACTGCGTTCTGCTTGTCAAAGAAGTAATCATTTATACGCTCGCCGTTAATGGGGAAATCCATGAAATGAATGTAATCCTCAGAGCTGTTTTCACAAGCACTTACCCAAAAGCCAAACTGCTCTTTCCAATAATTTTCTTCACATTCCTCTGCACCCCAGATAAAGCATTCTTCACCGAATTTATCTTTAGGATATTGAATTTTTGTTCTGCTGTGCAGATTTTCAATAACAGCCTCAAACAAAATAAAGCAAGCAATTTGCCACAAAAGTGAGTTGTCACTCATATCAGAGCCATAAAAACCTATCTGTCTGATTTGAGATTTTTTATTTTCGGCAGATGCGGAAATTATTGAAGCAATTTTTTCTCTCAGCTCTGCCGTTTTCAAAGTAACCTCTCGCATAAAATCTCTTGTAAAAATAACGATGTTCGTATAGTATCTGTTGCCGTCTTTTTTAAGCAAATCGAACTCGCATAATTCGCTGATTTTATCCTCCATATACGGCAATGCAACACCAATTTCAAGGCTTATCTGTTCAGCAGTGAGCTTGTCATTATAACAGGCAAAAAGTATATTCTGCGATATTTTGCTGTCACAAAGATTATAATATCTGTTCGTTTCGTTCCCCCAAAACAAAAGAGAAAGTCCTTTAGGGTTGTAACTCTGAGAACCGTAATTTCGTTCCATTTTCATACCTTCTTTCAAAATCTGTCGCGATTTAAACAGTAAATATTTAACCATACTTTCGCTTATTGAGAGAATTTCGGATATTTCACAGCACGATTTACCGTCGATATAATATAAGATTATCGCTTTACGATATTTTTGATTTAACAATGTCAATTCACGGCGAAGAAGATAAACCTCAGACAAATCTTCTTCCTCTTCGTTTTGGAAAATAAGATTTTCTGTAAGTTCAACTTCTGATTTTTTCGCTTTCTTCCTGCACCACTGCTTATATACATTTCCTGCAACTGACCACATAAAAGCATAAAAAGCCTTCTCGTTTTTCAGATTGCCCACAGATTTGTATATTTCAACAATAATATCCTGTGCCAAATCCTCAGCATCACTGTAACTTGATGTTCTGGCGATGCAAAAAGACAAAATTGTTTTTGCCTCATCTTGTATTTTTATATCAAGGTTGTGCTTGTTCAACTTTCTTCTCTCCTTTTTGTGGCCACACCTATATAGTGACAAAAACTCTTTTCGGTTAAATTTTGAATAAAAGTTTTTAAGGTTAAATTATTTCGGGCGTCAGGTTGACGCCCTTACTTTCGGTGTGTCGAAAATCGCCGCACCTCACACGGCTCACAACAGCAATCTGTAGGGGTGTCGTCGACGACTCATTTTCGAAATAAAGACGGATACCAAAAATGATAAAAGCCGACTGAAAAGTCGGCTCAGACTGCTGACAAACCCTCGTTTCAGGAATGATTCGAGGGTTGTTTTTTTGAAAATCAAGTAAAAATAGCAATGTATTATCCACAACACATTGCTATTTTTTTTATATTCTGTGCAGCAGCCGTGAGCAGACATTGT
>JAFTWE010000016.1 GCA_017465465.1 Clostridia bacterium | reverse complement strand
TTAGGATACTTATACAGTTGAGCTTTGTCTATTATATAATAATCAAAACAAACTACGTTTCCCTCTGCATCTATCGTAGGAATGATGATGCTGTTCCTCATTTTATCACAATAATTTCCCTTTGAAGATTTTGCAATCAAGAAAGGATGAACTAAATGAATATTACATACAGACAAGTCAACGATTATATGATACCCAACCTCAAACTCCCACCCGAAGAAACAGCCATCCGCCTCGGCAAATGGGGCATGATGTATAAGGATTACTTACAAAAACACAACCCCGTCCTCTTCGCAACACTTCTTACTCAAGGCAAGCTCTACCAACACTGTGCAGAGATTGACACCCAAGCACAGCAGATGTTCAACACTCTCACAGCTCAAATGATAAAATCCGAAAACATCACCGAACAACTCAAAGCTCGAAACCAACTCGAATGGGTACAACGAATGAACAGTATTCAGGAAAGAGCAAGTGAAATTGTGTGTAAGGAGTTGATATATGTATGACAGTGAAATATTCTATTGAAGTATCAAACAAACATTCTGCTGAGCTTTGGACACTCTTGACAGAAAATTTCAATGATATTCTTACCAAGAAGCAACACTCTGCTGACGGTGAAATATTACGCATTGAATTGAAAATCATTCATTGATTTTTTCAAATTTTTGATACCATTTGCACTCTTGAAGAATTCGTTTCAAAAACTCTTTATTTTATGAGAATTTTAGGCGAAAAGCAAAGATGCAAATGCTTCTAAAATTTTGCACACTTCAAGTGATTTGGCATCCTTGGAATTTAGCCTCTATATAATTAATAATTAACAGTTTTATACATTAAACAAAGCGGTAGAAAAGCTCAATTTTCCACCGCTTTTGTTTGCATTCATAATCTAAAGTTATTTTCTTTTACGGATAATCTATCATATAGATGTTTCCTCGGCATCTTTTAAAAAGCCTTTTATAAGCTTTAAACAAACCTATCACTACACCATATTTTTTGACTGCAAGAATTGCATATTCAGAGCATGTAGGCTTAAATAAGCATCTACGTCGGATGTCTTCTGGTGCGTAATGTTGATATAACCTTATTGCACCAATAATTGCTTTTTTTAAAACTATTAATCCTGCTAATATAATAAAAATTATACCATACAAAACAAAAAATAACTTTTCATGTTCACTTTGAAATTGGATTAGAGAATCGGAAATCAATGCAAAAATGCCAAATCTATCAAAAAGAAAAAAAGAGGTAAGAGCTTCATTGTGCTTGTTTTTTTCTTCATAGCGTTTATCGTCACTTGAAACTTCGATTACTTCGCCATATTCAATTCCTTCATAATATGAACCGTAATACCAGTTATCAGAGTTTTCCTCATAGTAATCATCTCTGAGAATGTCATTTAGATCGTAATATACTGTCTCATATGCATTTTGAAGCTCATAAGCTTCATTTTGAAGCACTTCATACTTTTCGTATAAATTCTGAGCCTGATGACGCTTAGCAGTTGTTGCACCTTGTGACATCAGGATAAGCAAAACCCCAATAACAATAATGAATTGCTGAAATACTGTGTTTGCACCGTAAAAATATGAATAAATCTTTGATTTTCTTACATTAGTTTCCATAAAAACACCCTCTCAATTCTTATAATTCGTTAGGTCTTTCGACTTCTAATATAGAATAAAGTTCTTGTACATCGGTTTGCGACAAACCAATTTGTATAGCTTTATTTAATAATGTTTTGTAATTAGGATTCATCACATAATGCTTTCTGAAATGATGGTCATAACGCAAATAAGCCCAAAAATAATAATAATTGCATTTCACGGTTATCAGAGTTTTAAGCCGGGTGAAGTTACACCTGAGCTTGCTCACGAAATAGGAAAAGAGCTTGCCGAGAAATTATGGGGAGACAGACACGAGGTTATTGTAGCAACTCATCTTGACCGAGGACACATTCATAATCATTTTGTAGTGAATAGTGTTTCAATGGTTGACGGAAAAAAGTTCAATGCATGCAAACAAAGTTATGCGTTAATGAGAAAAGTTTCTGATGAACTTTGCATCAAATACGGATTATCAATAGTTGAAAAGCCGCACAAGGCTCCGAGAAGAATGACCTATCTTGCAGAGAAAAACGGAGAAAATCATCAGTATGATTTATTGAAATTTCATATTGATGACTGTTTATCACGAAGTTCAAACATCAGAATTTTCATTTGGCAGATGGAAAAGAAGGGATATACTTTTGATTTCAACAGACCCGAACCGACAGTTTATCACAAAAGATTTAACCGACCCGTATGGCTTTGTGACCTTGGTGACGGTTATACAATCAACGATATTGAAGAAGTAATACTGACTAAAAGACATTACACAAGAAGAGTCACGCACGATTCAATCACTTTCAAGACATTATTCTTTGACGGCAATCCTTACAATTACAAAAGCGGTATCAGCAGCTCTTACACTTGCTTGTGTAAAGGGCTGTTAATGTTTAAGGAGCATCCACATTGTAACGAGGTTGAAAATTATCTTGAACAGGAGCTTTTGAAATTCGACCAGCTTTGTGAAGAACAGAACTTACTGCTTGATAACAATGTTGAAAGCTATGAGGACCTTGAGGCACTAATATCAAACACCGAAAAAGAATTAAAAGAAATGGACGAAGCAAGAAATGTTTTCAGAAACAAACTGAAGTGTGCAGTACGTTCAGGTGATGAAAGCTTACAGAGTGAAATCCGTGAGGATATTGCAACTCTTACTGCCGCTATGCGAGTTGCAAGAAAGAATATAAAGATTTTAAACAGAGTTAAATACAGGGCTGAGGATGTAGTAAACAGAATGGACAGCATCAACGAGTATTCAAGAATGTATGAGCGTTATGCCCGTGATGTTATCAAACCTAAAACAAATACAAACAAAATTCAGGAAAGGAGCCGATAATATGGCTAACCAAAAATTAAAAGCACCGGTAAACATTCCGGTAGATAAAATCCGTCCCTTTGAGGGACATCCGTATAAGGTGTTAGATAATGATGAAATGAACAATCTCATTGAAAGTATACAGCAGAAAGGTGTTATTTCACCCATTGTCGTAAGACCTTTAGAAAACACAACAGATGAATATGAGATAATCTCAGGTCACAGACGACTGAGAGCATCCGTGAAAGCAGGGCTGGAAACAGTACCTGCTTTAATTTATGCTGTCACCCGTGATGAAGCGGCTATTATGCTCGTTGACAGCAATCTGCACCGTGAGCATATTCTGCCAAGTGAACGAGCATTTGCTTACAAACTCAAATCAGAAGCTTTGAAGCACCAAGGAAAACGTACTGACTTAACTTCGGAGCAACCTGCACCGAAGTTAGCAACAGAGCAGATTGCCGAAGTGGAAAATATCAGTAAGGACACAGTTAAAAGATATATCCGTCTGACTTATCTGATTCCCGAATTGCTTGAAATGATGGATGAAGATAAAATTGCCTTCTCCGTCGGTGTTGAGCTTTCGTTCCTTGATGACCAGTTGCAGTATGATTTGCTTCGAGTAATTGAGGAGTTTGATTGTACACCGTCATATTCTCAGGCTTGGCATATGCACAGAGATTTCAATGAAGGCACACTTACTGCAGAAAGCATTGAAGACAGGCTTATGGCAGAAAAGCCTAATCAGAAGCAAATGTTCAAGCTTCCGCTTGAGCAGGTGCAGAGATTCTATCCGAATGCCAACAAACAACAGCTTGAAGATTACGTTATGAAAGCCTGTGAGTATTACAACAGAGCTTTACAGCGTCAGCGAAACAGAAACAGTAGGGATGCGAGGTGATGCAAATGAAGTTTATTGATACCATTAAATATATTATTTATTATCTTGTTACCGATACCCGTGGCGAGTTCTCTTTTACTCCCGTTGATTACAGTAAAGTTGAACTGCCGAAAGAAGTTCTTGATTCTTTTGCCTCGGCTATGGTTCCCGAAATCAAAAAGTTTTACGAAAGTGATTTTGGAAAGGAATATTATAATAAATGGTTAGAAACGCATCCTGAGTATGCTTAATATACAGCTCCCCGATATTTTACGGTATCGGGGAGCTTCACACATTCGACAAAGAAAATAATATAAATAAAATTAAAACAACAAATTCAGGAGGATTAAAATGAATGTAGTTATATATGCCCGTTTCTCTTGTAAGAGACAGACGGAGCAATCAATTGAAGGACAGTTGAAAATCTGTTATGAATATGCGGCAGCCCATAATTATACGGTAGTTGGTGAATATATAGACCGAGCGCAAAGCGGTACTTCCGATAACCGTACGGACTTCCAGCGAATGATTACCGACAGTGAAAAACACACCTTCGAGGGTGTGCTTGTCTATCAGCTTGACCGTTTCGCCCGTAACAGATACGACAGTGCAATTTATAAGGCAAAGCTGAAGAAGAACGGTGTAAGAGTTTTCTCAGCTAAAGAAAATATCACCGAAGATGCTTCAGGTATCCTTGTTGAGGGATTGCTTGAAAGTATGGCAGAATATTATTCCGTTGAGTTGGCACAGAAGATAAACCGTGGCCTTGCTATTAATGCAGAAAAGTGCCTGTCAAACGGTAGTAATCCCGGACTCGGCTTTAAGGTAAACAAGAAAGACCGAACCTTTTATGTTGATGAGGATGAAGCGGCAATTGTCAGAGAAATCTATGAGCGCTATGCCCGTGGTGAACCAAAAGTTGAAATAATCAAAGACCTTAACAGACGGCACATTAAAACCTCAATAGGTAATGAATTCAGCTTCACAAGTCTTACAAGACTTTTAAGTAACAAACGCTATATCGGCTATTATTTATACAGCGGAAAGGAGACTCCCGGTGGTATGCCGAGAATTATTGAAGATGATTTATACTATCGGGTACAGGAGATTTTGAACAGGAATAAACGAGCACAGGCAAAAACAAAGGGTGACGATGCCTATATTTTAACCACCAAGCTTTTCTGCGGTCATTGTAAGGAAATGATGATAGGTGTTTGCGGTACAGGTAAATCGGGAGCTGTATATCACTATTATGTCTGCAAGAGTGCAAGGAAAAAGAAATGCGAAAAGAAGTCTATCAGCAAACAACTGATTGAAGACCTTGTTATTAACGAATGCCTTAAAATGCTGACGGATGAAAAGATGCAGTATATAGCCCAAAAGATTTCGGAAGAGTGCAACAGAAATCCCGACAACCTCTCCATCAAAAATCTTAAAAGTTCAATCAAGGAAATTAATGAAGCCATTGAAAATATGTGGTTATCCATTGAAAAAGGCGGAGATGCGGTAGCACTTACAGAGCGAATCAATCGCCGTCAGGCAGAAAAAGAAGAGCTTGAGGAACAGCTTGCAATTGAACAGAATAAGCGTGTTCTTCTGAATGAAGCACAGATATTAGCTTTTCTCAATTATGTCTGTGAAATGCCTGGAGATGATATGGCAAAACGCAGAGCAATCATCAATATCTTTGTTCATTCGGTCTATCTTTATGATGACCATCTGACACTTATTATCAACGCAAGCAATAAGCCAGTCACTATAGATGACATTCCGCTTGATGATATTGAAGCAGCCTTCAACGGCGAAAAATCAGCCATGGAGCAATGTTCGAACACCTCGTACATTGTTCCGCCAAAGAATAACCGCAATCTTTCGGGGTTGCGGTTATTATATTTTTATGTTATGATTTATTTTGGTGGTGATATTATGGAAAATTTAACGCTCAATCAGATTATCAATTCCGATTTTAAGGTAAGCACTCACAGCCCTGTGCTTCGCCCTTTTGACGGCTCGGTGGTTGTTGCTGACCCGTCGTTACTGACTCCCGAAAACAGTCACGATAATAAATGGCATTTGTTTTGCCACACCAATCTCGGTGTTTATCAATTCATAAGTGATGACGGAATTACTTTTAAACGGGTGCAAAAGGTTGTTCCGAGAGCTATGCGGCCAAACATCAATCGAATTGACGGAAGATATTATCTTTTTTATGAAAGAACCCGTTCTTTGCCTGCTAATGCACTGAATGTAATAAATGCACTCCCTTGGAAATCTGAAATATATGTAACCGAAAGTGAAGACCTTTTTCACTGGTCAAAGCCTCAGCCTGTTATAACCAACACCCGCGAGTATGAAAAAAGCGACAGGGGAATGTCAATTTCAAACCCATTCCTTTTGCAGGAAAACGGTATTAACCGTCTCTATTATTCCTGCGGGCTTACATACATTGAAGATTGCCGATTTTGCGAGCCGACTTATATAAGCTATGCAGAAAGTGAAAATATAACAAGCGGCTATACTTCTGCAAAATATCCGTTGATTTCTCCCGATAAAAATAATCCTTTTCTCAATCTATGCTCAGGTTGTCTTAAGGTGTATAAACTCAAAGACGGATATATAGGCATACAAAACGGAATTTATGAAAAGGACGGAAAAAGCCATTCTTCAATTATTTTGCTTACATCATCGGACGGACTTGAATTCAAGTTTGAAAAGGTGCTTGTTGACCCTATGGTTGTCCACGGCAAAAAATGGATGAAGCAGTTTGTTTATGCAAGCCACCTTGTGAAGCACGGTAATACTTTGCGCCTTTATTTCAACGCAAGAGACACTTCCAATATAATTTTCGGCAGAGAATGCATCGGCTTCGCCGAAGCGGAAATTTAATATGAATAAACCCTTTCAAGGCGGGAATACTTACCTTGAAAGGGTGATTTTAT
Organism: Clostridia bacterium; assembly: GCA_017465465.1. Classification (GTDB taxonomy): domain Bacteria; phylum Bacillota; class Clostridia; order Oscillospirales; family Acutalibacteraceae; genus CAG-488. The sequence continues at coordinate 47,564 of JAFTWE010000016.1, read as the reverse complement.
GATAGAGCAAGATACAATTAAGCTTTTGCGCGAGTGTGACGCAGGGGTAAAAATGGGTGTTTCATCCATTGAAGATGTATTAGGTTATGTTAAAAGTGAAAATATGAAAAACTATCTCACTGAATGTAAAGCAGAGCACGATAAGCTTGACACCGAAATTCAGCAGGAGCTTGACCGCTTTAAAGACGAGGGCAAAGACCCCAACCCAATGGCAAAGGGTATGTCGTGGATTAAAACAAATGTTAAAATGGCATTTAACGGCAGTGACGAAACCATTGCAGACTTAATGACCGACGGCTGTAATATGGGGGTTAAATCTCTTAATAAATATCTCAATGAATATGAAGCCGCCGACGAAAAATCAAAAGACATTGCCAAGCGCCTCATTAACCTTGAAGAACGCCTTGCAATCGATATCAGACAATATTTATAAATTTTTCGGCTCCCTTGTGTAAAGGGAGCTGGCATTTTCGCAAGAAAATGACTGAGGGATTGGCAAAAAAATATAGGTAAAAATCCTCCCGTCACAATAGCATTTGCAGGTGATTAGGGTATCGCCATTACATTTTGATAGCAAAAAACCATCGGCTCTCACCGATGGTTTTAACTTTATATCTTGCCTCTCATTTTGTTTACGATAACACCAAGTCTTGTGTCATCAAATTTCTTCTGCCTTTTTTCTTTGGCTGTGGTTGGCTTTTTAACGGGAACAATATTTATAAATCTACCCATATCACCGTCGTCGCAGATAAACGGCTGGGTCATAAGAATTCCGCCGTCGCCTAAAAGCTGAGCACGAACATAGCAGCTGATTTCACCGCATAATTCACCGAGGTCTATTGTTGACTCAATTTCACCGTCAGCTCCGAGCTTGTCCGCTTTAATAATTTTTCCGTCTGCAATCCATTCAATGGCTTTGCAGTCTGAGCCCTTGATAGTGATTGTCTGACTGTCTTCGTCAACGGTAATTCCCCAAACTTTTGGAATTTCGCCTTTGCCGACAAAATCCTTGCCAAGCTCATTTTGTGCATATCGGGCAAAGGAGAAAAATGTGCCGTTTTCCATAGCAGAACGAAGATTCTGAATTGAATATTCAGGCAAAACAAAGTCCATAAAAGCGGTGTCAATTTCACCAACTCTGTGAGCATCGCTGTTGGCAAATCCCCATACTGTTCTCTTGCCCTCCGGGATAAGCGTTTTTAGAAGTGAATCCCAAAGAATTCTGTCGCAGGGGTTAGGTACATCATACATATTAAGCACTTCAATACCCATGCAGGAGTGGTATCTTCTTAATAAATCAGCAAAAAAAGCAACATTCTGTTCGTCAGTTGCGCAGTCTGGGAATTTGCGTGCGTTGAGCCAGTCTGTGGGGTGGTTTATGTGAGAAAGTCCGCCGCTTGCCTCGGTTTTTCTGATTGGGATTTCAAAGTCATTTTCTTTGCCGAAGATTCCCTCGCAGGCATCATCGGTAAAATAGCAGTTGACATGGTTTTTCATTAAGGTAAACATATTCGCCTCAATGCAACCGGGAACACACGCAAGGCCTCTTTTTTTGGTGCGTGAATTTTTAGGTGTTTTGTGAGTGCCGTTTACAAGAGCTTTATATTCCTCAGTGGTGGGGTGCTTACGCTTGCCGTGCCACAAATTCTGAAAAAGAAAGAGGGGAATAATTGAAGGGTCTTTATCCCATTCCTTGCCCCAGACACCGTGCTCGGTCATGGCAAGAATATCAAAGTCCTGGTCATAAAAGCCCTCAATCATCTCTGTCATAGTGAAGTTTGCATCACTGTATGTTGAGTGAGTGTGCAAGTTTGTTTTGTAATGATTATCAGGGTTTTTGATAAGCTGAGTAACGCTTTCATAAGGGTTGGTGATTTTAAACTTTTTCATATTAAACCTCCCGAAACACTTTCTGCTTCTAAGTATAGCACAATTAAAAGAATTGACAAGAGCAAAGATTTGATTTTATTATTGAAAAATCAAATTTCTGTTGTATAATTAAATCAGCAGATAAACTGCAAAAAAATTTAGGAGGATTTTTTATGGCTTCTGTTAAAAAGTATGTTGCAGAATTTATCGGCACATTTGTGTTGGTGCTTTTTGCCTGCGGAACTGCCGCTGTTGTTGGTTGTTCGGCAGAAAACGGAACAGGCTATTTGCTCACAGCACTTGCCTTTGGCTTGGTGATTGTTGCAATGGCTTATTCAATCGGCAATGTTTCAGGTTGCCACATTAACCCCGCAGTTTCAATCGCAATGCTCGTCAGCGGTAAAATGAGCATTAAGGATTTCATCGGTTATGTTGTTGCTCAGTTCCTTGGCGCAACTGCAGGTGCAGGTGTGCTTATGGCTATTGTTGGCAAAGAAAGCGGACTTGGTGCAAACGCTCTTTATAATGATGACATTGTTTTGTCACTTGTTATTGAGGTTATTCTCACCTTCGTTTTTGTTATTGCTATTCTCGGTGTAACCTCAAAAACCGAAAACAGCGCAGTTTCCGGTATTGTTATTGGACTTACACTCACTTTGGTACATATTCTCGGAATTTCATTTACAGGCACCTCTGTAAATCCTGCCCGTTCCTTCGGACCTGCTCTTTTGGTTGGCGGTGACGCTCTTGCAAATGTATGGGTGTTTATCGTTGCTCCGTTGGTTGGCGGTGTGCTTGCAGCTCTCGTTTATAAATTCCTTGCAGGCAAAGAAGAAAAATAATTCAAACTTTTTTAAGGAAGCTCCTTGCGGGCTTCCTTTTCCTTTGCTATAATAATCAAAAACCCACTAAGGAGTGTTAATTATGAAAATGAGAGCACCGGCATTGCCGATTATAAATATTGACCCGTATTTTTCGCTCTGGGCGCAGGAATCTCCGTTAGACCACCTTGTTCATTGGACAGGCAGTTTTAACACAATGGTAGGTACCGCAACCGTTGACGGTGAGGAATACCGCTTTTTGGGCAAATCCTATTACCACCGTGACAAAAAAATTCCCACAATGGAGCTTGAAAGCATTGATGCAGATGCTTTTTCGACAGTTATTGTTTCAAAAAACGATAAAATCCGCCTTACTGTGAAATTCACTTCACCAACTCTTGTAACTGATTTGTATTACGCTTCACGCCCTGTTGCTTATTGCAAGGTATCTTACGAGGCCCTTGACGGTGCAGAACATAATGTTAAGGTTAAATTCTCTTGCACAGAGGAATTCGTTCTCAATAAAGAGGGCGAGGGCAGAGCATACAGCCGCAAGGTGGATATTGACGGAATGACCGTGATTAAAATGGGTAACGGCGAGCAGAAAATTCTTCACAGAAGCGGTGACGATATCCGTATCGACTGGGGATTTTTCTACCTTGGCGTTGTTGGTGATGCTTATGCCGACAATGAGGCTTATGATGAAATGTATGCAGTTTTCTGCGAAAAAGAGCTTGACGGCGAGGCACTTTTTGTTTTTGCTTATGATGATATTGAAAGTATTGTTTATTTTAACGACCACCTGAAAGCCTATTGGAAAAAAGACGGCAAGACTATTGAAGAAGCTATTGCTGAGGCAGTAGGGGAATATGATGAGCTTTTGAAAAAATGCACCGCTTTTTCTGATAAAATCAAAGCAGAAGCCCTTGAAAAGGGCGGAGAAGATTATGCAGAGCTTTTGCTCCTTGCTTACCGTCAGGTTATGGCGGCTCACAAATTGGTTGTGGATAATGACGGCAACAATCTTTATATTTCAAAGGAATGCTTTTCAAACGGCTGTGCCGCAACGGTGGATGTAACATATCCGTCGGCACCGATGTATCTCCTTTATAAACCCGAGCTTTTAAAGGGTATGCTTCGCCCTGTTTTCCATTATGCCGCAACACCTGAATGGGAATATGACTTTGCTCCTCACGATGTAGGTCAGTATCCTATTCTCAACGGTCAGGTTTATGCAGAAAACAGGCTTGAATATCAGATGCCCGTTGAAGAATGCGGCAATATGATTATTCTCTGCGCCGCAATCTGTGACGCTGAAAATGACGCTTCTTTTGCAAAAGAGCATATAGATACCCTCAAAAAGTGGAGTGAATATCTTATCCGCTACGGCCTTGACCCGGAGCATCAGCTTTGCACCGATGACTTTGCAGGCCACCTTGCTCATAATGTTAACCTTTCAATTAAGGCAATTATGGGTATTGCAGGATTCAGCAGAATTCTTGCAAGACTTGGTGAAAATTCCGAGGCAGAGCGTATGATGAGCATTGCAAAGGATTATACAAAATCGCTGGTTAAAAATGCCGCAAATGATGACGGCAGCTTCCGCCTTGCTTATGATAAGCCCGGAACATTCAGCCTTAAATATAACTCCGTTTGGGATAAAATCTGGAAAACAGACCTCTTCCCACAGGAATTTTATCAGGGTGAAATCGCAAGATACAAAAAAGAAATGCTTACCTTCGGTGTTCCTCTTGACAGCCGAGAGAAATATACAAAGTCAGACTGGCTTGTGTGGGCGGCTTGCCTTAGTGAAAGCAAAGAAGATTTTGAATATCTGGTTCACCCATTGTGGAATGCTTATAACACAATGAGAACGAGAGTACCTATGACCGACTGGTATTTCTGCGACACATCTCACATGCGCGGATTCCAGCACAGAACAGTTCAGGGCGGCCTTTTTATCAGATTTATGTTAGATTAAAATTAAGGAGCTTGGTCACACGACTAAGCTCCGATTTTTATGCTTATTTGTATTTTCGGCTCCTTTGGCAAAGGAGCTGTCCGCAGGACTGAGGATTGCAAAGCACTCTTCTTTTTGCTTTGCAAAACGGTCCGTCGGGGACGCCGGACCCTACAAACTGTTACCGTCAGTAGGGCAGGGGCTTGCTCCTGCCGTAAATTTGCAGAACATGAATTACAACTTCTTTTTAAAGCAAATAATACGGTTAGCTTCTTCAAAACCCATTGCCATATGGAAATTGAAACTGTCAGAGTTATCAAATTCACAATCACTTGCAAATTCCGTGCAACCTTTTTCTTTTGCCCATAATTCGCATTTGTGCAACAGTTCTTTTGCATAACCGTTATGTTGGTGCTCCTTGGAAATAAATATTCCTTCCAGATAACCGACTGGTGAGGAGTGTGTACCTTCAACATAATCGTGGCGAAGCTGACATTGTGCAAACCCGATTGGTGTATCATTTACATACTTTATAAAGCAAACTGCATTACTGTTGCTGATTATTTCGCAAAAATCCTCCTCAAGCTCTTTTATTGTATACTTGTTCCACATTTGTATCGCTAATTCAGCTAACACTGTGGCATCCTTAACTGTTGCTTTTTTAATCATAGTTGCACCTCATAAAAAAGAAGTTTTTCAATAGTGATGCGAGGACGCCACCAAGCTCTTGCTTGCTCGAACTCAGGATATGGAGTATACCATTTCCAAGAAATATCAAACCCACCGTCATCCATTTGGAGTTTGCCTAAAATGTCTTTTTCTGCAAATATTAACGGTCTTATTTCGGGAGTAATAAAGTCATTATATGTACCTGCAAAAATAGCGGATGGTGTTGGCACATATTCAATACCATATTTTTTGATGTCTTTACAAATGGTGTTATCAATAGCGTTACACAACAAATTTTTGAAGATTTTCAAGTCAAGTATATTGTTGATATTGTTTATTTTTAAAAGCTCGTATGTAAGAAGAAAACAGCTCAAATTATCTCCGCTGATTTCTTCACCGCTTTTAAGATATTCAAATCCCTCTTTTAAAATTTTTTCATAAAAAGGATTGCGATTTCCATAGCAAATTAAAAATGCTGCCAAAGATATCGAAGGATTAAAACTACTGATACCGTCATCTTTTTTTCCCCACCATATTGCGTGGGGATAATCCTTGTTACTGTCAATTGCAAACAGCCAACGCTTTTTGCTTTCATCAAAAGAATCGTGGGATTCCAAATAGCTGACAATACCTTTTACAATGTCAGAATCCTTATTGAGCGCGTTTACTCGGTAAAGAGTGATTATGGCATCGTTTGTTGCAATAGGACTTGAATTGGGATTAAAGAAATCCGGTTCAAGGGCATTGCCGAAACCGCCGTCGGCGTTTTGGAATTTTTTAAGTTCGTCAATAACAGCTTGATTGGATTCGTTTTCAAAGAGGTATTTGTAAACAGCTAATTCAAGAGGCCGTGCATTTTGTAAAATAAATTTAATTGCCGAGTTTTTATTCATAAGCTTCACTCCGTCTCATACGGCCAGTCGATTATTCCGCCGAATTCTCTGATGTTTGTATATCCCAGCTTTACAAGCTCTTCTGAAGCCAATTTACTTCTTCTGCCGCTTCTGCAATATACTAAAATCAGTTGGTCTTTATCTTTGAGAATATCCTCTGCTTTTTGTGCTATATCATAGTCGGGGATAAGCACAGCTCCGGGAATATGCTTTTCATCATATTCTTCCTGTGTTCTCACATCGAGGATAATATATTCTTTCTCACTGTCCATAATTTCCTTTGCTTCTTTAGCGGTGATATTCATATATATAGCCTCTTTTTCCCGGTTTGAATTGTTGCTTTGGCAAGCTGTCAGACCTAAAAATACAGGCAGGCAAAGCAATATTGTAATGATTCTTTTCATAGTTTAACCACCTTTATGGTATTATATCACAATAAAATTAACCATTCAATTCATTTTTTTATTGACATTTGTTGCATTAAATAGTAAAATTATAACATTAAGAATAAAGGAGTTTTTAAAATGAAAAAGTTCTCACTTAAAGCTATTTCAGTTTTACTTGTTGCAACACTTATGCTTTCAATAAGTATTCCTGCATTTGCTGTTGAAAAGGATTACACAATCGTTTCTCCCTACGCAGATGTTGAATGGGGCGTTACCAATGAATATAAGGGTAACCTTCACACTCACTCAACTTTCAGTGATGCTAACGAAACATTGGTTGACACCATTCTTGAGCATTATGAGCAGGGCTTCGACTTTGTTGCAATGACCGACCACGGTGTAACAGGCGTTGCTTGGAACAAAAAGCCTTATCAGCGTTTGCTTTATTCATATCAGCATTTGATTGGTTATGAGCAGAACTGCTTCACAGACGAAGAGTTTATGGCTCTTCAGAACGGTACTTATGCCCTCAAATCCACAGGTGAAGCCCGCGGCAGAGGCATGGTTTGCGTAACAGGCGGTAATGAGCTTAACGCTCTCACAGCTTCAAAGAGCCATGTTAACGGCATTTTCCTTCCTTCCAATTTCGGCAACACCAACCTCGGCTTTGAAAACGGCTACAGATATGCTGTTAACCAGATTGATGAGCAGGGCGGTCTTTCTTTCATCAACCATCCCGGTGACTGGCTTGATACAAATGAAGATATGAACAATGTCTACGATGAAAGCAAGCTTAAGTATTTCACTGAGATTTTTATGGATTATGACACCTGCCTCGGTATGGAAGTTTTCAACGAAAAGAACGGTACAACAGGCTATGACAGAATTCTTTGGGATAACCTTCTTATGAAGACTCTTCCTTACGGCAGAAATATCATTGGTTTCTCAAACAATGATACCCACGAGAGAAGAACTGTTGACTCAAGCTTCAGCGTTTTCCTTATGGAAGAGAATAATATGGACACAATCAAAGAAACAATGCAGTCCGGCTCTTTCTTTATGATTACAAGAATTCTCAGAGGTAACGATGTTATCGGCCCTGCAGAAGAGTTTGACGTTATGGACCAGCAGCTTCCGTATCCTATGTTCAACAAGCTCACAGTTGACGGGCATAAGGTTACTGTTAACGCAAGAGAAACTGATTACATTCAGTGGATTGCTAACGGCAAGGTAATTGCAAAGCAGGATGTCACATCTGCTGACCAGGAAATTGTTCTTGACCTTGATAAGATTGATGGCAGCGAGGATTTCCTCTATGTTCGTGCTGAGCTTTTCGGTGAAGGCGGACTTTGCGCTTCTCAGGCTCTTGTTATTGATGACGGCGAAGTTCTTGAATATGAAAAAGACACAAGCCCCGCCGCTTTGTGGGACAGATTTGTTTACATCATCACAAGCACAAGACTTGTAGTTTTTGCACAGGAAATCGTTAAAGCTATTAAGGACGCTCTTGAATAAATCGGAGTTTTATATGATTCCTAAAACGATTCATTATTGTTGGTTCGGCAGGGGAGAAAAGCCCAAGCTTGCACAAAAGTGCATAGAAAGCTGGAAGCGCTTCTGCCCCGATTACGAAATTATCGAATGGAATGAAGATAATTTTGACATAAACAAAAATGAATACACTAAAATGTGCTATAACGAAAAGAAGTATGCTTTTCTGAGCGATTATGTTCGTTTGCTTGTGGTTAATGAACACGGCGGAATATATTTTGACACCGATGTTGAGCTGTTAAAAAATCCCGATGAACTGCTTAAAAATGAAGCGTTTTTCGGCTTTGAAACAGATGAATATGTTAACACGGGTGTGGGCTTCGGCTCAGTTGCCCACAGCAAGACGGTTGAAAAAATGGTGGCAGAATATGACTTCCTCCTTGACGGTAAAGGCGGAACTGTTGGCTGCCCCAGACTTAACACTCAGGCTCTTGTCAGCCTTGGTCTTAAGCAAAACGGAAAGCGTCAGAATGTCTGCGGAGCAGAGATTTATCCGTCTGATTTCTTTAACCCTTATGAAAGTACAACGGGCAGGCTTAACAAAACCGATAACACCGTTTCTGTTCATTGGTATTCAGCCGCGTGGATGAGCAAATCTCAGCGGTTGAGAAGCAAAGTCACAAAACCCTTGCACCGCATATTTGGTGTGAACTTCTTTTCAAAACTGCATAAATAATTTAAAGCCTCTTGAGTAAAATCAGGAGGCTTTTATGCTTTTAAGTGTTGTATTTATTGCCTTTTATGGTATAATAACCCACAGGTGATTAAATGCAGAAAAACAAAAACAAAATTTTAATCGACAGCTTTGTAATCGGTGCCGCACTTTTTGCAATGTTTTTCGGTGCGGGCAATATGATTTTTTCGCCTTATCTTGGCTTAAAGTCAGGAACAGAATGGTTTTCGGGCTTTTTGGGTTATTACATTGCAGATATCGGACTTGCTGTTGTGGCTATTCTTACTCAGATTAAAACAGGGGGATACAAGGGAATATTCAAGCCCCTGGGCAATGTTGCAAGAACGGTAATAATGCTTAGCATTGTGATGTGTATAGGTCCTCTTATCAGCATACCAAGAACTGCGGCAACAACTTATGAGCTTTCTGTAATGCCCCTTTTTGAAAATGTGAATATGCCTGTTTTCGGTATTATCTTTTTTGCTCTTGTGCTTGTTATGAGCATCAATAATTCTGCAGTTGTTGATATTATCGGTAAAGTCCTCACACCGGTGCTTTTTATCGGGCTGTTATTTCTTATTATCAAAGGATTGACTGACCCGCTTGGAGTTGTTGAAGCCCTGCCTAAAACAACCAGCCCCGTTGCCGACGGAATTGCGGCAGGCTACCAGTCAATGGATGTTTTGGCGGCTGTTATATTCGGCGTTTTGATTTTAAACAGTGCGGCGCAAAAAGGTCATACTCAGCCAAAGGCAAAGGCTAAGGTTGCGGCAGGTGCAAGTGTTGTGGCGGGAATCGGCCTGCTTGTCGTTTACCTTGGGTTAACTTATCTTGGCGCAACGGTGTCGGGTATTTATGATATGCACATTTACCGCACAGAGCTTTTGATTGCCCTTATTCAATCCTTGATTCCGGGGCAGGCTGGTCTGATATTTTTTGCTGTTGTTGCAGGCTTTGCGTGCCTTTCAACAGCCGTTGCCCTCACAGGCAGTGCCGCAGAGTATCTTTCGGAACAGTCAAAGGGCAAGGTTGGCTACAAGCCTATTGTTATTACAATTTGTATTTTCAGTGCGGTGGCAGCATCCTTCGGTGTGGAAACCCTGGTTAATGTTGCTTCACCTGTTTTAAGTGTTGTATATCCGCCTGTATTAGTTACTGTTTTACTCAGCTTTTTTGGTGATAAAATCAATGTGTGGGGCTATCGCTTTGCCGCAATCGCCGCCACAGTAATGGGTGTTTTTGATGCGCTTTCGACATTTGGAATAAGGTTCAGTCCGGTTTCAGCGTTGCCACTCAGCTCGCTCGGGCTTGGATGGGTAGTTCCGTCGATTGTTTTCTGCGTTTTGGGGATTGCATTTGGTAAAATTGCAGATACAAAATTGAGGAAGAATTAAATGGTTAAAATTAAAAGCTTTATTAAAAGTGAAATAGTTCTTGTTATTTCTTTTGTGCTGGCGGTTGCTTCAATGCTTGTTGTTCCGCCGAATAAGGAATATATAAATTATATTGATTTTAAAACGCTTGCCTTGCTTTTTTGCCTGATGGCGGTAGTGGCGGGAGTTAACGCCTTGGGAGTTTTTGACCTTTGCGCCAAAAAGCTTTTGGCTAAAACAAGCTCATTAAAAGGTCTTGGGCTAACACTCAGTCTCCTTTGCTTTTTTTCGTCAATGGTTATTACAAATGATGTTGCGCTGATAACCTTTGTTCCGTTTTCAATAGTGGCGCTTAAAATGTCATCAAACGAAAAAGCAATTATTCCTTTGGTTGTGGTTGAAACAGTTGCCGCTAACCTTGGCAGTATGCTCACTCCTATAGGCAATCCGCAAAACCTCTACCTGTTTTCTTTTTTTGAAATGGGAGCAGGGGAGTTTATTAAAGCAATATTACCTTATGCGGTTTTGTCGTTGGTTTTAGTTGTTATTTCATCGTTGTTTCTCGGTAAAGGTAAAATCAAAAATACATCCGAACGGACTGAAAAAAGCGGGTTTGATTATAAAAAGCTTTCGGTTTACGGAGTTTTGTTCATCATTTCCTTGCTGACTGTTTTCAGAGTTATACCTTATTACATAACATTTGCGATAACAGTTATTTGCGTTTTGATTTTTGACAGAAAAACAGTCAAAAAAGTTGATTACAGCTTGCTTTTTACCTTTGTATTTTTATTTGTTTTTATCGGAAATCTGGGCGAAATTCCTGTAATAAACAGTTTTCTGAAAAGCATAGTGACAGGTAATGAAGTGATTGTGGGTGTTGCCGCATCTCAGGTGTTTTCTAATGTTCCGGCGGCATTGCTGTTGTCGGGGTTTACAAATAATTCAACAGATTTGCTCGTTGGGGTAAATCTCGGCGGATTAGGTACATTGATTGCCTCAATGGCAAGCCTGATTTCATTTAAATTTATAGCAAAAGAAAATGTAAAAACAGGAAAATACATCCTTGCTTTTACATTGATAAATATCGTATTTTTAGCGGCAAATTTGTTGCTTTATATTATCATCAGATGAAAGGAATAGAAAATGAGCAGAAAAGAAAAATTTAAAACAGCTATGTACCTGTTTATGAGCTTTCTGAGAATAGGTGCATTCACATTCGGCGGCGGATATGCGATGATTCCGCTTATTCAGACAGAGGTTGTTGAAAAGAAAAAATGGATAACCGATAAGGATATTCTTGATATTATTGCAATTTCAGAGTCTACACCGGGTCCTATTTCTATCAATGCCGCAACATTTATCGGATATAAAATCTGCGGCTTCTGGGGAGCATTCTGTGCAACTTTCGGCCTTGTTTTGCCGTCAGTTGTAATTATTTCACTTCTTTCAATGATATTAGGACTTATTGAGTCGAATAAAATCGTTCAATATGCTTTCAACGGAATCCGTGCAGGTGTTTTGGCACTTATAATAAAAGCACTGATTTCAATGTATAAGCAGTGCCCGAAAAACCTGTTCAGTTACATTGTTCTCGCTCTTGCGTTTTTAGTTGTTGCAATCTTTGATATCAATGTAATTTATGTTGTTATCGGTTGCGGAATAATCGGACTTGTCCATTCACTTATTGTTACAAGGAGGAATAAAAATGATATATCTTGAATTGTTCCTCACTTTCTTTAAAATCGGTCTGTTCACTTTTGGCGGCGGATATGCAATGCTTCCGTTTATTCAGGAGGAGGTAAAACTTCACGGCTGGCTGACTGATGCTGAGGTTATTAACTTTGTTGCCGTAAGTGAAAGCACTCCCGGTCCGTTTGCTATTAACATTTCAACTTATGTAGGCATTGAAACAGGCGGAATTTTAGGCGCAATATGCGCCACCTTGGGTGCAACCTTGCCGTCGTTTATTGTCATTTTGCTGGTTGCCAGATTCTATGAAAAATTTAAAAACAGTAAAATTGTAAGCGGTTGTATGACAGGACTGAAGCCCGCTGCAATCGGACTTATCGGCACCGCAGTTCTCACAATAGGTAAGACTGTTTTCTTTCCTACAGCGGTCAGCCTTGCTTCTGTGATGACATTCGGATTTGTAAGCTCCCTTGTGATTTTTGCGCTGATGTTTGTTCTCACAATGAAACGAACACACCCAATTATAATAATCGCCCTCTCCGCCGCCCTCGGCATCGCCGCAGGATTTATAGGTGAGGCGGTATAAAATAGCAGATGTAAAAAAGATAAAAGTACTTTGAAAGCGATAATGTTTCAAAGTGCTTTTCTTTTTAATCGATATAATTCTCTTTAATCCATTCTTTTGCTATATACAAATCAATTTTTTTGTGAATATCAATAGATTCATCTATCTTATATGGGATGATTTTGTTTCCCATAAAACCCCAAGGTTGTTGACCTTCTTGACCTGATAAAAGAAAATTGGTGTTTAATACCAAAAATTGTGCAAAAGAAGAAGATTCGGTAAATCTTTATTATTATATTAACCAAAGCACCAGCAAAAATGTTGATATTGTGATTCTTTGTGCTAATTTGAAAAGATAAAAGTAAAAATGATGTTGCTTTTAAGACATAATAGTAATCTTATAAAAACTTAATTTTTATTATCAATAATATAATTTTACCTCTTGCCCACAGTAGTCATCATTTTTTTATAAATTGCCGGCGAAACAAAGTATAGAAGTAACTTAAGCTTTTCTTTGGAGGAAGTAACCTTTTTGAAACCATTTTTAATTAAATATATGAAGTCTTTGATAGATATTCTCTTTTGGACTTCCAAATGACAATAAATTGAAAATGGATAAAGATAACCCCAGCATTTGTCTTCTAATTCAAAGTCATTATGTTCTCTAAAATATTTTGCTCTTAAGGTTATGATTGAAACGACATTTTGATAATAATTATCTGTGATGTTGTGCATGATTCCTTTCGGATTTTGAAAATATCCATAAAGTTTTCTTGCACTCGTACAAACTCTTTTTGATTCATAGAGATATTTATAAGTAGTCGCTTCATCTTCATTAATCAAACCTTTAGGAAACTCATATTCACGAACGATGTCAATTTTATAAAGCTTGCAAGGAGCAATTACGAAGTAGACACCATCTTCCTCAAACATCTTTAAACAAGAATCTCTGCCTGAAATGCATTGAATGTCTTCTGTGGTGTTATCAAAATTCGTGGTGTAATTGTATACTTTTTGAAAGTCGCAACAGGAGATATCTGCGCTATGTAATATAATGTTTCTGTATAAATGCTCAACATATTCGGGAAGGATGTAGTCATCGGAATCAATATATGTGATATATTCTCCGGTCGCAAGTTTTGTTCCTGCGTTTCTTGCATCTGAAAGGCCGCCGTTTTCTTTGTGAAATACCTTAATCCTTGAATCTTTTTTTGCCCATTCGTCGCAAAGGGCTCCGCTGTTGTCGGGGCTTCCGTCATCAACGAGTATAATTTCAAGGTTTTCATAGGTCTGCTCTACGATGCTTGTTACACAACGGTCAATATACTTCTCAACATTATAAACAGGAACAATTACTGAAATCAGCGGATTCATAATAACCCTCCCAAACGATATACTTCATTTTACAACAAAACGCAATATATTGCAAGTGTATTGTTAATATGTAAATTTGCGGTTTGTGTATTTGTATATTTTGCTGATTTTGGAAAAATAGTGATGTTTTTGATTGCTCTTTAAATTTTTTTGTGATACAATAGCTCTGTTAATAAGGTGGGTTTCCACTGACAAAAGAAAGAGGAGATTTTATGAACGCTAAACGCATCTGGTTTAAGGCATTAAGTCTTGTTCTTTGTGCAATGGTTCTCGGCTCAGGCTTTGTTGCTTCTGCTGAAGAGGCTTCTGCACCTGCTACAACAGGATATTCAATTTCAAACCCTTATGAAAATATTGATTGGGATACTATCAATCAGTATAAAACAGCTCTCCACACTCACACAAACGCCAGCGACGGTGACGACACTCTTGCTGAGTCTATCGAGCGCCACTATGAAACAGGCTTTGATGTGGTTTCAACTACCGACCACAGCGTAGTTAACTACAGCTGGACTGATACCTCAAAAGGCTCAAACCTTGTTACCGCTGTTATGGAGCTTATCGGTAAAACTGACGGTGAGCTTGTTTACCTTCAGGAAACAGGCGGCTCTTTCTCAAACGGTGTCGGTTATGAGGTTGTTACCCGCAACGGTGACGATTACCTCATCACTGAAGACGGCAGAGAAATTATGAGAATCCCTTACGGTGTTGAACACAACGCTGTTTCTGTTAATGCTCATGTTAACGCTTGGTTCGCTGATTATAACCGTGTTGCACCAAGTGATTATGATGACGCAGTAAGAAATGTTGATAAGCATGGCGGCGTTTCTGTTATGAACCACCTTGGCGAATATACTCAGGCACGCTATGAGCTTTTCCAGGAAGATGCTTATGATATGGATAATCTTACCTACAGATACTATATCAATAAGTTCTACGGCTACATTGATAAATATGACACCTGCATCGGCCTTGATATTAACAGCAAGGGCGACGGCAGAACAAGATACGACAGAAAGCTTTGGGATATTATGCTTTCAAAAGCTGCTGAAGAAGGCACAACTGTTACAGCTATCGCTTCAAGTGATGCTCACCAGCTTGATAAAATTGACACAGGCTCAACAGTAGTTCTTGCTAAAGAAAAGACAACTCCTGCTATTAAAAATGCTCTTCTCAACGGTGAAATTCTTGCTCAGAGCACCTGCATTGCTAACCGCGATGAATTGGCACAGATAGCTGAAGGTCTTAAGGCTCATTACGGTGAAACAGACCTTTATAAAGAAATTGCAGATATCGTTGTTGCTTACGATGCAGAGCGTGAAGAAATTATTGCTGAAAATGATGACGGTCAGGTTGGCGCACAGTGGAAATCCATTGACGATGAAGGTTATATTAAAACCGCTACAAGACCAGTAATCAACTCAATCGAAGTAAACGATGAGGAAGATACAATTACAATCGACAGTGACAATGCACTTATCGTTCGTTGGATTTCAGACGGTAAGGTTATTGCCACAACAAAGGCTGACGATAAAGCTTTTGACCTTAACGACTATGCTGACCAGATTGAAGGTTATGTTCGCGCAGAGGTTTTCGGTGAAGGCGGAATTATCTATACTCAGGGCTTTACTCTCAATGCGGAGCTTGCTGACGGTGACGGAACCGACTTCGTTTTCGATTTGGGCTTCCTTGATTTCATCTTCGCTTTGCTTGACAGATACACAGGCCTCCTTGGCAGAATTATCGGTAACATATTTTAATTTGTAAGAACCTCCGGTCAAACCGGGGGTTCTTTTTTAAAAAATTGCTTTGCAACGCATTGTTGCGTGACTTTTTATTATAAAAATGTAATAATAAAGCCAAGGAGGTGACCTGATATGGCAAAGATTTCCAAAAATATCAAAAAACTGAGGATTGAAAGAAAGCTGACTCAGGATTTACTTGCAGAAAAAATAAATGTAACAAGGCAAACAATTTCAAGCTGGGAAAATGACAGAACTCAGCCTGATATTGATATGCTTGTCTTGTTGGCAAAAGCTTTCGATGTTGGAATTGAAGAACTGATATACGGAGAAAAAAGAAATGTCGGGTTTGAAGCACCGAAAGCTGATTATAAGCGAGCAATGATTATTGTTTTTGCAACGCTTGGTTCACTTTTGTTAGCAACCGGATTGGTTATAGTGTTTGTTGCCTTTTGGGATAAAATTCCTGAAGCCGTTCTTGCAGTTCTCAGTTTTGTTCCCTTACTGCTTGGCGGAGGTGTTGCAATATATACACACATAAAAAAGCCAAACAGTATAGGTTGGTGCGAAGGCTCTTCAGTTGCTTGGGTTGCAGGTCTGATTTCAACATTTTACTTCATTATTTCTTTGTTTGGAATTAACCTTGAATTTGATGTTGCATGTATCGGGTTATCCATAACGATTCTGCCGATTGCATTTTTAATGAATTCTGCTTTTCCGATGGTGATATATTATGTGGCAACAACTTGTTTTGTTGCAGGGTATGTAGGGGATTTTGATGCATTCAATTTTATTGTGAGTGTGCTGTTATTTATTGTAGGTTTTATTTTTATTTTTACAAAGTCCTCCGATGATTACAGGCGTAAAATTTCTCTATGGAGTGTTCTTGTTTCATCATCTTTTGTTTTGAGTCTTTGGGCTATTGAAACTACCGAATCAAATGAAACAACAACTGTTATTATTATCTTTCTGGGGATTTTTACAGCACTGTATTCTGCTGATAAAGGCGAAAAGAGTGCGTACCCTTTCAGGTATATCTGTGTCCCTGCGATTTCCGCTGTTATGTGCATATTATGTGTTGAAACCAATGCGTATCTTGGCGATGGTTATTATCACGCAGATTTACCGGAGTTGCGTTTTCCTGGTATTGCACCTTTTTTAAGTGCTGTTATTATTACTGTGGGCATTTATGCAGGAAAAAGCAGCTTTAAAAAAAATCCTGCCAAAATAGCATTTATTGTGCTATCTTCCTTAACTGCTGCAGTATGTACTATGTGCTCTGTTATTGCAGAATACTTATCATACGATTATGCTGATTATCTTAATACTGTTATAACTCTTATTGCACTTGGAATCAGTGTAACGATAATCATAACAGGAATTAAAAAAGCAAAAATGCTGACAGTAAATCTCGGCATTGTAATGTTATGCTTTATTATTTATTTCACCATTTTTGCAGGAAGATTTGATGTTGTTTACAGTGGAATCGCTTGTATTGTTATGGGTGGAATACTTCTGTTTATAAACTATAAGCTTGCAAAATCCTTCAAAAGAACGGAGGGTGATGAAAATGCGTAAAGCGAAGCCGATTATAATAGTGCTTTCAATTCAGCTTTTAATTGCAGTGTCCCTTGCCCTTGTAAATCCTATAAGTGATTATATTGTTCGCACCAAGGGAACGGAATATACTTTCGCAATTGAGGGAGCAGAGATTTACGGAGATTATACTACCTTTGTTGAGCTTCAGTGTCCGCTAAAGCTTGGCTTTGATAAAGACCTGGATAATTATTATGACAGGCAATATGCAATAATCGAAACTGATGAAAGCGGTCTTTCGTATATTTCTGCGTTGTCTGATAATCCTCCGGAGAAAGGTGATTGGTTAGGAACACCAAAGGATAGTTTTCACCACTTTAGCTGGTATAACAAAAAGCTTGACTATGAGATTTACAGAGAAGCTGAAGAATCAACTGATTTCTTTGCTGCAAAGTTAACGGGAGTTTCAGATGAGTATGAGATAACAGTCAGTGTTTTTGTTTACAAAGGCAAAGCTGTGCTAAATGAAATACAGGTTAACGGAGTCGAAATTGAAGACTTTTTAAACAAAATAGCAACATAAAAATTACGGGCTGTTTCTTTTGAAACAGCCCGTAGCTTTGTTTAATTATTTGCAGCATTTTTTCCTGCTGCCATACCGCTTGACCAGGCCCATTGGAGGTTAAATCCTCCGCAACCGCCGTCAACATCAAGCAGTTCTCCTGTTGCATAAAGTCCTTTGACTTTTAAAGATTCAAGGGTATCTTTGTTAAATTCATTTATATCAGCTCCGCCTCTTGTAACCTGAGCATTTTCAAAGCCCTTACTCCCGCTGATATATACTCTGAAGCTTTTACAAAGGTCACAGATTTTCTGAAGATTTTCTTCGCTGATTTCGTTTATTGGTGTGTTGTCTTTAACATAAGCGCATTTTATAAGTCCTTTTCCGATTTTTTTAGGTAAAAATCCGATGAGGAGATTTTCACTTTTTAAATTCGGATTAAGACTGATTATATTGTCAATTCTTTGACGGATTCCTTCTTTGGTAAATTCAGGTACAAGGTCAATTACAACACTGCATTTTTTCTCGGATAAGTATGAACACAAAATTCTCTGTGCATCCATAGATGCAATACCTGAAAGTCCGTATTCCGTAAAAAGAATTTCACCCTCAGCTTTGCCGATTTCTTCACTTTCGGCAAAGATTTTTATTTTACCCTTAACCCTTAATCCCTTGAATGAACGGACAATTTTATTGTCACTCGTGAGCTGAACAAGAGCGGGTATGGGAGAGCTGATTTTGTGACCAAGCTGTTTCAAAAGCTCGAATCCGCTACCGTCTGAGCCTTGTGAGGGGGAGGCTTTTCCGCCGCAGGCAAGAATTACTTTCTTTGCCCTGTGACGGCCGCCGAGAATAAAGAAATCACCGTTATTTTTGATATTACTGATTTTTTCATCGGTGATAACCGTTATACCAAGCCTTTCGCATTCAAAACGCAAGGCATCCACCACCGAAGCGGCACTGTTGCTCATAGGGTAAATTCTGCCCTCATCATCAGTCACGGTGTAAAGACCTGCGGAATTGAAAAAATCCACCGTTTTTTTAACATCATATCTTGAAAGCACATTTGCCGCAAAATCCTTGTTATGGTATTCGTGGCTCAGAGCATTTATGTTAGATAAATTACATCTGCCGTTGCCTGTTGCAAGAATTTTTTTGCCCAAAACAGGCATTGATTCAATAATTGCAACCCTCAGTGACGGATTATTTCTTTTGGCGGTTATTGCCGCCACAGTACCCGATGCTCCTGCACCTAAAACAATTATGTCAAACATTTTTATCACCGTTACTAAATATACCACAAATAAATATATAAATCAAATTTTCTGCATAAACAGGCTGTTTCTCTTATATTTATTTATCAGAGGGGGACAAGTGAAGATGCTTAAAATGTATAATCAAAAAAATCAATATGACATTCTCAATGAATTTGAAAAAATTAAAATTCAGCTTTATTGTGCTAACAATGAGTTTAATAATGCTACAGACGAGCTTCAGATAAAGGCGGCGATTTTCAGAATCTGCGAGCTTGAAGCAAGACGGGATTTTGCATTGAGGCGCTTGAAGGGGGCAGGGGAATGACAGCTTTGATTGCTTTTGCAGGTGCGGTGTGTGCGCTGATTTCGTTGTGGACTATGAAAAAAAGCAAGCATTTTATAAAGTCATTTTTTCTCACGGCGTTGCAAGGCGGTGCAGCGTTAATGGCTGTTAACGCTTCGGGTATAATAACAGGTGTAACCCTTTCACTCAATGCTCTGACAATCGGCAGCGGTGTGATTTTCGGCACACCGGGGGTTGTTATGAATTTGCTCATAAAGATAATTCTTGCATAAACAATATAACTGTGATATAATTCGGTTTATGAAAGGGATGTGAATTATGAGCTACGCAGATAAAGTATTTGTAGAAAATATTGAAGATATTTTGGCTAACGGCTATTCTGATGAAAATGAAAAGGTGCGCCCCGTATGGGATGACGGCACTCCTGCCCATACAATCAAGAAATTTTGCATTGTTAACAGATATGATTTAACAAAGGAATTTCCTGTTACAACCCTCAGAAGAACAGCATTTAAGAGCTGTATTGATGAAATTTTGTGGATATGGCAGAAGAAGTCAAATAATATTCACGACCTTAACAGTAAAATCTGGGACAGTTGGGCTGACGAAACAGGCTCAATCGGCAAGGCCTACGGCTATCAGCTTGGTGTTAAGCATATTTACCCTGAGGGAGAGTTTGACCAGGTGGACAGAATGCTTTATGACCTTAAAAACAACCCTGCCAGCCGCCGAATTATGTCTAACATTTTTAATCATCACGATTTGCATGAAATGGGTCTTGCTCCCTGCGCATACAGCTTCACTCTCAATGTGTCGGGGGATACGCTCAACGGTATTTTAAATCAGCGCAGTCAGGATATGCTCACAGCCAATAACTGGAATGTGTGTCAGTACGCGGTGCTTCTTTGTATGTTTGCTCAGGTAAGCGGACTTAAACCAGGTGAGCTTGTTCACGTTATTGCAGACGCTCATATTTATGACCGCCATATTCCAATGGTGAAAGAGATTATCAAAAAAGAGCAGTTTCCTGCGCCAAAATTCTGGATTGACCCTGAGGTTAAAGATTTCTATGACTTTACTGTTGACAGCTTTAAGCTCATAGATTATCAGTGCCATCCTAACGAGGGCAAAATTCCCGTTGCAATTTAATTAAAAAGCAAAAGGAGAAAAAATGAAGCTTATTGTTAATGTAGATAACGAATGGAACATCGGTAACGACGGTGATTTGGTGTTTCCGATTCGTGAGGATATGAAATTTTTCCGTACCACAACATCAGGTAAGGTCGTTTTAATGGGAAGAAAGACTCTTGACAGCTTCCCGGGCGGTAACCCTCTGAAAAACAGAGTGAATATAGTCCTTACTCGTGACAGCTCGTTTGAGCGAGAGGGTGCGGTTATTACACACAGTGTGGAAGAAGCTCTTGAAAAGCTCAAAGAGTATAACACAGACGATGTTTATGTTATCGGCGGAGCGGAAATTTACAAAATGTTCCTTGATTATTGCGACACTGCTGTGGTCACCCATGTGGACGCTGTTGCCCCAAAGGCAGACAAAAAATTCCCCGACCTTTCAGCTCGTCCCGAATGGACACTTACCGAAAAGTCAGAAACAAAAGAAGAAAATGGAATTAAATTCACTTTTTGCACATATAAGAAAAAGATGTAGAGCCAAAACTCTACATCTTTTGTTTTATCCCAATATCTGTGCGGCGATTCTTGCTGACTCTGTAGCATCACAAGCATAAAAATCAGCGCCTACCATTTCGGCGTATTCTCGGTTAAGCACCGCACCGCCAACCATAACCTTGCAGTCAGCGCCCGCTTGCTTCAAAGCGGAGATTGTGTCTGCCATTGATTTAACCGTTGTGGTCATCAACGCACTGAGACCAACAAGCTTAACATTGTCTTTTAACACAGCCTCAACCACAGCCTCAGGGTCAACATCCTTGCCAAGGTCAATAACATCATAGCCGTAATTTTCAAGAAGCATTTTAACAATATTTTTACCGATGTCGTGAATGTCACCCTTAACGGTGGCAAGCACGATTTTTCCTTTTGTAGGGGCGGTTTCGCCCATAAAAGCTTTGATGGTGTCAAAGCCGTTTTTAACTGCCTGAGCAGACGCCATAAGCTGAGGCAAAAACATTGAGCCTTTTTCAAAGTTTTCACCCACCACATCAAGGGCAGGAATGAAGTAATTGTTGATTATATCGATTGGATTTTCTGTTTTTAAAAGCTCTTTTGTTGCGTCGGCGGCAATGGCTTTTCTTCCGCTTATAATAATTGACTTTAAATCAAGCTGAGCTGATTCTTTTGCCGGGGAGGACTGCGCATTGCCAAACTGAGCAATAAAGCTTTCTCCTGAAATATCTTCATTGCTGATTACCTTGTGTGCGGCAATAATTTCACGGTATTTTGCCGAAAGGGGATTGAGAATCGGCATATCAAGCCCTGCACCGAATGCTTCGGCAAGAAATGCGGCGTTAATCGCCTCGCGGTTTGGCATACCGAAAGAAACATTGCTCACACCTAAAACCGTTTTAACACCGAGCTCTTTTTTTACAAGGCTGACGGCTTTTATGGTTTCTCTGACCATACTCTGATTTGTTGAAACAGTGAGCACAAGGCAGTCTACAAGAATGTCATCTTTAGAAATTCCGTATTTTTCGGCTTCATTCACAATTTTTCTTGCAACCTCAAGGCGCTCTGCGGCAGTTTTCGGAATACCGTTTTCATCAAGGGTAAGGGCCACAACTGCCGTGCCGTATTTTCTGACGATTGGAAGAATTGAGTCCATACTCTCTTTAGAGCCGTTGACGGAGTTTATAATTGGCTTGCCGTTGTAAATTCTTACAGCCTGCTCAACTGCAACAGGGTCGGAGGAGTCAATCTGCAAGGGGAGGGAAGATACAGACTGAATTTCACGAACAAGCTGCTTTAATGTTTCAACCTCGTCAATTTCAGGAAGTCCTGCGTTAACATCAAGCACATCTGCTCCGTTTTCCTGCTGAGAAACAGCCTCATTTATCACATAATCGTAGTCCTTGTTTCTGAGGGCTTCTTTGAGCTTCTTTTTGCCTGTTGGGTTAATTCTTTCACCGATTACGGCTGAATTTTCACCGCTGAGAATTACAGTCTTTCTTCCGCTTGTAAAGGCGGTATATGATTTAATTTCACGCTTAACAGGCTTTTTTCCTTTGAGCATATCTGACAGAGCCTTTATATGCTCAGGCGTGGTGCCGCAGCATCCGCCGACAAGCTGAACGCCCTTGTCAATCATTTTTTTGAAAGACAGAGCAAAATCTTCGGGAGTTACTTTGTAAACGGTTTCACCGTTTTCTATTGCAGGAAGACCTGCGTTAGGCTGAACTGCAACAGGTACTTTTGAAAATGCAAGCATTTCTTCCACAACGCTTAAAAGCTCGTCCGGTCCTAATGAGCAGTTGACACCAAGTGCATCAACACCAAAAGAAGAAAGAGCAACTGCGGCAGTTTTGGGGTCAGTGCCAAGAAATGTTCTGCCATCAGAGTCAAAGGTCATTGTAGCGATAATCGGTAAATCGGAGTTTTCTTTAACAGCAAGAACAGCCGCCTTGATTTCAAGCAAATCAGACATTGTTTCAATAATAACAAGATCTGCGCCTGCCTTAGCGCCTGCTTTTACCTGAAAAGCAAAAATGTCATAAGCTTCTTCAAATTTAAGCTGACCCATAGGCTCAAGCAAGGCGCCTGTGGGGCCGATGTCAAGAGCCACCAGCTCTGCTCCTGACTGCTTTGCAATTTTAACTGCATTTACAACAGCGGTTTCAACCTTGCTGTCATCACCCATTTTAAGGCGGTTTGCGCCAAAGGTGTTGGTGGTTACAATGTTGGCTCCCGCCTCAACATAGCTTTTGTGAATGGCGAGCACCGCATCGGGGTTTTCGGTATTAAAGCTTTCGGGTAATGCACCTGTTTTAAGCCCTGCTTTTTGAAGCGCTGTGCCCATAGCTCCGTCAGTTATATAAAATCTGTCTTGATTAAACATTGTTAAGCCTTCTTAATATTCTCTATAATTTCTGCTGCGTTTTCGGGTTTGTTCATTGAGTAAATATGTATTCCGTCAACGCCGTTTTTCATAAGGTCGATAATCTGCTTTGAAGCGTATTCGATACCCGCTTTTCGCAAATCTTCGGGATTGTTTTCATATTTGTTAAGAATGAGAATAATGTCTCTGGGCAGTGAAGCTCCGCACATAAAAATCATTCTCATAATCTGAGATTTTGATGAAATCGGCATAATGCCTGCATGAATGGGCTTTGATATGTTTTGCTTTTCAGCCCTTTCAAGGAATTTGTAGTAAGAATAGTTGTCAAAAAACAACTGGCTCAAAAAGAAATCTGCGCCGGCATCTTCCTTCTCTTTTAAATAGCGGATGTCATCTGAAAGATTTTCACAGGTAACGTGACCCTCAGGGTAACAGGCCGCGCCCACATTCAGGCCTCTTTCTTTAAGAAGAGGGATAAGCTCTTTTGCAAATTTGAAGTCGGTAGGTGTTTTGCCTTCAACAATATCACCGCGAAGAGCAAGCACACTTTTGATGCCGTTTTCTGCTATTGAGTCAATAACACTGTCGACCTCTTGCTTGTTGGAGTTAATGCAGGTGAGGTGGGCTATTGAGGGAATGTTGTATTCATTTTGTATAATTGAAGCAAGGTCAATGGTTTTGTGGCTGTTACCGCCGCCGCCTGCAGAGTATGTCACACTGATAAATTCAGGGTCGAGCTTGCTGAAACCGTCCATCATATTGCGAAAGCCCGTAATATCGAGCTCGCCTTTAGGCGGAAAGATTTCAAAGGAAATGGGGCATTTGCTGTTGTTTGTGTTCATAATATCAGTCCTTATACTTTTGGCTGTAAGCAGTCAAATAAAATTCTTGGAGCCACTTGGCATTTGCTTTAATATCAAATCCGGCAGCGGCTATATTTTTTGTGGTATCGGTTTTGACTATTTTTGTAAGTTCAAGTGCTCTGTCTGCCCAATCTTTGGCATCTTTTTCAAGAGGATAATAATTAAGTAAATTGGTTATAGCAGCTTCTTTAGCTACAACCTTTTCACTTGTAATGCAAGGGATTCCTGCAGCTTGGGCTTCAATAAGAACGATACCTAATCCTTCAAATAAAGAAGGGAACAAAAAGACATCAAAGCTTTGGATTATCCTGTTAATATCATCTCGTACTCCTAAAAACAAAACCTTTGATTCTATTCCCAATATTTTAACTTTGTTTTTAATTTCTTTCTCTAAATCACCGTTTCCAACCAATAATAACACAGAATCTTCTCGTTTTTTCTGAATTTCATTAAAAATATCAATCAAAAAAGAATGATTCTTTTGGGTATTAAATCTGCCAATATGCCCAAAGACAAGCGCATCTTCACTAATGGAGAGTTCTTCTCTTATTTTTGAGGAAACTTTTTGATTATATTTAAAATTTTGCACGTCAATTGCATTATTAACCTGAATAAAATGTTTTGAATTCTTTTTTCCAAATAACCATTCACCTGATGAATATCCGCACATAAACATGTGGGAACAGTAAGGCCGAATTCTAAGTTTAAAATATTCTCTTAAAATTGTTTTAAAATCAAAGCCATAAGGTGCATTGTGAGCGTGGCAGATTTTAACTTTAATTCCTCTTTTGTGAGCCTCCATAAAAGCATAGCAGCCTAATTCCGACATGTGAGAATGAAGAATTTTATATTCGGGATGCTCGTCAAAAAACACCTTAAGCATCTTTTTGTATTTGCCGAAATTCTGAGGGTAAATCGGGCACATACGGTAGATACGGCCGCCCATAGCTTCAATTTCATCGTCATAAGCGCCGCGCTCCTGACGGTGAACAAGAAAATCGAACTGCACCTTGCTTTTGTCTATGTTGCGGTAATAATTCATTACCATTGTTTCGGCACCGCCGCGGTTCATTATTGTAAATAAATTTAAAATTCTTATAGGCTCGCTCATAAAATCACCCCAATTATTATATAATACATATTGCTTTTTTGCAACTTTAAAAATTTTTAAAAAATTTTGCAAAAAGGTATTGACTTTAACCCTGAAATGGTATATTATAACTGAGCGCCAAAAAAGAGCGTATGATCCATTAGCTCAGCCGGCAGAGCACTTGACTTTTAATCAAGGTGTCCGGAGTTCGAATCTCCGATGGATCACCATCAGCACCGCAGCAAAAGTTGCGGTGTTATTTTTTTGAAACAAGAAAATGCGGATAAACGGTGAGGAGATTTGAACTCCAATAGTCCATGTGCGACGGTATGCCGAAGGCAGAGGAGCACGGACATACAAAAGGATTAAGCGACAGCTTGGCTGTTGCATCTCCGATGGATCACCATCAGCACCGCAGCAAAAGTTGCGGTGTTATTTTTTTGAAACAAGAAAATGCGGATAAACGGTGAGAAAAAATGAAGTGGGAATAATTACCTTCGACACTTCAGCTCCACTTGTCGCATAGGCATTGCAATATACTGCGCTTTTTGGTATAATACAAACAGTTTGATTATTAAAAGGAGGAAAAGCTATGAAATATAAGAAGATAAGCAAATATGTTCGTTCAGGCCCTCCCGCAACTGTTAAGTTTGATATGGAAAAACCTCCGGTTAAGCAGACCTGGTTGATTAAATTATTTTTGGCAATTCTTGCTTATGCAGGCAAATTGCTTTACAGAGGCAAGCTCAAAAAGGTGAGAATGGAAGGAGTAAAGCCTCCCTATGTTTTGTTTTGCAATCACAGCAGTCCTCTTGATTATTTTATTATGGTTGCTGCCACTGCCTTTCAGGGCGGTGTTTATGCCGCCGCGCCCAATGTGTTTTTGTTCATTGAGTCTATTGTAAGGCGCTTTGGCTGTATGCCAACTAGAAAATTTACTACCGATATCAGCCTTATCCGTTCAACCAAGCGTATTGTTGAGCAGGGCAATATGATGTGTATTTTTGTTGAAGCCCGTCACTCACTTTGCGGAAAGACTGAGGTTATTCCCGATTCCGTGGGTCAGATGGCAAAGCGCTGGGGCGTTCCCATTGTTACTCTTAAAATGTGCGGTCATCATATTGCTAACCCATTCTGGAATGTGTCAAGCCACCGTTTTTCGGTTCCTGTTGAAGCAACAATGACTCAGATTTTCACTCCCGAAGAGCTGAAAACTGCAACTGTTGACGAAATTAACGATAAGCTCAGGGCTCACCTTGACCACGATGATTTCCGTTGGCAGAGTGAAAACCGCAAAAAGCTTAAGTATAAAAAACGTGCCGAGGGTCTTCATAAGGTGCTTTACCAGTGCCCTAATTGCGGCAAAGAGCATCAGATGGATTCAAAAGGTGCAAAGGTGTTTTGTAATTCCTGCGGAAAATCATGGACTCTCAATTACTACGGTGAGCTTGAAGCCGACAGCGGTGAAACTGAGTTCAAATTCCCTACCGATTGGTATGTATGGGAGCGCGAGCAGGTTAAAAAAGAGATTGAAAGCGGAAGCTATTACTTTGAAAGTGATGTTATAGTTGACGATTTGCCAAATCACGAAGGCTTTGTGAGAATTGGCAAGGGTAAGCTTATTCATGATATGAACGGCTTTAACCTGCAGGGTGTGCGTGATTATGACGGCGAGCCCTTTGAAATGGTTATTCCTGCCGCCGGTCAGTATGCCTGCCATGTTGAGTTTAACCACAAATATGGTGGATACCGTGATTGTGTGAGTCTTAACACTCTTGAGGATACCTGGTTTATCTATCCTGAAAGTGAAAGCTTCTCGGGCACGAAGATGTCCCTGGCTGTTGAAGAGATTTTTAAAAAGCTCGATGCAGAGAAAAAAGAGAAAATAGCAGCAAGGCGAAAAAGCTTGAATTAAATCGTATTTAGTGTGACATTTTTGTGAAAGTGTCTTATTTTGGTTGAATTGGGCTCCTCGTTTTGTTATACTAATCAGGATATTTTATTACATTGGGGGAGTCATTTATGGCCAAGAAAAGACTCAGTAAATATGTTTATGCAGGCCCTCCTGCAACCAAAAAATTTGATATGAATAAGAAACCCGTTGTTCAGAGGAAGTATTTGCGTCCGATTATATGGGCTTATTCAAAAGTCAGAACAATGCACCATAAATGTAAGGTAACAAAAGTAAACTTTGATAAGCTTACAGCCCCTTGCATTTTGCTTTGTAACCATAACTCATTTTATGATTTTTATGTTATGAGCACAGCAACTGACCTTGCCGGAGGCGTTTATCCTGCCGCTGTTGACGATTTTATCGGCAGAGAATATCTTTTGAGAATTATCGGTGGTTTACCTACAAGAAAATACACCAATGACCTCAGCCTTGTAAGAACAGCCCGTAAGGTTATTAAATCAGGTGAAATGTTTGGTATTTACGGTGAAGCTCGTTATTCACTGTGCGGCAAAACAGAGGTAATTCCTGAGTCTATTGCTCAGCTTTGCAAATTCCTTGGTGCTAATGTTGTTACACTTAAAATGAGCGGTAACCATATCTACAATCCGTTCTGGAACATTGCAAGCCACCGTTATTGCTTCCCCACAGAAGCAACAATGACTCAGATTTTTACCGGTGAAGAAGTAAAAAAAGCTTCTGTTGAAGAGATTCATGCAAAAATTGTTGAGCATCTTGCTAACGATGATTTCCGTTGGCAGAGCGAAAACAGAATTCCGTTGAAATATAAAAAACGCGCTGAGGGTCTTCATAATATTTTATATCAATGCCCTGCCTGCGGTAAGGAGCATGAAATGGACTCAAAGGGCGCCAAGGTTTTCTGCAAAGCCTGCGGAAAATCCTGGACTCTCAACTATTACGGCGAGCTTGAAGCAGATAACGGTGAAACTGAGTTTAAATTCCCCACCGATTGGTATGATTGGGAGCGCACTCAGGTAAGAAAGCAGATTGACGACGGCACTTATTATTTTGAAAGTGAATGTCATGTTAACGAGCTTCCTAACTCAAAGGGATATATTCGTTTGGGTAACGGTAAGGTTGTTCACGATATGAACGGCTTCAAGGTTACCGGCGTTCGTGATTATAACGGTGAGCCGTTTGAAATGATAATTCCTGCTGCAGGTCAGTATGCCTGCCATGTTGAATTTAACTACAGATACGGTGATTTTAAAAACTGCATTGACCTTAATACTATTGAAGATACCTGGTATGTGTTCCCTCACAGCAAGGATTTCTCAGGCACAAAGGTTTCACTTGCAGTAGAAGAGATTTATAAAAAATTGACAGAAGAAAAAGTGAAGATAGGGGAATAAAGGAAAAATGAAAAATCAAGCGTATCCGCTTTATGATATACCAAAGCTCGATACCTTAAAAGAAGTTATTGCTCATATTGCCGATAAGTACGAAGATGAACAGGCATTCAGAATTCCGAGAAAAGGCAAGCAGGGTGATAAGTACAAAACCTTCAGAGAATTTTCTGACGAAATTAAAAATTTCGGTACAATTCTTTTGGAAAAAGGCTTCAAAGATGATAAAATTGCCATTATCGGTGAAAACAGCTATAAATGGATAGTTTCTTATTTTGCCGTAACCAACACAGGCAATGTTGCTCTCCCCCTTGACAGAGAGCTTTCATATAAGGAGCTTGCAGATTTAGTTAACCGTTGCGGTTGTAAAGGTGTAATTTTTTCAAAATCCTTTGCAGACTATGCAGATTATTTTAAAGAGAATTGTCCGAGTGTTGAAATTTATATCGGTATGAAAGAAATTCATACCCTTAAAGAAGACGGTGCAAAGCTCATTGCCGAGGGTAACACATCTTTTGATGATGTTAAGGTTTCACCTGATGATTTAGCGGCTATTGTTTTTACTTCAGGCACCACAGGCAAGAGTAAGGGCGTAATGCTCACTCACGGAAACATCGCTTCAGATACATACTGCGTTTGTAAATATGTAACAGGTGAGGGCAGAGGTCCGTTGCTTCTTCCGTTGCACCACACATTTTCAATCACAGCCAATGTTCTTGCGGCTTTGATGTACGGCGGCAGAATCCACGCAATCACAAGCCTTCGTAACATTCAGCGCGATATGGTAACTGATAAAACCACTACTATGATTGCTGTTCCTACAGCTGTTGAAATGATACACAAAAAGGTGTGGGCAACTGCCGAAGAAAAGGGCAAAGCTGAAATTATGAAAAAGGGTATAAAAATATCCAATTTCTTGCTTAAATTCGGCATTGATGTGAGAAAGAAGCTCTTCAAAGAGGTTTATGAAGGTCTCGGCGGTGAGTTTGACCTTGTAATCTGCGGCGGTGCGGCCTTGAGCCAGAAAGCTGAAGAGGATATGTCTGCCTGGGGTATCAATGTTGTTGTGGGTTACGGTATTACAGAATGTGCCCCAATCGTGAGTGTTAACAGACCTCATCATCAGAAGCGCGGAAGCTCAGGTCTTGTTATTGAATGTAATCAGGTACGCATTGAAAATAAAGATGAAAACGGCATCGGTGAAATTCAGGTTAAAGGTGCCAATGTTTTCAAGGGCTATTATGATGATGAAGAAGAAACCAAAAACTCCTTCACTGAAGACGGTTGGTTCAAAACAGGTGACCTTGGTTACCTTGATGAAGACGGCTTCCTCTTTATTACAGGCCGAATCAAAAACCTTATCATTCTTTCAAACGGTAAAAATGTTTCACCTGAAGAGCTTGAGGGCAAAATCATAGATGAAATCCCAAGCATAGTTGAAGCAGTTGTTTTTGAAAAGAATGACAGCATTGCAATCGAAATGTTCCTTGATACTGAAAATTATCCCGATGCAAAGGCAGAAATTCAGGAACAGGTCAACGCTTTTAACAGGCAGATGCCTGCTTATAAGAAGATACAGGAAGTCATCATTCGTGATGAAGAGTTCCCCAAAACCACAACTCTTAAAATCAAAAGAAGATACGACAACAAGTAAGAAAGGAAATTATTATGAACGTTATTGAAGATTTGAAGACTATTTTTGAAAACTTTACAGGCAACGACCTCCCTGATTTTAATGAGGATACACTCCTCACAGCAGATATGGGTCTTAACTCATTTGAGCTTTTTGACCTCATTTGTGAAATCGAAGAGCACTTCGGCATTGAAATCCCCGACAGAGAGCTTATGAAGCTCGTTACTCTCGGCGACCTCGTTAAATATATTGACTCTGAAGTTAACTGATTAAACGAATAAAAAGCTTACCGCTGAACATCTTATAACAGATGTCGGCGGTTTTCTTTTTAAAACACATTATGTACCGCCTTTCTTGACAATATTTTGCATATATAGTATAATTTAGTGTAATGTAAAATGCGATATTTTGGTTAACGGAGGATATTTTCTATGCCGAAAAAAGCAAGCTATGGCAACGATACCATAACATCCCTCAAGGGTGCCGACAGAGTAAGAAAGCGCCCTGCGGTTATCTTTGGTTCAGACGGTCTTGAGGGTTGCCAGCACTCAATTTTTGAAATTCTTTCAAACTCCATAGATGAAGCCCGCGAAGGCTACGGTGACAAAATTGTTGTTACCCGCTTTTCAGACAATTCTGTTGAAATTCAGGACTTCGGCCGCGGTATTCCCGTTGACTATAACGAAAAAGAAAAGAAGTTTAACTGGGAGCTTGTTTTCTGCGAATTATATGCCGGCGGCAAATATAACACCAACTCAGGCGGCAGCTATGAGTTTTCATTGGGTCTTAACGGCCTTGGTCTTTGCGCCACTCAGTATGCCTCAGAATATATGGAGGCTGAAATTCACCGTGACGGCTTTAAATATCTTCTTAACTTCAAATCAGGTAAGCCCTCAGGCAAAATGGTTAAGGAAGAATACCGCCACCGTGACACAGGCTCAAGAATTAAATGGAAGCCCGATTTAAAGGTATTTACCGATATTGCAATTCCTCTTGAATATTATCAGAGCATCATCAAGCGTCAGGCTATTGTAAATGCAGGCATTACCTTTGTTTTAAAAGACCAGACAGGCAAAAACAGCTTTGACACTTATGAATACCGCTATGAAAACGGTATCACCGACTATGTTAAAGAAATTGCCAATGATGCCTCTCTCACTTCTGTTCAGACCTGGCAGGCAGAGCGTATGGGCCGTGACCGTGATGACCAGGAGGATTACAGAGTTAAAATCAACGCTTCTCTCTGCTTTTCAAACAAGGCTCAGCTTAAGGAATATTATCATAACTCAAGCTGGCTTGAGCATGGCGGAGCACCTGAAAAGGCTGTAAGAAATGCCTTTGTTTATCAGCTTGATTCTTATATCAAAACCTCAAATAAATACACAAAATCTGATGCAAGAATTAAGTTTGAAGATATTGAAGATTGCCTTATTCTGGTAATTTCCTCTTTCTCAACAAAGACCTCTTACGAAAATCAGACTAAAAAGGCAATCACCAACAAATTTATTCAGGACGCTATGACAGAATTTTTCCGTCATCAGCTTGAAATTTATTTTATCGAAAACAGAGCCGAGGCCGACAAAATTGCCGACCAGGTGCTTATCAATATGAGAAGCCGAATCAAGGCTGAAACCACCCGACAGAATCTCAAAAAGACCTTGCAGACAAATATGGATTTCACTAACAGAATTCAGAAATTTGTTGACTGCAGAAGTAAAGATACTTCAGTAAGAGAAATCTTTATCGTGGAGGGTGACTCTGCTCTCGGCGCCTGCAAGCAGGCAAGAAATGCGGAATTTCAGGCAGTTATCCCCGTAAGAGGTAAAATCCTCAACTGCCTTAAAAGTGAATATGAAAAGATTTTTAAAAATGACATCATCACCGACTTAATCAAGGTGCTTGGCTGCGGTGTTGAGGTTAAGGCTAAATCCAGCAAAAATCTTTCTTCCTTTAACCTTGATATGCTTCGTTGGAGCAAGGTTA
The DNA here is from genome assembly GCA_017465465.1 of Clostridia bacterium. Taxonomy (GTDB): domain Bacteria; phylum Bacillota; class Clostridia; order Oscillospirales; family Acutalibacteraceae; genus CAG-488. The sequence goes on along the minus strand of JAFTWE010000016.1, from coordinate 15,427 downwards.
TTATCTGTACCGATGCCGATGTTGACGGCTTCCAGATAAGAACACTTATTCTCACTATGATTTACCGACTTATGCCAACTCTTATTCAGGAGGGTAAGGTGTTCATTGCCGAAACTCCTCTTTATGAAATCAACACTAAAGACCAGGTATGGTTTGCCTATGATGAAAAAGAAAAGGCACAGGCGCTTGAAGAAATCGGCAATCAGAAATTTACCATTCAGCGCTCAAAGGGTCTTGGTGAAAATGACCCTGATATGATGTGGCTCACCACTATGAATCCTCAGACAAGGCGACTTGTTAAGGTTGAGCCGGAGGATGCCGAAAGAACAAGTCAGGTTTTTGATTTGCTTCTTGGTGATAACCTTGCAGGCAGAAAACAGCACATTACAGATAACGGTCATCTTTATATTGATATGACCGATTTAAGCTAAAAGGGGGCGGTTAAATGGCTAAAAAGAAACAGACAAAGCAGGTTAAAGACGACGGTCTTAACCCAAATGCTCATATTCTCGGTGCAGGTGTAGTTGTAGAGCAGCCTATAACCGAAACTCTTGAGTTTAACTATATGCCATACGCTATGAGCGTAATTATGTCCCGTGCAATCCCCGAAATTGACGGATTCAAGCCCTCTCACCGTAAGTTGCTTTACACTATGTATAAAATGGGGCTTCTCACAGGCCCCCGTACAAAGTCTGCCAACATCGTAGGTCAGACAATGCGCCTTAACCCCCACGGTGATGCCGCAATTTATGACACAATGGTGCGTCTTTCCCGCGGATACGAAGCCTTGCTTCACCCTTATGTTGACTCAAAGGGTAACTTCGGTAAGGCATATTCAAGAGATATGCAGTGGGCTGCCTCCCGTTACACAGAGGCAAAGCTCGACAAAATTGCCGCAGAGCTTTTTAAGGATATCGACAAAGATACAGTTGACTTCGTAGATAACTACGATAACACTATGCTTGAACCGACCCTTTTGCCTGTGAGCTATCCGTCAGTGCTTGTTAATGCAAACACAGGTATTGCCGTTGGTATGGCGAGCTCAATTTGTTCATTTAACCTTGCTGAGGTTTGCGAAACAGCTATTGAGCTTATTAAAAATCCCGACCACAATGTTGCTGACACCTTAAAGGCTCCCGATTTTATCGGCGGAGGCAAGCTTATTTATGACCGTGACCAGATGGAAGAAATTTATCGCACAGGCCGCGGCGGATTTAAGGTAAGAGCAGTTTATAACTATGATAAAGAGAATAAGTGTATTGAAATTACACAGATTCCTCCCACAACCACCGCAGAGGCAATAATCGACAAGGTTATTGAAAAATATAAGGCCGGCTCTGTAAGAGAGATTTCCGACATCCGTGACGAAACCGACAAGTCCGGTCTTAAAATTGCAATCGACCTCAAAAAGGGTGTTGACCCTGATAAGCTTATGCAAAAGCTTTACAAATCAACCCCTCTTGAAGATACATTCTCTTGCAACTTCAATGTGCTTATCGCAGGTGTACCGAGAGTTCTCGGTGTTAAAGAGCTGCTTGAAGAGTGGATTGCTTTCCGTACCGAGTGCGTAAGGCGCCGTGTATTCTTTGACCTTTCAAAGGCTAAAAGCAAGCTTCATTTGTTGCAGGGTCTTGAGAAAATTTTGCTTGATATCGACAAGGCTATCGCCATTGTCCGTAACACCGAAGAAGAGAGCGAGGTTGTTCCCAACCTTATGATTGGCTTCGGCATTGATGAAATTCAGGCAGAATATGTTGCTGAAATCAAATTGCGTCATCTGAACCGTGAATATATTCTCAAAAGATTGCAGGATATTGAACAGCTTATCAAAGACATTGAAGATATGGAAAATATCCTTTCTCATAAGTCAAGAATCAAGAAGATTATCGTCAATGAGCTTACCGAGGTTTCAAAGAAATTCGGCAAACCCAGAGCAACCGAAATCTGCTTTGCCATGGACATCAACTTTGAAGAAGGGGAGGAGGAAGAAATTCCCGATTACCCCGTAACCCTTTTCTTTACAAAAGAGGGCTATTTCAAAAAGATTACTCCTCAGGCTTTGAGAACAAGCGGTGAACAAAAGCTCAAAGAGGGTGACGAAATCATCTCCACAGTTGAAACCACCAACAAGGCTGAGCTTTTGTTCTTTACCAATAAATGTCAGGTTTACAAGTCTAAGGTAAATGACTTTGATATGGGTAAGGCAAGTGTGCTTGGTGATTTCGTGGCTTCAAAGCTCAGTATGGACGAGGGTGAAACCGCAATCGGTATGGTGGTTACCACCGATTACGCAGGTTATATTCTCTTCTTCTTTGAAAACGGCAGGGTGGCCAAGGTCGATTTGTCTGCCTATCAGACTAAAACCAACCGCAAAAAGCTTATAAAGGCTTATTGTGAAAAGTTCCCCCTTGCAAGTATGCGCCATATCACCGCTGACTGCGATTTGGTGCTTCAATCCTCAGCAGGAAGATTGCTTCTTATCAATACAGGCGCAATTTCTCCCAAAACCACTAAAGATACTCAGGGTATCTGTGTGTTCACAATGAAAAAGGGTCACACCCTTGTGAATGTCCGTGATTATGTTCAGGGTGAGTTTGCAAAGCCCTACAGATACAAGACTAAAAATCTTCCCTCAACGGGTGCGCTGCCCAGCGCAGAGGATGCAGGCGAACAGCTTTCTATGTTATAATAAAAAAACCGCTTGTGCAGAACTTTCCGCCCAAACGGTCTGCGGAAAGTCTGCAAACGCCTGTTGACCTGTCCGCAGTAGTTATGTTGCCCGCAAATACGGAAATTATTATTCTTTGGTAAAAATTTTAAAAAGCTATTGCATTTTCAACTTCATTGTGATAATATAGCTTAGTAAAAATCTAATGGAGGTCTATGATATGTCAGTTTGGCAGTATATTATCGGCGCAGCAATTATTATTGTTAGCCTTGCTTTAGTTGCTTTAGTTCTTATGCAGGAGAGCCGTTCAGCAGGTCTTTCAGGTGCAATCGCAGGCGGTGCTGATACTTTCTTCGGTAAGGGTAAAGGCAAGAGCATGGAAAAGAAGCTCGAGAAGTTTACAAAAGTTTTTGCTATTGTTTTCTTCGTACTTACTTTAGGTGCAACAGTTCTCTTTATGTTTATGTTCTGATTTAAATTCAGCCCCGCTTAAGGCGGGGCTGTTTTGTTTTTAGGGTGATTTTATGTTTAAAAATTATATCTGGGATTTTGACGGTATGCTTTTTGACAGCTACCCTCACATCACCACCGCCTTTGAAAAGATGATGAATGATTACGGCGTTGCTGTTGATTATGCTGAAACCAAGCGTATGCTTGAAATAAGCTTTGCCACAGCCTATGATTATTACGGTACAACCGACGAGCAAAAAGAACGCTTCAGGGAATATGAACACGATTTTGACCTTGAGCCTATTGCCGTTCCTTTTACCAATACTGTTGAAACGCTTAAAAAGGTTTATGAAAACGGCGGCAAAAATTTCCTTTATACTCACCGAGGCGCAAGTGCCTTTCATTATCTTAAAAAGTACGGTGTGTATGATTTGTTTGAAGATTTTGTAACATCTGAAAACGGCTTCCCTTTAAAGCCGTGCCCTGATGCGGTAAATTACATTGTCAGCAAGCATAATCTTGATAAAAACGAAACCGTTATGATTGGTGACAGAGAGATTGATGTTTTGTCAGGCAAAAATGCAGGCACAAAGGGTTGCCTTTTTGCTCTTGAAAATAAAGAAACACAAGCAGATTTTGTTGTTGACGATATTCTAAAAACACTTGATTTGGAGGCTTGATTATGAGGTTCGGAGCGTGTGCAGGCGGAATTGACAGATATATTGCCTCTGTTAATGCAGGCTGTGATTTTGTTGAATTCAATGCAAAGCAGATAGGTGATTATTCAAAAGAAAAGTTTAACGAAACCCTTGCTCTTATCAAAGAATACGGTGTTATTGCTGAGGCAACAAATTGCCTTTTTCCCGGTGAAATTGCGATTTCAGGCAGTGAAATGAAGCCTGAAGTTGTAAATGAATACACAGATACTCTTTTTTATAAATTAGCTCAGTTGGGTGTAAAGGTTTCTGTTTTCGGAAGCGGCGGAGCAAGAAGCATTCCTGAGGGTGAAGACCCTGCAGAGTGTATGGAGCGCTTTTACAAGTCAATTTACATAACTGCCGAAAACGCTAAGAAAAACGGCATTGCCGTTGCCCTTGAGCCTTTGAGAAGTGCAGAGTGCAATATTCTCAACACCGTTGAAAAAGCGGCTGAAATCTGCAAGGCTGTCAATCATTCCTCTGTTGGCATTAACCCCGACCTATATCATATGTATTGTGAAAATGAGCCTTTTGAGCACCTTGCAAAATATATCCAATATATCAAGCATGTTCATATCGGTGACTATACTCGTCGCCGATATCCCACACCCGATGATGGCTGTGAATATTCAAGAATTTTAAATATTCTGAAAACTGTAGGCTACACCGGCAGAGTTTCTATTGAATCAAGCACAGATGATTACGAAAACGATTGCCGTCAGGCACTTGAAATTTTAAGAAACGCACTTTGATTGCTACCCCGAACAAATTTCCTGTTCGGGGTATTATTGTTATTGCAAACCTATAAACCCTGTGCTATAATAGGTTAAAAGGCTTTTGCTTATGAGGTGATATTATGATGATTTCAACAAGAGGGCGTTATGCGCTCAGAGTTATGATTGAGCTTGCTGAAAGATATGAAGAGGGCTTTGTTTCTCTTAAAAGTGTGTCTAATAACCAGCAAATATCAGAAAAATATATGGAAAGTATAATATCGTTGCTTGTTAAAAACGGTTTTGTTGAGGGAGTACGCGGTAAAGGCGGCGGATATCAGCTTACAAGACCTGCCGATGAATATACTGTAGGCTCAATTCTCACCGTAACCGAGGGTAGTCTTGCCCCTGTGGCCTGCCTTGAAAAGGGTGACGGTGAATGTCATCGCTCCTGCGATTGCAAAACACTCCCGATATGGCAAAATCTTGATAAAATTATAAATGAATATCTTGAAAGTGTTAAGCTTTCTGATTTGTGCGAATAGGTGATATTATGCCCAAAATTTATAACTCAGCCGATGAGCTTATCGGCTCAACCCCATTGCTGAGGTTAAATAACATTGAAAAAGAGCTTTCTTTAAAAGCAAAAGTTCTCGCAAAGCTTGAATTTCTGAACCCTGCAGGCTCTGTTAAAGACAGGGTTGCAAAAAAGATGCTTGACGATGCCGAAAAAAGAGGGCAGGCTCACGGCGGATTCCGTTATAATTGAGCCAACCTCAGGCAATACAGGCATCGGTCTTGCTGCGGTTGCAGCCGTAAGAGGCTACAGAGTGATTATTGTTATGCCCGATACAATGAGTGTAGAGCGACGTCAGCTTATGAAAGCATACGGTGCCGAGCTTGTTTTGTCAGACGGAAGTAAGGGTATGTCAGGTGCGATTGAAGAGGCACAACGCCTTAATAAAGAAATTCCCAACAGCTTTATTGCAGGTCAGTTTGTTAACCCCTCAAATCCATTGGCTCATAAAGAAACAACAGGTCCTGAAATCTGGGCAGATACCGACGGTGAGGTGGATTTCTTTGTTGCCGGTGTGGGCACAGGAGGAACAATCACAGGCACAGGCGAGTTTTTGAAAGAGCAAAATCCTGATGTTAAGGTGATTGCCGTTGAGCCTTCTGATTCTGCTGTTCTGTCAGGTAAATCTGCAGGCTCTCACGCTCTTCAGGGTATCGGTGCAGGCTTTGTCCCCGAGGTTCTCAATACTGAGATTTATGATGAGATTATTCCCGTTGCAAATGAAGATGCCTTTGCTCTTGGCAGGATGTTAGCTCAAAAAGAGGGCCTTCTTGTTGGTATTTCTTCAGGCGCCGCACTTAAGGGCGCTGTTGAAATTGCAAAAAGAGATGAGAATGAGGGCAAAACCGTAGTTGTCCTTTTGCCGGATACAGGCGCAAGATACCTTTCAACTGAAATGTTTTCGGAGTAAATATGAATTTTTCGGATATAGTAAACAGACTTAAACTGAATAAGGATTTGCCCGATGAGGAGTTAATATTGCTCATAGATTCTGATGAAGCAAATGAACCTTTATTTGCGGCGGCAGATGAAATCAGGCGAAAGATTTACTCTGATGAGGTGTATATCAGAGGTCTTGTAGAATTCAGCAATATCTGCAAAAATAACTGCTATTATTGCGGAATTCGTTGCGGCAATAAAAAGGCTGTGCGTTACCGCCTGAGCAAGGAGGATATTCTTGATTGCTGTGCCGAAGGGTATGCGTTGGGATTTCGCACCTTCGTTTTGCAAGGGGGAGAGGACCCTCATTTTACGGATGAGGTTATGTGCGATATCGTTTCTTCAATCAGAAGCTTGTACCCTGATTGCGCCATAACTCTTTCAGTGGGTGAAAGGAGCAAGGAAAGCTATCAGTCATATTTTGATGCAGGTGCAAACCGTTTTCTTCTCCGCCACGAAACAGCAAGTGAAGAGCATTACAGGCACTTGCACCCTGATGATTTAAGCCTTGAAAACCGAAAAAAATGTCTTTTTGATTTAAAAGAAATCGGCTTTCAGGTGGGCTCGGGCTTTATGGTGGATTCACCTTATCAGACCACCCGAAATCTTGTTGCAGACCTTCGGTTTTTGCAAACTCTTCAGCCGGATATGATAGGCATAGGCCCGTTTATCCGCCATGAGGATACACCCTTTGCCGAGTTCGAAAGCGGTAGCTTATATAAAACATTGCGGCTTGTTTCCATTCTTCGCCTGATGTTTCCTTATGCACTTATTCCCTCAACCACAGCTTTAGGCACAATTCACCCTCAAGGCCGTGAAATGGGGCTTAAGGCAGGCGCTAATGTTGTTATGCCAAATCTTTCTCCAAAGCGCGTCAGGGAGCATTATATGCTTTATGATAACAAAATCTGCACCGATGAAGAAGCGGCAGAAAGCGTTGAAAAATTAAAAAATAAAGTTGCTTGTGCTGGCTACAGAGTAGTAACTGCCAGAGGAGATGTAAAAAAGGACTGTTCACGCTGAACAGTCCTTAATTTTTAATATAGCTCTTTTACCATCTGCTGATAGGGGAGGATTTTAAATCCCAAGGATTCGTAAAGCTTTTTGGCTCTTACATTGTCCTCTTCAACCTCAAGGCGGATTCTTGAGCAGGTGGGCTCAATTTCTTCCTTGATGAATTTAAAAAATTCAGTACCCAGGCCCTGACCGCGGAATTCCGGGTTAATAAAAAGCTCTTCAACCCAGGCAACCTTGCCGCCGGATTCCTGCGAAAATGTGTATGCCATAAGCAAAAATCCTGCGTCAACACCGTCTTTGTCAATGAAAAAGCACTCGGCATAGTCGTTTGAGCGCATAAGCTCAGCCCAGGTTGCTTCTCTGTGTGAATCAGGTACGGGATGCAAAACAGCCTCGCTGTGATAAAATGCATCGGTAAATTTCATATAAAGTTCTTTATCTTGTGGTGTAGCTTTTCTAATCATAATTTTACCTTTCAAAATATTTTCTTAAGGGGAGGGCGTCTTTGAATTCAAAATACTTGTCAAGCTTTTTATTAAAGAAGCCAATCAATGCTCCGTTGACACAAACCATAACGATAGTTCCTACATTGATGCCTTCAAATTTGAATAAACCGAAAAAGCAGAATGACATAATAATCGACAGCGCACAGCTTGAAAAGTCATAAGCAATTTTTGTTTTGCCAATGTCAAGCCCCTTTGCCTGAGCAAAATCCTTAACAAAAACCTCGTAGGCCTCGGGGGAGATGTATGTGTGGAAAAACAGCGAAACACCAATGGTACACAAAACAGTTCCCACAACAAAAAGAACGATTCTCACCCAGAAAGCCTCTGCCGGAATTCCTCTTGTTAAGAAAATACATCCGTCAAGTGCAAGGCCGTAAAGCACCGCTGTGACAAAAGAAAAAAGGTATGATATTTTAAACCTTTTGAGAATTATCGACAAAATTATAAGCAAAAGGGCCTGAAATAAATATTCTGCCACGCCGAAGGTAATAAAGCTCCAGTATTGCGACAGCTTTAAGTGAATCAGATAAGCGGGTGCAACTACCATAGAAAGACCGAAGTCTGCCAAGGTTACAAGCGCCGTTCCGAATGCTAAAATTAAAATTCCCAATATGTACGAAAGCTCAGTGTAAAATCCCGGTTTTTTCATAAAGACATCCTTTGCTTTAAAATATTCGATGATAGATGTTCTTAATAAAGATAATTATTTTTTGAAAGTTATAATTTTTAATCTTAAGAAAATAATATAATTCCTTTAAATCCCTTTTTTTAATAAAAGACTCAAAATAAGAAAGGTTTTGAAATAGAGTATCTATGATATAGTGTTTATAATAATCGTTTTGGTCTATATCTTTGTTTTTGATGATTTGATGATAAGTATTTATATATTTTTTTATCCAACGAAGTGCCGTAGCGGTCTTTAGTGAGGGGTAAATTGGGGAAATAAGTTCGTGGATTTCTTTCCAATCATCAAGGCTTTTAAGCCCTTTATCTGTAAGCCCGGTTCCCATAGTTCCTACAGGATTGGAATAGTAATAGTATAATTGTTCATCCAAGTGAGCAAGTTTTCTGCACTTAAGAAAAATTGGAGGTAAAACGAATCCTTCTTCATAGATAAGGCCATCCGGAAATCTAATGTTATCAAAAAGCTCTGATTTATAAATGGCTGCCCACACTATTGCTGGAAAATGTTTTTTGCTTGAATAGGGCGCGCAAACAAAGTTTTTTAATGCATTTTCCGTTGAATAAAATGTAATCTCTTTGGAGTCTTCTTTTGAAGTTTCTATTAAATCATTATGATTTGTAATAGTCTTAAAATTACACCTGACAAGGTCAGCAGAATTTTCTTCGGCTATGCAATATAGTTTTTCACAAATAGTGTTATTTAAAAAGTCATCGCTGTCAACGAACATAATATATTTACCTGTTGCTATATTTAAGCCAAAATTTCTCGCTGTGCATTGACCTGAATTTTTTTGATGATGAACTATTATTCTGCCATCAATTTCGGCCCAATTATCACATAATTCACCGGAATTATCTAAAGAACCGTCATTTATCAAAATAATCTCCAAATCTTGCAATGTTTGGTTGACGATGCTCTTAACACAGTTGTCTATAAATTTCTCTGCATTAAATACGGGAACAATTATACTGATTTTTGACATATAACCACCTCTACACATTCGTCTATCATAATATCATTAATTTTTTATCAAGTCAATTAATCTGCACTAATGTCTTGTATTTTTACCGATAAAAGCTTATAATCAAGAAAAGGAGATGTTAATATGATAATTGATAAAGCTGATAACCTTTTACAGTATAAAGAAGAATACCCCGTATTTGAGCAGATTCTTGAATTTATTGAAAAGCATAAGCAAGAGCATTTTGCACCGGGAACATACCATATTGACGGTGAGCGCCTGTTTGCCTCTATTGCTCAGTATCGCACTGAGGCTGATAAAGAGGTCAAGTTTGAGGCTCATAAAAAGTATGCCGATTTGCAGTATATTGTAAACGGTATGGAAAAAATCGGTTGGGTGCCTCTCGGTGATGTTGAGGATAACCTCATCAGCGAAGAATATTCAAAGGGCGGCGACATTGCCTTTTACAGCGGTAAAAGCAAATTTGATTTTGTTTTAACTAAAGGCTCGTTCCTCTTCCTTTTGCCTGAGGATGCTCATGCACCTTGCCTTTGTGCCGACAAAGAATGTAATGTAGAAAAAATCGTGTTTAAAATTCAGCTATAAAAATTCCCATCAGAGCCGAAACTCTGATGGGTTTGCTTTTATACACAATCTATAATGTTACTCTTACCTGTCTGAACATTAAACTTAAGCGTTTTGTTGATTCCGTCTTCTGTGAAGTCAAGGCGGATGATTTCGTCTGTTTCAAACTGAGCGCCAAGCACCTTGTAATCCTTATCTTTAAAGAATTCTGTCATAAAGTGAAGCTGCTTTGAATCATAATCACCTGCATTATCAGAAACGAAAAGAACATTACCGCAAACAGCATTAACCTTGCCTAAAAGGAGCTTCTGCTCAAAGGTGTATTTAATATTGTCGTTTCTCAGGAAGAGAACGTCGGGGTCGTTACAGAAAGCTCTGCCGTCAAGATGATTTCTGAAAATAGTGTTGATAATCGCATTCTGTGATGAGGGGATTTCGTTGTTGATAGCAAGTCTGTTGAGAATGTCACCGCCAAAAGCCTTGTTAGCGTCGCAACCGATTCTGCAAGCGTCAAACACACCCATACAAGCACCCAGGGGAACACCGCAACCGAGAATGAGCTTGTCACCGCAAACCTCGCGAAGGAAGTCAACACCGTCGCACATAATTTCACCGCGGGTTTTGCCGTTTCTCGGGTACATACACTGGCTGTAAAGGAAGTCAAGCTTCACCATATCAAAGCCCCAGTCATTGAGAACGGTATCAAAAACTCTCTTGATATAATCTCTTACCTCGGGGTTGTATATGTCCATTACATAAGCGCCGCCCCAGCCCGGGCAGGTGAAAAGCTGTTTGCCTGTTTTGGGGTCAAGAATAAACCAATCGGGGTGGTCCTTGCGGATTTTGGCACTTCTCTGAGCGTTGAACGGAGCAAGCCAGATGCCTGCCATATAGCCCTTTCCGTGGATTTTATCGGCAATATATTTCATTCCGTTGGGGAACTTCTTCTTGTCGGGAATCAGCCAGTCACCAACTGCAGATTCATAACCGTCATCAACCTGGAAAATGCCCACAACATCTTTGGCTCTGTCCATACCGTCAAGGTCGCGGAGAATGATGTGCTCATCAATCTTCTGGAAATAGTTATACCATGATGTGTAGCCTGCAAGATGCTTGATTTTAGGCTCTTTAACCTTTACAAAATCAAAGAAATACTTGTCAAATGCGGCATCAAATTCATCATTGATAATTGCAATGTTAAATACTTCGTATTCGTCGCCGGCTTTAAGCTCAAGGCCTTCAATATCCTTCTTGATTTTGAAAACGCCGTCATTCATATCAGCTTCAAAAACTGTGAAGCCCTGACGTTCACTATTTGAGCCGTAAAGGGTGATATCTCTGCTGTTTTTCTTTCTGAAATAGCAGTATGTATATGAATGGAAGCAACCCTGCTTGCCGTATTCGGCAAAATGATAATCACCAAAAACAGAGCTCATAGCCTTTGTCAGCTTTGAAAAATTAGCGGCCTTAGCATAGCCGTGAGTGTTGTCGGCTTTTGAAAATTCTCTGGAGGTTGTCCAGGATTGATAGCCGTTTGCATAAAACAAATCGTTATCATCAAACTTACGCTCACAGGTGAGTGCAAGTGTTGACATAGAAATATCTTCCTTAGCCTTAAGGGTGGCAACAAGAACGCCGTCATTTTCATTCATTTCAAGGGTGAAAGCGTCGTTGTCAAGGTTTTTTGTGGAAAAAGCCCTGCCGCCCATAGTAAGTTCCGCAAAGAATTTGTACATACAAATACCTCGTTTCAAATGTATTGACACCATTTTAGCATAAACAAGCAATTAAATCAATCAGGTATTATCGAGAAAGTCGAAAATATCGTTTTCACCTTCAAATAAATCATAATCGCCTACTAATTTTTCGTAGTGATGATAAAGAATACCATCTTTTTCAAACGCTTTTAATTTTGATATTAGTTTTTTAGCTGAGTTTTTGCCAATATATTTTGCAAAAGTTTTAACTCGTAGCTTGTTGAGCATAGAATAATCACAAGGGAATTGCTCACATTCCCAACAACCGTTTAGTTTTTTATTTTTACAACAGATATAGCTTTTGCACCAATCCTTATCTTTACATCCGTCATTTCGGCAACCTTTGCAATTTTTGTTTTCGCTGCAAACGCAACAAGCCAAACCGCAATAGGCAACACCTTTGGACTCGTCGAAAAATCTTAACACAGGCCTTTCGTAATAACCTAAACCTTTTCTAAATGTTTCAGACGGAACGAAGCCGTATTTTTCAAGCAATGTAATTCGTTCAGGAGTATTAGATGCTTTGATTTTCAAGCTTTCGATATTAAAGTCTTTGATAAGCTTGAAAACTGCCAATCTGATGAGTTCTTCAATATATTTTTCATAAGTGCTTGCGATATCAATTCTTAATATACCATCATGGTCACCAAAAATTTCTAAAGTACCAACAGCATTATCGGTTGATTTTAAGATGATTGCAAATCTGACATATCGTTCCTCTTTATATTCTTTTAGCCAAAAACGGATACATTCTTCCATTTCTTCAACGGTTGTATAATAAAAATCACTTGTGCAGTAATCTTTGTTAGCTTTTTGTGAAACTTGTTTGTCTGAATAACACTTGAGCAAGTTTTCGGCATCTTCAACTTTTACTAATCTAAGGGTAAAAGTATCAGTTTCATAAGTGGGACAATTTTTATAAATGTTATCAATCATACGGCTTTCCTCTCCACAAACCAGCTTCCGATTAAATTTCCGTTTCGTGCGCAGGAGCGTTCAAAGAAAAGATATTTTTCTCTGCCCGCAATCATAACGGTGTATCTGTCACCCTGACCGCCTGATTTTGCCGCGGCGGCCTGGCGGATATCTGTTACCTTGTCAATGGGGTAGACCGAGCCGTCTTCCCATTTAATGTTTGTTGGCAGCATCTGCCCGTAGATGTCAAAGCAAACATCCACCGAAACATAAATTCTGTTTTCCAATATCCTCATCCTATTCGTGAACTTTTTTCAAAAAATTACCTGTTGCATTAAGTGGCGGTTCAATCACCTTGTAGCCCTTCCATTTAAGTGTGCGGAACTTAAAATCCAACAGCTCCGCAGGTACATACAGATTAGCCGCCGCCTGAAAAAACGAAAGGTCGTCGTTGAGAATTTTCAGCACCTCGTCATCAGGCAGAAGAAGCTCTGCGGCAAAAATATTAGCTTCATATTCAAGCCTGTCTGCACCGTCAAAAAATGAAAAATCGTGAAACGCGTTCACTCCGCTTCTGTCTCTGTGAAGCATAGCGTGACCAAGCTCGTGAGCGCAGATAATCCGCTGAAAATCCTCAGATAAATCACTGTTGATGGTTATGCTTTTTATTCTGCTCTGAGTGAGAAAAAATCCTTTGCAGGCGGAAGGGGAACTGCCCATAGACGCAAAAAGGGTAACTATACCCATTTCATCGCAAAGCCTGAACGGATTGCCCTGGTCATATTTACTCCTGATATTCTGCACCAAGGAGCATATATAATTAAAATCAGCCATAAAAATCCCTCTTTATTCAGCCTTTTTGCCGTAGGTCTGCTTGGCTTTGTTTTTACATTCAAGGTAAGCCTGCATAACCGCTTCAAAATAAGCATCCTTAGCGTCCTGAGAAATTTCTCCCCCGGCAAAGAGTGCGGCATTGCGCTCCATTAAAAAGTCAATTTCCCTTGCGGCCTTGTCGCCGTAAAGGCTTCTTGCTTCTTCAACAAAGGGCTGCTTTTCAATGCCGTATAGCGGGTCGTCAATTTCGTCATTTGTAAGGTAATCAACAGATACCTTTAATGTTTCGGCAAGCTTGCGAAGAGTGGATGCTCTCGGCTTGGTGGCTGTGGTTTCATAGGCAACAACCGCCCTTGTTGAAACACCCACCAGCTTACCTAATTCCTCCTGATTTAATTTTAAAAGAGTTCTTGCCTCTCTCACTTTTTGAGAAAAATCTTTCATAAGACCTCTCCTTTCAAAAATTACCGTTGACAAACTTCGCAACAGATGATACAATAAACACGAAGTTTAGGAAGTTTGGCACCATTATAAACCGAAATTTTATCATTGTCAATAGGAAGTTTAGGAACTTTATGAAAAAAACACCTGTAATTTTACACAGCGACCTTAACAGCTTTTATGCTTCGGTTGAAATTATGCTCAATCCCGAATTAAGAGGCAAGCCCGTTGCCGTTTGCGGAAGCACCGAAAACCGCCACGGAATTGTGCTTGCAAAGAGTGAGCTTGCCAAAAAGTGCGGGGTTAAAACAGCTATGGTCAACTGGGAGGCAAAGCGCCTTTGCCCGGATTTGATTATGGTTGAGCCTCATTTTGAGCAGTATATGAAATACTCGCGTCTTGCAAGGGATATTTATTGCAGATATACCGATTTGGTTGAGCCTTTTGGTATGGATGAGTGCTGGCTTGATGTTACCCACAGCGGTATGCTGTTTGGCTCAGGTGTAGATATTGCTCAGAGAATCCGCCGTGAAATGAAAGAAGAATTGGGCCTGACGGTGAGTGTCGGTGTTTCTTTTAACAAAATTTTTGCAAAGCTCGGCTCTGATATGAAAAAGCCCGATGCCGTTACCGAAATATCAATAAATGATTTTAAAGATAAGGTGTGGCCCTTGCCTGTGAATGACCTGCTTTATGTAGGCAGGTCAACCGTTCAGAAGCTTAATTTTTACGGAATTCACACAATCGGTCAGCTGGCGGCAACAAGCCCCGAACTTTTAAAAAGCTGGTTTGGTGTTAAGGGTGAGCAAATCTGGCACTTTGCCAACGGAACAGATACCTCCAAGGTTATGCACAAGGATTATAAATCTGAAGTGAAATCAATCGGTCACGGCATAACCTGCAAGGAAGATTTGGTTACCGAAAAGGAAGTGTGGCTTGTTATGCTGGAAATGAGTCAGGATATCGGCCATAAGCTGAAGGCACACAATCTTTCTGCCTGCGGTGTGCAGATTTCAATTAAAGATAATAACCTCAGCGTTAAGCAGTATCAATGCAAAACACCGTTTCCTACTCAGAGTGCAGATATAATTGCCCGCACAGGCAGAAAGCTGTTTGACGATAATCTGCCCGAAAAAATCAAGGTCAGAGCCGTAACCGTGAGAGCCATTGACCTGCGCTCGGCGGACGATGTTTTTCAGGTGGATATGTTCAACGATGTGAAAAAAATCGAAAAAATAGAAAAGCTTGATAATGCTGTAGAAGTTCTTCGTCAGCGCTTCGGCAACAAAGCTGTCCACTCCGCCGCCTTGCTTGAAGAGGTGAAAGCCCCTATGAATCAGACCAACGACATAACTTTGCCGGGGCAGATGCATAAATAATTTTTGCAAATCAAAAGACCGTAATGTCGAAAGGCATTACGGTCTATGGTGGTTGTGAGGAGACTCGAACTCCCGACATCCTCACTTCATGTCTCTTGCGGTGCCCAAAACTTGCTTTCCGCTTGGAGCGCGGGCAAATTTTGACCGCTACGCCAAAAAACACTCGCTTTCTCATCCACCGGATGCGCTTGTATTTTTTGCCCAAAGCAGGTGCCGGCTTTTTGTCAGAATGTAGGATTTCAAATATCTTATTTCAAAAAAATAAAGACCCCAATCTTATGATTGAAGTCTTTATTTGGTCG
>JAFTWE010000015.1 GCA_017465465.1 Clostridia bacterium | reverse complement strand
TCTCCATCTCAGAGGTAAACACTCAGGCCGCATAATCAGGTGTGCCATATATTTGTTTATGATCGGGAGACTTTATCGGAGTCTTCCGATTTATATTTTACAAGGCAGGTAATCCCCTATGGAAAACTATTTTGAAAAGCTCGTAAGAGCCAATTTCCGTTTCGGTCGAATGTGTCGATGTATCCTTATAAACACATATTAAACATTCATAACGAAAGGAAATAATAATTATGTCAGAACTTAAATTTGAAACTTTACAACTTCATGTAGGTCAGGAAAATCCTGACCCCGCAACCGACGCGCGTGCTGTGCCGATTTATGCCACAACCTCCTACGTTTTTCATAATTCGGCACATGCCGCGGCTCGTTTTGGACTTGCCGATGCAGGCAACATCTACGGCCGCTTAACCAACTCAACGCAGGATGTTCTCGAACAGCGTGTGGCTGCCCTTGAAGGCGGCATTGCGGCATTGGCTCTCGCTTCGGGTGCGGCGGCAATTACATATACCCTTGAAGCTCTCGGTCAGAACGGTGGTCATTTTGTTGCTCAAAAAACTATTTATGGTGGCAGCTATAATCTGCTCGCTCACACTCTCCCGAACTTCGGCATTACCGCCTCTTTTGTAAACATTCACGATCTTGCTGAAGTTGAAGCAGCTATCCAAGATAATACAAGAGCAATATATATTGAAACCCTCGGCAACCCTAACAGCGACATTCCTGATATTGATGCACTCGCAGAGCTTGCTCACAAGCACGGCTTGCCCCTCGTTGTTGACAACACCTTCGGAACTCCTTATCTCATCCGTCCCATCGAGCACGGTGCAGATATTGTTGTTCATTCCGCTACTAAATTCCTCGGCGGTCACGGCACAACACTTGGCGGTATTATCGTTGACTCAGGTAAATTTGATTGGGCGGCAAGCGGCAAGTATCCTGCCATTGCCGATCCTAACCCTAGTTATCATGGTGTGTCCTTTGTAAAGGCAGTAGGCCCCGCAGCGTTTGTTACCTACATTCGTGCTATTCTGCTTCGTGATACGGGCGCTACCATTTCTCCCTTTGCGGCGTTCTTGCTTTTACAGGGCATTGAAACCCTGTCGCTTCGCTTGGAGCGTCACGCAGAGAACACCAAAAAGGTGGTTGAATTCTTAAAGAGTCATCCGCAGGTTGAAAAGGTCAATCATCCGTCACTCCCGGACCATCCCGACCATGAGCTGTATAAAAAATATTTCCCGAACGGCGGCGGTTCGATATTCACCTTTGAAATTAAGGGCGGTCAGGAAAAAGCCCACAAGTTTATTGATACCTTAAAGATTTTTTCTCTTCTTGCCAATGTGGCAGATGTCAAAAGTCTTGTTATTCATCCGGCAACCACCACTCACAGCCAATTGTCAGAAGAAGAACTTGAAGATCAGGGCATCAAGCCCAACACCATTCGCCTTTCTATCGGCACCGAGCATATCGATGATATTATCGCCGACCTTGAAAACGGATTCGGGGTGATAAAATGAAAACGACAACACAAAAGATCGTGATTTCTTCACTGTTTGCCGCACTTATTTGTGTGGCGACGATGCTGATTAAAATACCCTCTCCATTGAAGGGTTATATCAATCTTGGAGATGGCATCGTGCTTCTTGCTGCGTGGATATTGCCTCTGCCATACGGACTTGTTGCGTCGGGACTCGGCTCAGCTCTTGCCGATATCCTTTCAGGCTACGTAGCGTATGCACCTGCAACCTTCGTTATCAAGGCTTTAATGGCAGTTGTAGCATATTCGTTTTATAAGCTGTTCACGAAAAAAGCAAAAAGCACTGTATCAAGAGTATTCAGCGGAACGCTTGCGGAGATTGTGATGATTCTCGGATATTTTCTGTTTGAGGGAATCATGTACGGATTTGCACCGTCTCTTGTCAACATTCCCGCAAATGCTGTTCAAGGTGTAGCAGGCATTGTGATCGGCGTGGTTCTGATCAAGTTCTTTGAAAAACAAAATATTATAAAATTACTTAAATAGTTGGGAGAAACAGTCATGAAAATATACAATAACGCAACCGAGCTTATCGGAAAAACGCCCCTTTTGGAGCTCACACATATCGAAAAAACACTTGGACTAAAAGCAAGAATACTTGCCAAACTTGAATATTTCAACCCTGCCGGATCTGTGAAAGACAGAATTGCAAAGACCATTCTTGATGATGCTGAGGCTTCAGGAAAACTAAAGCCTGATTCTGTTATTATCGAACCCACAAGCGGAAATACAGGAATCGGTCTTGCATCGGTAGCGGCAGCACGAGGATACCGCATTATACTGACAATGCCCGAAACGATGTCGGTTGAGCGACGTCAGTTAATGAAAGCATACGGTGCTGAGCTTGTACTGACCGAAGGCGCTAAAGGTATGAAAGGTGCCATTGCAAAGGCTGAAGAATTAGCGGCGGAAACTCCGAACAGCTTTATCCCCGGTCAGTTTGTAAACCCTGCCAATCCAAAAGCTCACAGAGAAAATACGGGCCCTGAGATTTATGAAGATACTGACGGACAGGTGGATATCTTTGTTGCAGGTGTTGGCACAGGCGGTACGGTTACAGGTGTCGGGGAATATTTGAAATCCAAGAATCCTGATGTTAAGGTCGTAGCTGTTGAGCCTGCTTCTTCGGCAGTACTCTCCACAGGTGTTGCCGGCCCTCATAAAATTCAGGGCATCGGTGCCGGCTTTGTTCCCGATGTTCTCAACACGGGCATTTATGACGAGATCATTCCCGTGTCCAATGAAGATGCTTTTGCTACGGGTAAGCTTATCGGTAAGAGTGAAGGTGTTCTTGTAGGTATTTCCTCCGGTGCTGCCACCTTTGCGGCTATCGAACTTGCGAAACGCCCCGAAAACGAAGGCAAGACCATTGTCGTTCTTTTGCCCGATACCGGAGACAGATATCTTTCAACACCGCTTTTTTCTGAATAAAAAGGAAAAGCCGACGCCTGGATTGTTTAGGTGTCGGCACTTATTAATAAATCATACATAAACCACTTGATTTACCTACCTATTTAGGTGTACAATATATTACAAGATTAAAAGGACTACTCTTATGAGAATCATTGATTTACTTAAAAGAGAAAAATTTTCTCTTTCCTTTGAGGTTTTTCCTCCAAAAACAGACACTGCTTTTGAAAATGTGCGAACTGCTACTGAAGAAATCGCAAAACTTTCTCCCTCTTTTATGAGTGTTACCTATGGCGCAGGCGGTGGAACAAGCAAATATACTTTAGATATTGCAAAGCGGATAAAAGAACTTTACAACGTGCCGTCTTTGGCACACCTTACCTGTGTTTCTTCAACCAAAGAGACAGTACATAACCGCATTGCCGATATGAAAGCGGCAGGTATTGAGAATGTTATGGCACTCAGAGGTGATATTCCGGCTGAACTTCATAATGATGACCGTAGTCATTGGGACTATCATCACGCTATAGAGCTTGTACGGGAACTGAAAGAATCGAGTGCGGATTTTTGCATTGGCGGTGCGTGTTATCCCGAGATACACCCTGAAAGCAAAAATCAGAAAGAGGATATTAAATATCTTAAAGAAAAGGTGGATGCAGGCTGTGAGTTTTTAACCACACAGATGATTTTTGATAATAATCTGCTCTATAATTTTCTTTATAAGATCCGTGAAGCAGGAATTACCATTCCCATTATTCCGGGTATTATGCCTATTACAAATGCCAATCAGGTAGAGCGTGCTATCAAACTTTCAGGCTCCTTTATGCCCCAACGTTTTAAGAGCCTTGTGGATAAATTCGGACACGATCCTGCGGCTATGAAGCAGGCAGGTATTGCCTATGCTACCGACCAAATTATAGACCTGTATGCCAACGGTATTACCAATGTGCACGTATACTCAATGAATAAATCTGATGTTGCATCAAAAATTCAAAACAATCTTTCCGATATTCTTGGTAAATAAAATTATTTAAGGAGTAAAAGTATGCTGATTTCCACAAGAGGGCGCTACGCCTTGCGCGTATTACTTGATCTCGCAGAACATCAAAATGACGGTTATATCGCAATGAAAAATGTTGCTGAGCGCCAAGGTCTGTCACTCAAATACATTGAAAAAATTATGCCCGTTCTTTCAAAAAATAATTATGTTGAGGGTGTTCACGGCAAGGGCGGCGGTTACCGTTTGGCAAGAGAGCCAAAAGATTATAAAGTGGGCGATATTTTACGACTTGCCGAAGGAGATCTTGCACCGGTAACCTGCCTTCAGTGCAACGCTGAAAAGTGTGACCGTGCTGATACCTGCCCCACACTTCCTATGTGGACAGAGTTTCACAATATGGTAAACAATTATTTTGACGGGATAACTCTTGCAGATTTAATGAAATGATATAAAACAAACTGACAAATAAAACGCAAAACATATTGGATGAGTGAAAGAGGC
>JAFTWE010000014.1 GCA_017465465.1 Clostridia bacterium | reverse complement strand
TTTCGGTGATATGGACGGAGACGGTCAGGTTAATACAAACGACCTTAACAACTTCGGCGCATATATTACAAAGAACACAACACTTACAGATGCACAGAAGAAAGCAATGAACCTTGATAATGATGCAAGAAAGCGTCTTAATACAAATGACTTGTTAAGACTTCAGTCAGCAGTAAGTAGTGGTGCAATTATTAACCAGGTTAACCCTGCTCAGTAATTAAATTTTAAGACCGTCCTTCGGGACGGTCTTTTTTTGCATATTTTCAAAAAAATCTTGACGGTAAAGTAGCTGTGTGTTAAAGTATAAGGTGGAAAAAAGTAAAAAAAGAAGGTTGCTTTATGAACGGCTTGTATAACAAAATTATAAACAGAGAAGAAAAAATTTCACTCGTGGGTTTGGGTTATGTAGGTATGCCCATTGCAGTTGCTTTTTCAAAAAAAGCAGATGTTATAGGCTTTGACCTTAACGAAAAGAAAATTGAGCTTTATAAGCAGGGAAAAGACCCTACTTGCGAGGTCGGTGACGAAGCTATTGCCGCTTGTTCGGTTGATTTTACTGCTGACCCTGCAAGGCTTAAGGAGGCAAAGTTCCACATTGTTGCGGTGCCCACACCTGTTAATAAAGACCACACACCTGACCTTTCACCTGTTGAGGGTGCAAGTAAAATCTTAGGTCAGAACCTTACAAAGGGCAGTGTTGTAGTTTTTGAATCAACTGTTTATCCGGGCGTTACAGAGGAAGTATGTGTGCCTATTCTTGAAAAAGAGTCCGGTCTTAAATGCGGTGTTGATTTTAAAATCGGTTATTCTCCCGAAAGAATTAACCCCGGTGACAAGGTGCACAGACTTGAAACAATAGTTAAAATTGTATCGGGTATGGATGAAGAAACTCTTGAAACTGTTGCAAAAGTGTATGAAATGGTAGTTGAAGCAGGCGTTCACAGAGCTGAATCAATCAAAGTGGCTGAGGCTGCCAAGGTTATTGAAAACAGCCAGCGCGATGTAAATATTGCTTTTATGAACGAGCTTTCAATTATCTTCAATAAAATGGGCATTGATACTAAAGCTGTGCTTGAGGCCGCAGGAACCAAATGGAATTTCCTTAAATTTTTCCCCGGTCTTGTTGGCGGTCATTGTATCGGTGTTGACCCTTATTACCTCACATATAAAGCTGAGCAGTTGGGATATCACAGTCAGGTTATCCTTTCAGGCCGCCGAATTAACGACGATATGGGCAAATATGTTGCTGAAAATACCGTTAAAAATCTTATCAAAGCCAATGTAGGCGTTGCTGAAGCAAGGGTAGGTATCCTTGGTTTCACTTTTAAAGAAAATTGCCCTGACACAAGAAATACAAGGGTGATTGACATTTATAATGAGCTTGCGGAATATGGCATTACACCTATTGTTGCCGACCCTGTTGCAGACAGTGACGAAGCAATGCACGAATACGGCATTAAGTTTGTCGATATGAGTGAAATTCGTGATATGGATGCAATAATTATTGCAGTTGCTCATTCGGAATTTGGCGGAATTAATATTGATAAGCTGAATGAAATGTTTAAAGCAAATGCGGTTAAAAAGGTCTTGGTAGATGTTAAGGGTGTTCTTAACAGAAAAGATTTTGAAAATTCCGATTACATTTATTGGAGATTATAATTTTATATGAGCTATTGTGTTTATCCGCAATTATTTTTCATCGTGGCGGCAAGTGTAGCTTATCTTTGGCTGAATAACAGGTCAAAGGTTAAAAATCAACCGTTGAAATTTGCAAACACCTGTGGATTGCTGCTGACCGTTTATGCAGCGGTGTTACTGTATCTTGCACTTATGGGCCGCACTACAGAAATCAGGAGTGTTCATACAACTCCTTTTTGGTCATATATTTCTGTGCTGACGGTTTATAATACCTTTGATATTTTAGAACAAATTTTTGAAAATATCCTTGTTTTCATCCCTTTAGGAATATTGTTCCCTGAAGCATTTCACCTGAGGGGCAAGCGTTGTGCGGTGCCGTTGACGATTGGCGCGGGAGCGTTGTTGAGCTTTGTTATTGAGCTTGGTCAGTTTACCTATGCCATCGGTTGCACTGAATTTGATGATTTGTTTAATAATACTCTCGGCTGTGCAATCGGATGCGGTGTTTACTGCTTTGCAAGCGGAATAAGTGCGGACAGCAATGGTTTACATATCAAAAAAGGAGCGCTCAAGGGCTTATTACCTGCCGCAATAACGGCGAGCGCAGTTGTTTTGATTCTTTTATACAGAGAGTTTATACTTTATTAAGGTCGGTTATCCGGCCTTTTTTGAAGCGGAGGAATAAAAATGGGATACGAAAAGGTTCAGTTTCCTGAAAATTCGGTGTTTTTAGTAACAGGCGGAGCGGGATTTATCGGCTCAAACCTTTGTGAAGCTATTTTAAAAAAGGGCTATAAGGTGCGTTGCCTTGATGACCTTTCAACAGGCAAATATGAAAATGTTGAAATTTTTCTTGATAACCCTGATTACACATTTATAAAAGGCGATATAAAGGATTATGACACCTGCCTCAAAGCTACCGAGGGAGTGGATTATGTTCTTAATCAGGCGGCCTGGGGCAGTGTGCCGAGGAGCATTGAAATGCCGCTTTTTTATGAAAAAAATAACATTATGGGCACTCTTAATATGATGGAGGCTTCAAGGCAGAACGGAGTTAAAAAGTTTGTCTATGCAAGCTCCTCTTCTGTTTACGGTGATGAGCCTAATCTCCCTAAAAAGGAAGGCAGAGAAGGCAGACTTCTTTCCCCTTATGCCTTAACAAAAGCGGTAGATGAGCTTTACGGCAGAATTTATTCTGACCTTTACGGCCTTGATACCTACGGACTTCGCTATTTCAATGTTTTCGGTCGCCGTCAGGACCCGAACGGTGCTTATGCGGCGGTTATCCCTAAGTTTATCCGTCAGCTTATGGACGATGAGGTGCCCACAATTAACGGCGACGGCAAGCAGAGCCGTGATTTTACTTATATTGAAAATGTTATTGAGGCAAATCTTAAGGCCTGCCTTGCTCCTCACGAATGTGCAGGTGAAGCTTTCAATGTGGCTTATGGCGGCAGAGAGTATCTTATTGATATTTACTATGCTCTCACTTCTGCCTTGGGTAAGGATATTGAACCGAACTTTGGCCCTGACAGAAAGGGAGATATCAAGCACAGCAACGCTGATATCAGCAAGGCAAGGGAGCTTTTGGGCTATGACCCTGATTATAACTTTGAGCGCGGACTCAAAGAAGCGATAGATTGGTATAAAGAAAATCTTTGATGAGGTGAACTATGGAACGGGATTTAACTCGCGGAAAGCCGATGTCACTGATTCTGCGGTTTTGCCTTCCGTTGTTTGCAGGCAACCTGTTTCAGCAGTTATATAATCTGGTTGATACAATAATCGTAGGTCAGTTTGTGGGTAAAACTGCGTTGTCGGCGGTTGGCTCGGTGGGTTCATTGAGCTTTATGGTTATCGGTACAATCATCGGCCTTTGCTCGGGATTTGCTATTCCTGTGGCTCAGGCGTTCGGCGCTGAAGACAGACCTAAAATGCGCCGTATTATGGCTCACATTACATATCTTGCAGTAGCATTGGGTGTTGTTATAACTGCCGCAACTGTGCTTTGCACGGATTTGTTCCTTAAAATTATGAACACCCCTGACGATATTTACAAGGATGCTCACGATTATATAATAATTATTTTTGCGGGAATACCTGCTACACTTCTATATAATATCACAGCAGGAGTTGTCCGCTCTGTCGGCGACAGTAAAACACCTCTTTACTTTTTGGTTTTGTCCTCATTGTTGAATATCGGACTTGACTTGCTGTTTGTAATCGAGTTCAATATGGGTGTAAGCGGTGTGGCTATTGCAACAGTTATATCACAGGCTGTGTCGGGTATTCTTTGTTTGCTTGTGATTAAAAGAAAATTCAAATTGCTTCACTTTTCTAAAGAAGATATGCCTTTTGATTCCCGACTTTGCAAAAATCTTCTTGTAATCGGTGTACCTATGGCATTGCAGTTTTCAATAACCGCTGTAGGAACAATTATGGTGCAGTCCTGCGTTAATATGCTCGGCTCAGATGTGATAACTGCCGTAACCGTTGGCTCAAAGGTAGTTAATCTCATTGGCGTTCCGTCAGAAACAATCGGCATAACAATGGCAACATACTGCGGTCAGAATCTGGGCGCCGGTAAAATTGACAGAATAAAGCAAGGTATGCGAGCCGCTGTGTTGCTTGGTGTAATTTATTCTGTTATGGCGTATTTTATTTCGAAATACGGCGGACCGTATGCGTCATTGATGTTCCTTAATAAAGGTGAAACAGAAATTCTTTCAACCGTTGCAGAATATTTCGGAATCTGTGCCTGGTTCTATCTTGCGCTGTCGCTGATATTTATTTTCAGAAATGCGTTGCAGGGTATGGGTCACAGTATGATTGCAATGAGCGGCGGAATTTTTGAGCTTGTTGCAAGGGCGATTGTTTCTTACGGATTTATAACAAAGTTCGGTTTCATCGCCGCTTGTTTTTCAAACCCCATTGCCTGGATTGCGGCAGATGTGCTCTTACTCCCTGCGTATTTTATCGTAATGAATAAGTTAAAGAAAAAACAGCAGCTATCTCAATGATAGCTGCTGAAATTTTATTTATTCATAATATATTCGTCTATTGACTTTGCGGCAACTTTGCCTGCACCCATTGCAGAAATAACTGTTGCGGCACCTGTTACTGCATCACCGCCGGCATAAACGCCCTCTTTGGTGGTGGCGCCTGTTGCTTCTTCAACAATTATTCCGCCTCTTGCATTTACATCAAGCCCCTTAGTGGTGGATTTGATGAGGGGGTTTGGCGAAGTGCCGATTGAAATAATAACTGTGTCAACATCAAGAGTGAATTCACTGCCCTCAACCTCAACGGGACGGCGGCGGCCTTTTTCGTCAGGCTCGCCAAGCTCCATTTTAACGCATTTCATACCTGTTACAAATCCGTTTTTGGGGTCGCGTCTGTCATCAGGGTTGTTATAACCGAGAATTTCAACAGGATTGTTGAGAAGTCTGAAATCAACACCTTCTTCAATGGCGTGCTCAACCTCTTCTTTTCTTGCAGGAAGCTCTTCCATTGAACGGCGGTATACAACATAAACCTTTTCTGCACCCAAGCGGAGCGCTGTTCTTGCGGCATCCATTGCAACATTGCCGCCGCCCACAACCGCAACATTACCGCCCTTCATAATCGGGGTAACGGGGGAGTCCTTGTAAGCCTTCATAAGGTTTGAGCGGGTAAGGAACTCGTTGGCAGAATAAACACCCTTGTAGGATTCACCGGGAATACCCATAAAATTGGGAAGACCTGCGCCTGTACCGATAAACACAGCCTCATAGCCGTCTTCAATAAGCTCGTCAACGGTAAGGGTTTTGCCGATGATGATGTTTGTTTCAAAGTCAACACCCATTGCCCTGAGGTTGTCCACCTCTTTTTTAACAATGGATTTTGGCAAACGGAATTCAGGAATACCGTAAACCAATACACCGCCGGGGGTGTGAAGAGCTTCAAAAACTGTAACCTTATATCCTTTTTTTGCAAGGTCGCCTGCACAGGTAAGGCTTGACGGGCCTGAGCCTACAACAGCAACCTTATGGCCGTTTGCTTCTGCTGTGTGAGGCGCAGAGTCCGAGTGGGCATTGTGCCAATCGGCAACAAAGCGTTCAAGTCTGCCGATGCCCACAGATTCACCCTTGATTCCTCTTACACACTTGGCTTCACACTGATGCTCCTGAGGGCAGACTCTTCCGCAAACAGCAGGAAGAGAAGAGGTCTTGTGGATTATCTGATATGCACCCTCAAAATCACCCTCTTTAATTTTTGCAATAAATTCGGGAATGTGAATGTTAACGGGGCAACCGGTTACACAAAGAGGATTTTTACAATTAAGGCAACGAAGAGCCTCGTCTATAGCTGTTGCTTCGTCATAACCCAAAGCAACCTCCTGAAAGTTGCGCGCTCTGACCTTAGGGTCTTGTGATGGCATAGGATTTTTGGTGTTTTTCATATTGTTCTGAGGCATTGTTATTCAGCCTCCTTTTTAAAAAGATTGCAGGCATCTTCATAAGCGTGACGCTCAAAGTCGGCATACATTGTGCTTCGCATCATCACTTCATCAAAGTCAACCTCGTAGCCGTTGAAATCAGGGCCGTCAACACAGGCGAATTTTGTTACCTTTTTACCGTTCTGATTAAGGGTAAGTCGGCAACCGCCGCACATTCCCGTGCCGTCAATCATAATGGGGTTCATTGAAACAGTGCAGGGAATACCTGTGGGTCTTGTTGCGTCAACAACAAATTTCATCATAATCATCGGGCCTATGGCAATAACCTCGTCAAAGGTTTCGCCGCGGTCAAAAAGCTCATTAAGAGGTTGGCACACATTGCCCTGTCTGCCGTAAGAACCGTCGTCTGTCATAACAAAAAGCTCTTTTGAAACAGCGTTGAATTCATTTTCAAGAATAAGTAAATCAGAAGAACGGAAGCCGATAATTGATGTAACCTCACAGCCTCTTTTGTGAAGCTCCTGAGCAATGGGCAATGCAATGGCGCAACCAACGCCGCCGCCGATTATGCACACCTTTTTAAGACCGTCGATTTTGGTGGGAACACCTAACGGACCTGCAAAGTCTTCGATATATTCGCCTTCATTTTTTTGGCTTAATTTTAAAGTGGTAGCACCTACAGCTCTGAAGATAATGGTGATAAGTCCCTTTTCTCTGTCAAAGCCTGAAATTGTCAGGGGGATTCTTTCACCGTCTTCGTCAACCCTTAAAATAACGAACTGACCGGGCTGAGCCTTTCTTGCTACGAAAGGAGCCTCAACATCCATTAAAACAACGCTGGTGTTGAGAACCTCTTTCCTTACTATTTTATACATTTTTCTCGCCTCTTTAATAAAGAAGTATTACATACTATTATACAGCTTTTTATATGATTTTTCATATACTCAAAATAAATAATGTTTAGCTGTGTAAAGCTGAGTTTTTGTAACAATATACAAAAAAGAGTCAAAATGTTTGTATTTATTTCCAAACAAGTCAATGGCAACTTTATCATATAAGAGAGCAAAAGTCAATGAACTTTTTCGCCTTGACAAGGAAGTTTTGGTGTGATATAATACAACAAATTTAATCAAAGGCTGTGAAAAGAAGCAGTAGCAAAACCACCCCTTAAAGAAAGCTGCCGGTTGATGAGAGGCGCAAGGAAGGTATTTTGTGAATTCATCTTGGAGCCGCGCACTGAACGGACAACTCAGTAGGCTGCGACGGAGGCACACCGTAATGAGTGCAGAAGTATCGCTTTTGCCGTACTTCGTGAGGCTGTCAATGTGAATTGGCGGTAAATAAAGGTGGTAACACGGGTTTAACTCGTCCTTTTGGCAACAATAGGGCGAGCTTTTTGTTTTATTTTGCCTATTTACCTATTCAAATATATAAGGAGTGTAAAAATGGAAAATCGAATCAGAGAATTAAAAGCTCAGATTGAAGACGAGGCCGCAAAAATTGCAAGCCTTGATGAGCTTAAAGAAGTAAGATTTAAGTACCTGAGCAAAAACGGTGCTATTCCTGCTCTTATGAAGCAGTTGGGTTCTCTTTCTAAAGAAGAACGCCCTGCAGCAGGTAAGGTTATCAACGAATTTAAAGTTTGGGCAACAGAGCTTTTTGATGAAAATGAAAAAGACCTTGCCAACAAGGCTCTTTTAAAGAGATATGAGGATGAGGCTATTGATGTTACAATGCCCTCTAAAACCCGTAAGGCAGGCCATCTTCACCCTGTAACTCTTGTCAGAAATGAGCTTATCGATGCTTTCACAGGTATGGGCTTCACAGTTTTTGAAGGCCCTGAAATTGATGACGACTTCCACAATTTCACAGCCCTCAATGTTTCAGCCGACCACCCCGCAAGAGATAAGCAGGATACCTTCTATATCAACGACGACCTCCTTTTGAGAACTCACACCTCAACAGGTCAGATTCGTGCCCTTGAAACAATGGAGCCTCCCTTCAAAATCATTTCTCCCGGCAGAGTTTTCCGCTGTGACGATGACGGAACACACGCTCCTATGTTCCACCAGATGGAAGGTCTTGTTATTGACAAAAATCTTTCACTTTGTGACCTTCAGGGTCTTCTTGACACTCTTGCAAAAACAGTTTTTGATAAAAACACAAAGACCCGTTTCCGCCCCTCATTCTTCCCGTTTACTGAGCCAAGTGTTGAGGTTGACGTAACCTGCTGTGAATGTCACGGTGCAGGCTGTAACCTTTGTAAGGGCACAGGCTGGATTGAAATCCTCGGCGGCGGCGTGGTTAACCGCAAGGTTATTGAAAACTGCGGCCTTGATGCAGATGTATATTCAGGCCTTGCATTCGGTACAGGTCTTGACCGTATCGCAATGCTCAAATACGGCGTAAACAATATTCACCTTCTTTATGACGGTGATGTAAGAATTTCAGACCAGTTCAGAAAGTGAGAGAGGTGATTTATAATGTATTTACCAATGAGTTGGTTAAAAGAAATGGTTGACTTGGAGGGCATTGACGCTCAGACTATTGAGGACAGCCTTTTCTCCTGCGGACTTGAAGTTGAAGAAAGAAAGCCCGTAGCTCCCGATGTTGACGGAATTAAGGTAGGCGTTATTAAAGAAATCACACCTCATCCTGATTCTGACCACATGGTTATTTGTATTGTTGACTGTGGCGAATATGGCACAGATATTCAGATTGTAACAGGTGCCCCGAATGTTAATGTTGGCGACCATGTTCCCGTTGCTCTCCCCGGTGCTAATGTATATGCACGCAAAAAGGGTGACGACAGCGGTGCTCACGAGGTTATGAACATCAAAAAAGGCAAGCTTCGCGGCGTTGAGTCAAACGGTATGCTTTGCTCAGGTGAAGAATTGGGTATCGATGATGACTGGTATGACGGTGCTGAGGTTTACGGCATTATGATGCTTGGTGAAGATGCACTTCCCGGTATGGATGTTAAGGAATATCTTGAGCTTGATGATGAGGTTATGGATATTTCTGTTACAGCTAACCTCCCTCACTGCCAGTATGTTTACGGTGTTGCAAGAGAATTGGCAGCTCTTCTTAACAGAAAGCTCAATGCTCCCGATTTTACCTACACAGCTAAAAAAGAGGCTAATAACAACAACATCACAGTTGAGGTTAAGGCTCCCGACCTTTGCCCGAGATATGTTGCTCATTTTGTTAAGGATGTTAAAATTGAGCGCTCACCTGTATGGATGCGCCGCCGCCTTAAGATGTGCGGAATTAACTCAATCAGCACCTTTGTTGACATTACCAACTATGTTCTTGTTGAAATGGGTCAGCCTATGCACGCCTTTGATATGGCAAATGTAGCAGGTGAAAAGATTGTTGTAAGACGCGCTGAAAACGGTGAAAAAATCGTTACTCTTGATGAAAAAGAATTCACCCTTAACAGTGAAAATCTTGTAATCTGCGACGGTGAAAAGGCTGTTGCTCTTGCAGGTATCATGGGCGGTCTTAATTCAGAAATCAAAGACACAACCAAGGATGTTCTTTTTGAATCTGCAAAGTTTGAAAGAGGCAACATCCGCCGTTCTTCAAGAGCCTTGGGTCAGAGCAGTGATTCATCTCACCGCTTTGAAAAGGGTGTTGACGAATACACAACAGGCCTTGCTATGGACAGAGCCTTGCACCTTGTTGAAGAGCTCGGTTGCGGAACTGTTTCTGCAACTCATGTTGATGCTGATGCAAACCCCGAAAGAGAGAGCCAGAAGGTTGTTACAACCTTCAGTGCTGTTAACGCTGTTCTCGGTATTGAAGTTCCCACAGAAACAATCGTTGACATTCTCTCCCGTCAGAATTACACTCTCGAAATTGACGGTGATAACCTTACTGCTGTTGCTCCTGCTTACAGAACCGATATTGAAGGTACAGCCGCTGATTTGGCAGAAGATGTTATCAAGGTTTACGGCTATGACAATATCGTTCCTAAGTTTATGACAAACGCTGTTATTACAAGCGGCGGTCTTAACAAAAAGCAGAAGGCTGTTAATAAATTTAAGGATTGCCTTGTTGCTCAGGGCTTCAACGAGCTTATTAACTATTCTTTCTATTCTCCTGCCGAGCTTGATTTGCTCAGACTCCCCGAGGATGCGCCTGAAAGAAATTATGTTAAAATCAGCAATCCTTTGAGCGAAAATTATTCAATTATGCGCTCAATGCTTGCTCCCTCTGTTGTTAAAATTGTTTCTCACAATATGAAGCGCGGAAATGAGTCAGCCAGAGTGTTTGAGCTTGCAAATGTATTCATTCCGAATGAACAGCCTGTTGCAACAATTCCGACTGAAAATCAGCGCTTTGCTTTTGGCATTTACGGCGAAGATGAAGATTTCTTCACCGCAAAGGGTGTGCTTGATGCGATTGCTCAGGAATTCGGCGTTAAGTTCTCTTATGAAAAAGAAACAAAGCCTTTCCTTCATCCCGGAGTAAGTGCCTGTGTTAAATGCGGCGGTAAAAAGCTTGGCTGGTTAGGTCAGCTTTCTTATGAGGTTTCTGACGATGCTGAAATCACAAAGAAATGCTACTTCGGTGAGATTGACTATGATGCTCTTATGAAGCTGGCTGAAGAAAGCTGCAAGTATGCTCCTGTTTCATCTTTCAGAAGTGTTAAGCGTGACCTTGCACTTGTTGCTGATGAAGCTACAACCTGCGGTGAAATTGAAACAGTTATCCGTGACGCTTGCAAGGCTGTTACCGATATTAAGCTTTTCGATATTTACAGAAGTGAAGCAATCGGTGAGGGCAAGAAGAGTATGGCTTTTGCTATCACATTTGCGGCAGGCAACGCAGAGCTTATGCCTGAGGATTGTGATAAATATGTTACCAAAATCCTTAAAGCTCTTGAATATAAAATCGGCATAAAACTCAGATAAAACATCGGCGGTTTGGTTCTTTTTGCAGAACCAAGCCGCTTTTAACATTTTACAAACAAAATATTAACAAAAGTTGATTATAATTACGACATTTGAGGGGTGTTTGTCGCTTGAAAAACCAAAGGTTTGTTAGTATAATGTGTTGTGTATAGTAGGGTAGTTTAAACGCAACCCAATTTATGTCGAATTTAGGAAGTGCAATTATGTTAAAAAGAGTTTTATCTGCGCTTGTGTTGCTGGCAATAGTTGCTGTTTGCTTTATCGCTTCTCAGGCTACGGCAATGCTTCTTGTTGCGGCATTCGGACTTCTGAGCTGTCACGAAATGGGTAATGCTTTAAAAAAGGTTAACCGCAACATCATAAAGCCTCTGCCTATGATTTTTATTGCCGTGGCAACATTGATGATTTATTTCAAACTCGATATGCTTTACATAGTGGCTTGTGTCGGTCTTATTTTCATAATTAACTTTGTTGTATGTATGAAAAGTAAAAAGCACACCTCACAGGATGCTCTTGCAACCCTTAGCACTCTTGTTTATCCCTGCCTTCCTTTTATAGGCGTTATATATGTTTGCTCACTTCCTGCACCTGACTGGATTGTGATTTTCCTGACAGGCTTCCTCAGCGCAATCGGATGTGACACATTTGCTCTTTTCGGCGGTATGCTTTTCGGAAAGCATAAGCTTGCTCCCACAGTCAGCCCCAATAAAACAATTGAAGGCTCGGTTACAGGTACTGTTGTAACAACTGCAATTTGTGCAGGCCTTTGGTTCTTGCTTAAGGATTATATCGGCTATGAGTTGTGGGCAGTTGTTGTTACCGTTGCAATCTGCACCGTAGTCGGTCAGATTGGTGACCTCTCAGCTTCATTTATTAAAAGAGAAGTCGGAATTAAGGATTTCGGCAATCTTATCCCGGGCCACGGCGGAGCCCTTGACAGAATAGACAGTCTGATGTTTTCTATTCCCACAGCATACATACTTTTAACTTTATTTGAACGTGCCTGATGCAGGCGAGAAAGGGAAAGTGTTATGAGTAAAATACTTTTGGTTTATAACCCTGTGTCTGGTAAGGATTCAGAAAGAAAAGACCCTGACCACATTGTTCGTGTTTTTGGAAGGCACGGCTTTGAAGTGACCAAAACGATTACAACCTGCACCGGTGACGCAACCCGACTTGTTAAAGAAAATCTTGAAGGTCACGATGCTGTTATCTGCTGCGGCGGTGACGGAACCTTCAGTGAAACCGTCAACGGCGTTATGGCCCTTGGTGCAAAGAAGCCTATTATGTATCTTCCCTCAGGCTCAACTAATGACTTTGCGGCTACTGTAGGCGCTTCTAAAAGTGTTGAAAAGCAGATTGACCTTTACAAAAAAGGATATCTCAATAATTACGATATCGGTTCTTTTAATGACAAATATTTTTCTTATGTTGCATCATTCGGTGTTGCAAGTGACTCATCTTATGTAACTTCTCAGAAGTTTAAAAATAAGCTTGGTCACACAGCCTATTTGCTTGAATGCTTTATTTTCAGATTGCCTCATTACATCCGTACTCTTCGTGCATACAATATGAAAATCGAATACGACGGCGGAGTTATTGAAGACGGATTTTATTTCGGTGCAATTTCAAACACCAACAGCGTTGGCGGATTTTTTAAGTATGACAAACGCGATATTAAGCTCAATGACGGCGAGCTTGAATGCCTTTTTGTAAGAGGTGTTAAGAGCGTTCCTGATGTGTTCTACCTTGTTAAAAAGGTTAAAGACCAGGATTATGACGGCGAGAGAATTATCACCTTTAAAACTAAGCACTTGAAAATCACCTGCAACGATGAGGTTGCCTGGACCTTTGACGGTGAATTCGGCGGTAATCATAAAAATGTTGATATCAATGTTTTGCCAAGTGCAATCAACATTGTTTCACCGCCAAGCAAGTTCTTTATTACAGACAAAGAGCCTTATGATTCACAGGGCAAGGTTTTTGATGATGAGGTTCAGAAGAAAAAGCTTGAAATCAAGAAAAAGAAGTAATAACATTAAAGTCGCAGTCAGTCTGCGGCTTTTGTTATTGACGGCAAAGGCAGTAAGTGATAAAATACCAAGGTAAAAGGAGTGATTTTATGTATGAACCGTTGGCGCAAAAAATAAGACCGCAAACCCTTGATGAGGTTGTGGGGCAAAAGCATCTTATCGGCGAGGGTAAGCCTCTTCGTAATATAATTGAATCAGGTGAATTGCCAAACCTTGTTTTTTACGGCCCGTCAGGTGTGGGCAAAACAACGGTTGCAAACATAATCGCAAAAGCAACCAACCGCAAATTCTGCAAGCTTAACGGCACCACCGCCGGCACAGCAGATATCAAAGCCATTGTTGCTCAGCTTGATACATTTGAGGCCATTAACGGTGTGCTTTTATATCTTGATGAAATTCAGTATTTTAACAAAAAGCAGCAGCAGACACTCCTTGAATATATCGAAAGCGGAAAAATCACTCTCATTGCTTCAACCACCGAAAATCCGTACTTTTATGTTTATAATGCAATTTTAAGCCGCTCAACTGTTTTTGAGTTTAAAACAGTTTCTGCTGATGAAATTGAAATTGCGGTAAGAAGAGCTTTTGAAATTTCAGAAAAAGAGAGAAGCTGTAAAATATCCGTCAGCGATGAAACTCTCAAATATATTTCCACAGCTTGCGGCGGAGATGTGCGAAAAGCTATGAATGCGGTGGAGCTTTGTGTGCTTTCTACAAGAGAAAAAGACGGACAAATCATCATAAACCTTGACACCGCCAAGCAGCTTACTCAGCGCAGTGCAATGAAATATGATAAAGACGGCGATGAGCATTACGATATTATTTCGGCTTTTCAAAAGTCAATGCGCGGCTCAGACCCCGATGCCGCAATACATTACCTTGCAAGGCTTCTTGAAGCAGGGGATTTACCCTCTGCCTGCAGGCGGCTTTTGGTTTGCGCCTGTGAGGATGTGGGTCTTGCATACCCGATGATTATTCCTATTGTTAAGGCGGCAGTAGATACTGCCCTTATGGTGGGTCTTCCCGAGGCGAGAATTCCCTTGGCAGATGCGGTTATTCTTGTGTGCAATTCGCCCAAATCAACCACAGGCCACGATGCAATCAATGCGGCTATGGCGGATGTTGCAAGGGGCAAGAGCGGTCCGATTCCGAGAACGCTTCAGAACAAGCACTTTGACGGTGAAGATGCGGCAGTAAAGGGCCAGTTTTACGAGTATCCCCATGCATATCCCAATCATTGGGTCAAGCAGCAGTATTTACCCGATGTGTTGAAAAATGCCAAATATTATGAGTTTGGCGATAACAAAAACGAGCAGGCCGCAAAAGAATATTGGAAAAGGATAAAAGGCGAAAATGATTAAGCTTATAGCGTGTGATATTGACGGAACTTTAATCAATGACGGCACAAAAGAAGAGGTTGAAGAAGCTCCGTCACAGGAAGCGCTTCAGATGATAAAGGACTTGAAAAACGCAGGGTATATCTTTTGCGTTTCAAGCGGCAGACAATATCCCGGAGTGAAATATCTCTTGGGAGATGCGGCAGATGATGTTATCTTTTCTTGTGAAAACGGCTCTTATGTTATCAGAAATGAAAAGCTCATTTCGCGAGCCTTGCTTAACAGAAATGTTGCCCGCGGTATAGTTGAAGATATATTAAAAACTCCCGATGCGCAGCCGATGATTTCGGGTGCGACGGTGTGTTATCTTATAAATCCCACAGAAGAATTTTATAAAATAGTAACTGAGCATTTACATAACAGAGCGGTGATTGTGGATTGCTTTGACGATATTCCCG
Source organism: Clostridia bacterium (assembly GCA_017465465.1). Lineage (GTDB taxonomy): Bacteria > Bacillota > Clostridia > Oscillospirales > Acutalibacteraceae > CAG-488. The sequence continues at coordinate 97,379 of JAFTWE010000014.1, read as the reverse complement.
AAGAAATTCAGAAAATTGCAATCTGCAAGCCAAGCGGTGTTGATGATATTGTTGAAGGCTTTACCGCCCGTTGGGGAGAAATTCTCAATGTTGCTGTTGCAGGCAAAATCTGGCTTGATTTTACCGTAAGTGATAAGGGCAAAGGAATTGAGGCTATTTCCCAAGCTACGGGAATTGATAAGTCAGAAATTGCTGTTTTCGGCGATAATTTTAATGATGTTTCAATGTTCAAGGCCGCAGGATTGTCTTTTGCAATGAGCAGGGCTGTGGACGAAGTTAAAAGCTATGCAGACAGGGTGTGCAGGAATGTTCCCGAAACCTGCAGAGAGCTGTTTTTGAAATGAGGGTAAAAAATGCAGGAGAAAAACATTCATAGCGGGCACAGAAAAAGAATGAGAGAATCTTTTCTTAAAAGAGATTTCAATTCTATGCCCGAGCATGAAATTCTTGAAATATTGCTTTTTTATGCTCATCCGAGGAACGATACCAATGCTGTGGCTCACAAGCTGATTAACGCTTTCGGCAGTTTGGAAAATGTGCTGTCCGCTCCCTATGAGGAGCTTATTAAAATTGACGGTATCGGTGAAAATTCGGCGGTGTTGCTCAATTTGTTTTCTAAATTGGCCGTGAGATATGTGGCATCTATTGACAGCGAAGAGGCTTATAAGGGTGATGATGAAATCATAAAAGAGCTTATCTCCCGATTTGCCAATGAAGCCAAAGAAAAGGTGTTTGTGGTGCTCTTTGACAAAAGAGGAAAGATGCTTAATATAACTGAAATTGCAAGCGGCGGAATTGATGACGCGTCATTCAGACCAAGAGCGTTGTTAGAGCCTATTTTCAGATGCGAAGCTACAAAATTTATTCTTGCTCACAACCACCCTCAGGGCTTTGCTGTGCCTTCCGCGGCAGATGTTGCCACCACCAAAAGGGTAAAGGATGTTGTGGCTGAGCTGGACACAGTTTTTGAAGACCACATTATTGTTTCGGGAAAAGATTGGTTTTCAATGAAAAATAGCTCAAAATATGCAGAGATTTTTAAGGAATATTAAAAAAACAGTTGACATTTTTAAAATGTTGTGATATTATACTTTGGTAGTCGAGAGACGAGCGCTGCTAGCTCAGTTGGATAGAGTGTTTGGCTACGAACCAAAAGGTCAGGGGTTCGAATCCCTTGCAGCGCGCCAAGAACAGAGCAGGTACTTTTTGTATCTGCTCTGTTATTTTTTGTCAAAAACAAGAATGCAAATAAAAATCATTGTTGCGTAAAGTGTCGTATGGTTTCATATTGTTTAGCAATATTGCACAAAGTTTTAAATTGTACCGTTTTTTGTGATATAATTTAGTTGACAAATCCGTGCTTTTGGGTATAATAAAGATGAAGGCAACAGTTAGTTGTTCTTCAAAACAAAGTTATTAGCGGACAGCGAGACTGTTCGTGTGGCGCTGATATAACAAGCTGTTTCAAGTCGCAGTTTGTTATTGAGCCTTTTATGGGTTGTATGATAACCGCAACTTGAATAGGGGAAACCCGAAAGAAAACATTCCTCGTGGGCTCTGTTTAACAGGGCTCACTTGTTTTATAAGGGAGTATAAAAAGCAATGGACGATTTAAAAATTGCGGCTCTGACATTTCAAGGGCTGTTAAATGTTAAATATAAAATAGTGTTAGGCAAAAAAGGTAGATTAACGGAATTTTGTATTGATTTTGAAAAAGCGGATTTCTTTCATCTTGTCGGCCTGCAGTATTTGAAAGATTTACCGCAATTAAAGAAGAACCGCGAGCTTATATTCGACAAAATCATTGCTGATGAAATAACAACGTGTGATATATCAAAAAGTCAATTCTACAAAGATATTGAGCAGAGAATAAAAGATTTTGCACTTTTTGAAAATCTGTTAGACAGCAACGAGCTTGTCTTTAAGTATTCTAAAAACCGCTCATCATTTTCAAATATCAAAGCAGAGTACTTTTTAAGAACACTTTTTGACAACAGAACAAACTATATATTTATTGACAGTTCAAACGGCAGAGAAAACAAACTCTGTGTATCATTTTTCTTTAATGATTGCAACAATTATGCTGAAAATCAAATCACAATGACCTTGCTTTATAAAGAGAAGTTTTTTGTTGATAGAAACATCTCTGTAATACAACTAAATAAATTTAAATAAGATTTTTTGAGGCGGAAGAGTTCGTACAGTCCACACGCCGACGGTACTGACAGGGGAAACCCGAGAGATGCAGGAGAAGTGTACGCCTGCCAAACAGTCTTATCTAAGCCGCCTTGAGCAATCAGGGCGGTTGTTTTTTTTACCATGTTGTGATATAATTTTTCAGGAGGTGATATTGATGACTTATGGTTTGGTTGACAGAGGAAATCACGAATATTATACATATATGAGTAAGGTTTTTGAAGCAATCAATAACGCTCAGAATAATTATAACTGGTTGATTACGGACTGTATGTGTTATCCGCAAAACCGTGAAATTGACAACCTTTTAAATCAGGATTACTGTTGGATATCAGGCGAAGAGCTTACATCACTTGTTGAAAAAGAGGATTTTCAATGGATCTGGGGTGTTCTTTGCGGATTTGAAAAAGATGTTTCTTTAGAAGAAATTTTGAAATATCCCTTACCTTATATTCAGGATGAAGATGTATATGGAAATAACCCTGTGTCTGTTCAGCACCCTCTTTCAACATTAGAAATTGCCGCCTTTGACAGTACATATACATTGCTGATTACAAAAAACAAAGAGCATTATGATGATTACATCAAAAGATATCCGCAAGTTGAAGATTTAGAAAAGTTTAATACAGGATTTTGAAACAAAAAGACCGCCGATTGGCGGTCTTAATTATATCTTATTATCTTGATTGAGTTTGCTTATAGTTGATTTATAAAGGTGAATGAAGAAAATTCCTGCAACGGCAACAGACATAACCTCTGCGATGGGGAATGACCACCAGACATTATCAAGCACACCTGTTTGAGCAAGGAGATATGCCGCCGGAATAAGCACCACAAGCTGACGGGCAATGGAAACAAACATTGAAAACAGCCCTTTGCCGAACGCCTGAAAAACTGAAATAATAACAACAGAAAATCCTGCGGCAAGGTAGCTTATGCTGATTGTTCTGAGGGCAACAACGCCGATTCTGGTCATCTCTTCGCTTGCGTTAAAAATTGAAAGCAAAACATCGGGAATCAACTGCATCAGACTAAAGCCTATGAGCATAAATGTGCAGGCAAAAACAAGTGAGGTTTTGATTGTTTTGGTAACTCTCTTTTTGTTCTTTGCACCGTAGTTATATGCGATGATAGGAATAACACCGTTGTTGAGCCCGAACACAGGCATAAAGATAAAGCTCTGAAGCTTGAAATAAACTCCGAAAACCGCGGCGGCTGTTTCTGTGAAAGCAATTACGATTTTGTTCATTGAAAAAGTCATAATCGAGCCAACGGCAACCATAATAATTGACGGAACACCGATTGAATAAATCTTGCCGATAATATGTCTGTCGGGCTTGAAGCCTTTGAGTGAAAGCTGAATGTCGGAGTTTTTCTTTTGGTTGAGAATAATTGCAATTATGCCGGCAATTATCTGACCGAGAACGGTTGCTACTGCCGCACCCTTAGCACCCATTGCAGGAACTCCGAAGTATCCGAAAATAAAAATCGGGTCTAAAATAATATTTGCAATAGCACCTACACCCTGAGTAATCATTGTGTAAAAGGTTCTTCCGGTTGACTGCATCAAACGCTCAAAAATAATCTGCAAAAATACGCCGAATGAAAAACAACAGCAAACCTGAAGATAATCTACACCTTGCGAAATAATTTCAGGGTTGTCGGTCTGAGCTTTAAAAAATACTTCAGCACCAAAAAGTCCGAACACAAGGAAAATTAAAAATCCCACAATAGCCAACAAAACACCGTTGGCGGCAATGGCGTTGGCTCGTTTGTAATTCTTTTCGCCAAGGCTTTTTGAAAGCAACGCATTAACACCAACTGCCGTTCCCGTTGCAACACCTATCATAAGGTTCTGCGCAGGGAAAGCAAGTGAAACCGCTGTAAGAGCCTCTTCGCTTACTCGGGAAACAAACATACTGTCAATAACATTATAAAGCGCCTGCACAAGCATTGAGGCTATCATAGGCAAAGACATTGTTGTTACTAATTTAACTATAGGCATACTGCCCATTTTATTTTCTTTTTCCAAAATATCACTTCCTTACAAAACAATGTGCACACTTTTGGTGTGCACAAATTTAGGCCAGCAAAAGGGCCACGATTGTTGAATACATTTTAACAGGGTCCTGTAAAAATTTTTCTTTAACATAGTCTGCCTGAGCAGAGTCTGCCACAAAAAGTGTAACGCTCAAAAGCTTATCATCGTTATCCATAATTGAAATTGTAACATCATATCCGCCGCCGTGGGGGATAATCTCAATCTTATTTTCCTGCTCACGCTGAAGAATAGTTTTCATTTCAATAGCGGCGTTAAGCGCGGTTTCTCTAACAGAATAGGGGAGGTCGTCTTCAAGCTGAGCGGTGTTTGCCTTGCCCAAATCGGTGGGGAAGAGAATTTCATCATCATTCTCATATTCAATGCGCACATTGCCTGTTTTAACCACTTCGGCAAGGGCTTCATTTGCTTCAAAATAGTTTGCAAGACCTTCGCCTGTTAAAATTTCATTAAGCTGTTTTTTTGAAATACCGCTGTCAATTTTGCAAATAATATAACATACAAGGAGTTTGATTTCACTTTTAGAACGAAGTCCGCCGGGCTTAACACCTTGAGTGAATGCGTCATAAAGCTCCATAATATTTCCTGCCTTTAAATAAATTATTCAATGGGAATTTCAACAGGGGTTCTGTTCTGGAAAAGCATAACGCTGTTAAATCCGCAACGCTTTGCAATGTCCATACCTGTTTCAATGCCTGCACCAAGATGTTCAGCGTAGTGAGCGTCAGAGCCGACGGTAACCATTTTGCCGCCTAATTCTTTAAATCTTTTAACAACATCCTCGTCGGGCATTGTTCTGCCAAGCTTCTGGCGAAGGCCTGATGTGTTAATTTCAAGAGCTCTGTCATTTTCAACAAGGAGCTTGAGTGCTTCATCAATTTTGCTCTGATATTTTGCCATATCAACGGGAATTGAGTGCTCGCCAACGATATAGCGAAGAGGATATGTTACATGAGCCATTGTGTCAAACTTGCCCCAAGCGGCAAGGGTGCAAAGCTCGTCAAAATATTCACTGAGAAGCTTGTCGATATCATATTTTGAATAATCCAGATACCAGAAATCCTCTTCTCCGCGAAGATTGTGGATTGAGCCGATAACAAAGTCATAATCTCTTTCGCTGATGATTTCTTCTGCGGTTGCGGTGTCATAGGTAGGCTGACCTAATTCAATGCCTGCGCAAACAACAAGCTTGCCGTTGAAAGCTGAACGAGCCTTTGTTACATCGAAAAATGACTGAACGGCTGTTTTATCAAAATTCTTTTCACGGTAAAAATCCACTTCAATATGGTCGGTAAAAGCAACGGCACGCAATCCCTTTGCACAAGCATTTTCACACATATACATTGTGGAATGGTTGCCGTCAAAAGAATTGTCGGTGTGGGTGTGCATATCAATTATGTTCTTATACTTCATATTATTACCCTCTTACATAAATATCTACATTATATAATAACTCAAAAAAAATAAATTTTCAACATATATATTGCATTTGATGAATGAAATTTCAAAAAAATCAGATACTAATAAAAAATGATAGGAGATGAATAAAATGATTGATAAATTATCTTTGATTCTTGTTGTTATCGGTGCGCTGAACTGGGGCAGTATCGGTCTTTTTCAGTTTGACATAGTTGCCTGGATTTTTGGCGGACAGGATGCACTCGTGAGCAGAATTATCTACACCCTTGTAGCTCTTGCCGGTGTTTGGTGCATTTCTCTTCTTTTCAGAGAGAGGGAGCAGGTTGAGCTTGGCATGGAAAACACAGCAGGCTAACAAAAAAGGAGGCATTTCGCCTCCTTTTTATCTGCCTATTTTCTTTAAGATTGCAGGGTCGCAGGTGTCGGCAACTGAGCCGATTTCTTTCCACAGCTTGTCTGCTTTTGATTTCCATTTATAAAATTCATAAGGGCTGTCGGGGTAGGCGTCATAATGGTTGCCGATTTTCATACTGCCCACAAGACCTTTAGCGATTTTGCCGATTGTTGAGGGGCGCAAATCTTTCTTGGAAATTCCCGTAAGCACGCCCTTGAGAATATCTGCAATATCCTTTGCGTTAAGCTCAAATCCGCTGTCAACATTGCCGAGAATTTTTTGGCTGAAAATGATGTCGTTTGCAAAAAGATATTCTGCCTCGTCACAGCTTGGCGCAATAATGCCCATAAGAAGCGGGCGCATTGAATCAAAATCCTTGCCCTGAGCCTTCATATAGCGCTTGTTAATGCTCCACATATTATCTTTTGAAAGCGCCTTGCCCTCTTTGAGGAGCTTTGATATAACCTCAACTGCAATTTCACCCTGAACAAGTGAAGAGGTGCAGCCCTCACCGCAGGTGGGCTTTGTTAAAAATGCGGCATCACCCATAGCAATAAAACCGTCATCCACAAAGGAATAAACACTTCTGTGATAGGGGGTCATTCCTTTTTCTATTTTTTCAATTTTATATTCGGGGAATGGTGAGTTCTTTGTAAATTCAGAGTTAAAAACCTCTTCGGCATAATCATAGCCGTAAAACGCGCCGATACCGAGAATTGCACCGTTTGGGTTGCCTGAGGGTGCGGACCAGGATTTATACTGCAAAAAGAAGCCGTCAAGTGAGCGGGGGTCAAGGTCTTTATTAAGATATTCTACATAATAAAGCACTACGAATAAAATATCTTTTTCGGTAAGCTTAAGATTGTCAACAACCGAGGTGTCGGGGAGCTTTGTTCTTGCAACTGAGGGGATACCTGAGCAGTCTGCAACCAATTTTGCACGAGCTTGTGTTTCACCGTCGGCTGTTTTATATTTACCGCCGACAACCTTGCCTTTTTCGTCAAAAATCAAATCGGTAAAGCTTGCGCCGTAAATTATTTCTGCTCCCGCAGCCTTTGCTCTGTCTGCCATAAGCATTATATAATCGTGCTTATGAAGTCCGATTGTTTCGGGGCCTCCTGAGCTTGCTTTAGGATGGTTTCCGTAAGGCGAAAGCATAGGAGAGTCTGCAAAAGAAAAGGCTCTGATTGGGTCATCAGGGTCAGGAATAATCAAATCAAACTGCTCCATTTCAGGCCTTGACATGTGAAAAACATCATAAGCGCGTGAAACATTGTGGGGCTCTTCCTTTTCAATAACCAAAACCTTAAAGCCCTGACTTGCCATTTTATGGGCAAACCAACAGCCGGTGGTGGAAGCACCTACAATTAAAATATCATACATAAGGAAACCTCCCGTTAGTTGATGATTAAATTCTAACATTAAATTTCTGCCTTTGCAACAAATTTTAATTTTCTGTGAAATAAACGGCGGTTTGTTGACAACAAAATTTGATTGATATATAATTCTATTATAAGCTTTTAAGGGGTTGAATTGTATGAGAAATTTACCGCCGCTTAAATTTAAAAACGGCAAGTTTAAAATAATGGTTGTTGGCGATTTGCACGAGTCATACGATACTAAGGGCTCTGGAAATCAGATTAAATCTGCTGATATGACAAAGCTTATGGTTCGCGCCGTCAGTGAGCTTAAGCCTGATTTGGTGGTCTTTGCAGGGGATAACGGCAAGGCTGACGATGAGGCAAAAATGCGTGCCGTTATCAGCAAGATAACATATCCCGTTTCTGCCAACGATGTTCCTCTTGCGATTGTTTTCGGCAATCACGACAGAGAGTGTGAAATTTCACTTGAAAGGCAGTTGGAGCTTTACGCTCAGGAGTATGAGAATTTTTACACCTACGATGCTGTGCCTGAGCTTACAGGCTGCGGCAACTGCAATCTTCTTGTTAAAGATTCAAAAGGTGAAAAGGATATTCTTAACCTCTGGCTTGTGGACAGCAACAATTTAGCACAGGACAGAGAAATTTCATATTACGATTGGGTGCACGATGACCAGATAAAATGGTATAAAGAAACCGCCAATAAGCTCAAGGAGCAAAACGGAGGCAAGGTGATTCCTGCTCTTTGGTTTATGCATATTCCTGTTTGTGAGGAGTATAAGCTCTTAAGAAAAGCCAGGTTTTATGAATTGCCCGATTCCGTAAAGGGTCACGGCGACTGGTCAAGCAACAATTATGTTCTTGCTCAGGGGGTTGAAGGTTACCTCGGAGAAGGTCCTTGCTGTTCTTGCATCAACAGCGGTGTTTTTGATGCGTGGAAAGAAACAGGCGATGTTATGGGTGCTTTCTTCGGTCACGACCACATGAATGATTTCGCAGGCTATTATGACGGAATTTTGCTTGCACAATGCAAAACCGCAGGCTTCAAGCCATATACAGACGGTTGCCGTTCAGGCGTGAGATTGATAACTCTTGATGAAAACAATATAGAAGATATTCAGACAAGAATGTATCACTTTAAGCAGTTTGGTCTTAAGAGCGAAAGCCTTGGCCCTGTTCAGCGCAATTTTACCGACCGTCAGGTTATGAAAATCAAGGCCGCCTCGTGGATTGCAGGGGGACTTACTGCAACAATCACTGCCGCAAAGGTTGCTAAAAAATTGAAACAAAAAAAGAATTGAGGAGACCGTGATGAAAAGAATTATTTCAATTATTCTTGCAATAACAATGGTTTTGGGTTGTGCTCCTGTTGCTTTTGCCGGTGTAGATGCCAATGAAAGTCGCAGCCAGATTCCTGTTATTCGTATTTCAGGTGATGGTGAACCTTTGTATGACCTTGACGGCAACAAGATTTTTCATTACAAAGATGTTGCTGATTTTGTAGCAGGCGACTCTGAAGGCGGAGAAGACAATAGTGAAATGTATAAAGCTATGGCTGAAAAACTTCTTCCGACTATCGTTAAGGGTGCAGTTACCGACAATTGGGACGATATGTATGTTGCCCTTGAAGAAGAGATTTCAAAAATATTTGAAAACTCATTGCTTGATGAAAACGGAAATGTTACAAACGGCTCCGGTTTGTCTCAGAAACGTAAAAATCAAATGGCAAAAAAGAGAGCAAATGACCAAAAGGGAAAAAAGGGATACTACGGATGGAAAGACTATTGGTTCTACTATGACTGGCGCCTTGACCCGATGGAGAGCGCAGATGAATTTAACTCTTTTATTAAAGATGTAAAGGCTTCAACAGGATGTGAAAAGGTAGGCATTATGGCAACTTGTCTGGGTACAAATGTTGCTATGGCTTATATTGCTAAGTATGGTGTAGAAGATATTCAAGGCATCAGCTTTGACGGCAGCGTTGTTGGCGGAGCAGAAATTCTCAGTGAAGTAATCTGCGCCAAATTTGATGTGGCTCCGGTTGCTGTTGCAAGATTGCTCAGAGATGTTGAGGGTCTTGGTATGTTCAGCATGGATGACTTTATTACGGAAACTATCGATATGCTTGTTCAGACAGGTGCGCTTGAAGGAATTATCAGCTCAACAGAAGACCTTCTTTATGACAAGCTTGTTGCAGGTGTAACTTCAGCTCTTGCACTGTCAACATTATACACATGGCCCAACTATTGGGCTTGCGTATGCCCTGAGGATTATGAGGATGCAAAGTATTATGTGTTTGGCGAAGAGGGCAGCGAAAAGAGAGAAAAGTATGCAGGTCTTATTGCAAAACTTGATGCTTACGATGTTGCAGTCCGCCAGAGAGTTCCCGAGCTTCTTCAGAAAATTAAAGACGGTGGTGCAAACCTTGGTGTTATTTCAAAATACGGTTTTCAGATGATTCCTGTTTGTGCAACATCAGATGCTGTTTCTGACCAGTTTGCTTCGGTTACGAGAACATCATTCGGTGCTACAACGTCAACTGTTTATGACACACTTTCTGATGAATATATTGCTCAGCGTGTTGCAGAAGGTAAGGCCAGATACATCTCACCTGACAAGAAGATTGACGCATCAACCTGCATTTTCCCTGATTACACCTGGTTTGTAAAGGGCTCAAGCCATTCTGATTGGACATCTTATGAGCTTAAGATTATGCTTGAGGTTGCCACTGCTGACAGACAGCTTACCATTGACGACTTTCCGTTGACTCAGTTCTTTGTTTATTATAATGATATCGACGAAGCAGAACCAATGACAGAAGAAAACTGTAACACAGAATTCTGGACTGCAGATGAAAGTATTGATAAACCTGAAAATGTATTTGAACAGATAAAGGTTTCATTTGATGCAATTATCCGTTGGCTCAAAGCGTTGTTTGAATTCCTTGCGGCAAAGATAGCTGGAGGATGATTAGAAATATAAAAGCTGATTTCAGAACTAAATCTGAAATCAGCTTTTTGTTTTGTTAAATTATAAATCCTTAGCAAGGTCTTTAAGATATGCTTTGAAATCTTCGCCGAGTTCGGGATGTCTGAGAGCAACCTCACAGTTAGCTTTCATAATGCCGAGCTTGTTACCCATATCATAACGGATACCGTCAAAGTCCTGAGCAATAAGTCCCTTTTCTTTTGAAAGGCGTGTGAGTGTATCTGTGAAATAAAGCTCTGTGCCTTCGGGAGTATTTGCAAGGTCCTCTTCAAGGTAATCAAAAACATCTGCGGGAACAACAACACGGCCGAGGATTGAGTAGCAAGACATAATCTGCTCTTCTGTGGGCTTTTCAATGATGTTGTGAACATTCATAAGATTGCCTTCAAGGTCAGTTACATCAAGTGAGCAATATTTTGAAACATCCTTACGGGGAACTTCTTTAACGCCAACAACGCCCTTGCCGTACTTATCGTATGTATCAACAAGCTGTTTTGTAACAGGGTAACCGTCGTAGTTCATAATAACGTCGTCACCGTAAAGGATAGCGAAAGGTTCATCACCGATAAATGGCTTTGCTTTGAGAATAGCGTGACCGAGACCCTTTGTTTCTTTCTGACGGATGAAGAAAACATTTGCGATATCTGCTGTTTCTTTAACAACATCGTAGATATCTTTCTTTGAAGGGTTCTTTGAAAGCTGGTCTTCAAGCTCATAGCTGTGATCAAAGTGGTCTTCAATAACACCCTTACCACGGTTTGTGATAATAAGAATATCTTCAATGCCTGCTGCTGCAGCCTCTTCAACAATGTATTGAATTGCAGGCTTGTCAACGATGTTGAGCATTTCCTTCGGAACTGACTTTGATGCAGGGAGAACTCTTGTGCCGAGTCCTGCTGCAGGGATTACCGCTTTTTTGATTTTCATAATATTATACCTCCAAGTATTATATTCAACTAAACCATTCAGCAACCGCAGAGCCTATGTTTATTAAAATAGAAACAAGGTACTGGTTGACAAAATATACTATCGCAAACACCAGCGGGGCAACGCCGCCCTTGCTGATTATTATTGAGCGTTGCATCTGAAGCTCATCTGACGCTTCTTTTGCCGCCGCAATATCTTCTTTCATTTTCTTTTTTATAAGAAGGTCAGCTATCAGCGCCGCAACCGTGTTAGGAATAACCGCCGTTATGAGAAGAAAAATGCTCATATTTTTAACCATAGCGGTATATGTTGCCATAAATTCTTCATTTTCCATAAGCTTTTCGCTTACGGTAACGGTATTGTTCTCCTCAGTAATATACGGTTCCATAACAGTATATACCTCTTGCATCTGAATATCAATCTTTTCAAGGAAAGAATATGAAAAAAGATTGATTGAAACCACCAATGCAAGGAAAATTGCGCCGAATTTATAAAGCCTTCTGTAAAAGAACCATGCAGGGGCAAAGAAAAACGCGCCCCAGTTCCAGGTAACTTTTCTGCCTTTTCTGAATCTTTTAATGTATCTGTGCGCTCCTGACTGGAGATAATACCCTGCATCAGTAACGCTCACGCCGTCAATTTCTTCGTCCTTGTGAACAATCTGGTCTCTTAAAAACAGAGTTTCAATATTTTTAGCCTCTTGTGATAACTGCTCAAACACGGGAACAGAGCCGATAACCGATGTGGATGGTTTCTCTGCTTCTTCGGGTTTAACCTCGGGTGCCGGCTCGTCGGGCTGAGCTTTCTGCCACACAAAGCCTTCACTATGCAAAGAAGTGTTGACACATTCACCGTTTTCTGCCCAACAGGAGCGATGCTGAGGAGTTCCGCAAACAGGGCAGACAACAATATCATCATTCTCTGCTATGGGCTGATTGCACCCTTTACATATTTCATTTTTATAGTCCATTATACAATCTCCGATAAAATTATAATTCTAAAATATATTATATCACAGAAATTGTAAATATTATAGACAAAATTTTAACTTTTTTCAATCATTGTGTTAAAAGTTTCTTTACTTTGCAATAATTTTCTTGTATAATTTAATATTATAAACCATAGTGAGGTCAAATATATGTTACAGTTTGAAGAGTTAAGACTTAAATTGTTAGGTTATGAAGATAAATTAAAAGAGCTTAAGGAAGCCCTCGGCCTTGAAGAAATGAAAGCCGAGCAGGAAAAGCTTGAGGCTCTCACAGCAGAAGAAAATTTCTGGGGCGATTTGGCAAACTCTCAGAAGGTGCTTCAGAGAATTGCTACACTTAAAAATAAAATAAAGGCTTATGACGATTTGGCCGCCGCCTATGATGACGGACTTACAATGATTGAGCTTTCAAATGAAGAAGAAGATGAAAGCATGGTTGAGGAATGTGCCGCAAGCGTTGACGCTTTTATTGAAGAGCTTGACAAGCAGACCTTAAGCACACTCCTTTCAGGTGAATATGACAGCAAAAATGCAATTCTCACCTTCCACGCAGGTGCAGGCGGAACAGAAGCTCAGGACTGGGCAGAGATGCTTGTAAGAATGTATTCCCATTGGGGTGAAAAGCACGGCTTTAAGGTTAGTATGCTTGACTTCCTTGACGGTGACGAAGCGGGCCTTAAGTCTGCAACACTTCTCATTGCAGGTGAAAATGCTTACGGCTATATGAAAGGTGAATCAGGTGTTCACCGCCTTGTCCGCGTTTCTCCCTTTGACTCATCAGGAAGAAGACATACCTCTTTTTCTTCCTTAGAGGTTATGCCCGAAATCGACGAAACCATTGAGGTTGAAATCAACCCCGATGACCTTAAGATAGATGCTTACCGTGCAAGCGGCGCAGGCGGTCAGAAGGTTAACAAAACCTCATCGGCTATCCGTATTACACATATCCCGACGGGTATTGTTGTTGCCTGCCAGGTTGAAAGAAGCCAGCATCAGAACCGCGAGGTCGCAATGAGAATGCTTAAATCAAAGCTCATTGAAATCAAAGAAAGAGAGCATCTTGACAAAATTGAAGACATCAAGGGCGACCAGAAAGAAATCGGCTGGGGCAGCCAGATTCGCTCTTATGTGTTTATGCCATACACTCTTGTTAAGGACCACAGAACAAATTTTGAAGCAGGTAATATCAACGCAGTTATGGACGGAGATATTGACGGCTTTATCAATGCATACCTTAAAATGGAATCATTAAAGGAGCTTAATTCTTAATGAATATTATTGATATTTCAAGAACATTGCTCAAAACAATAGAATACCCGGGCGACCCTAAAACCCGCCACGAGCAGGTGCGCACTATAGAAAACGGCGGATGCAACCTTTCAGCAGTGTATTCTTGCGTGCATACAGGCACTCATGCCGATGCTCCCTGCCATTTTATTGACGGCGGAGAAACAATAGAAGAGGCCGACTTAAATAAATTCATCGGCCCTTGTACTGTTATTGAGGTGCCTCAGGGAGTTATTTCAGGCGAGTATGTTAACAAATATTTCCCTAAGGATTGCGAGAGATTGCTCATCAAAGGCAACGGACTTTGCCATTTTATGGACAGTGCCGCTTATGAAGCGGTTGAGCTTGGCATCAAGCTTGTGGGAACAGACGCTGATTCTGTTGGCAGAGCAGGGGACCAGACTGAGCCTCACAGAGCCTTTTTAAGAAACGGTGTAGCCATTCTTGAAGGTCTTGATTTGAGAAAGGTTGAGCCGGGCAATTATTTCCTTATGGCGGCACCTGTTAAAATGGGTGAAATTGACGGCGCTCCTGTCAGAGCCGTTTTGGTTGATGATTATATTTTGTGGAATAATGTTAAATAAAACTTATTGAGAAGGTAGTTACAATGAAACGAGCTTTCGATTTTTTAGTCGGTCTTTTCGGGCTGATATTTCTTTCTCCTGTATTTATTCTGATTTCTGTTTTAATTCTGATTTCTGACGGCTCACCCGTAGTTTTTAAGCAGGACAGAGTCGGTAAGGATAACAAGCTTTTTAAAATATACAAATTCCGCACAATGAAAAACAACACAGGTGACAGAGCTACGGCTGATATTGAAAATCTTGATGATGCCACCACAAAAATCGGCAGGATTTTAAGAAAAACAAGCCTTGACGAGCTGCCTCAGTTTGTAAATCTTGTTAACGGAACAATGAGCCTTGTAGGTCCGAGACCTCTTATTCCTGCTGAAAATGAAATCCGTGAGCTTCGCGCAAAATACGGAGTTTACAGTGTGCTTCCCGGTATCACAGGCTGGGCACAGGTCAACGGAAGAGACGATGTTTCGATTGAAGAAAAGGCTCTTCTTGATAAAGAATATGTTGACAGGCAAAGCCTTTCTTTTGATATTAAAATTTTAATTAAAACCGTTAAAATGGTTATTACCCACGAGGGCAATAAAGGCTGACAAAAAAGAGCCCCGAAAGGCTCTTTATGCTAAATATTCTTCAAGCACCAAACCGCTTGATTTGAGTTCGTTTGCAATCTGAATGCCCACATATCTGTAATGCCAGGGCTCATAGGTGATTTTGGTGATGTCGGTTTTATCTTTAGGGTATCTCATAATAAAACCGTATTCGTGAGCGTGAGCCTGAAGCCATTCAAACTCCTTGGTCGTTTCAAAATTAACGCTCAATGAGCAGATGTCCATCGCAAGGCCTGCGTTATGCTCACTTGTGCCGGGCAATAAAACAATCTGTGAAGCTTTAACGGTTGCATCTGCCTTGTTTAACCCCTGTTTTTCATAAATCTTAATTTGGTTTTCAAAATTCCTTTTCTGACGTTGGAATGAACGGTACCCTGAAATCGGCTTAAGGGTAATGCCGTCAGCGAGTGCGGCGTCATACATCTGCTGATAGAATGGTGCAACCCTGTAATCAAGCATAACTC
This sequence comes from Clostridia bacterium, assembly GCA_017465465.1. Taxonomy (GTDB): domain Bacteria; phylum Bacillota; class Clostridia; order Oscillospirales; family Acutalibacteraceae; genus CAG-488. The sequence goes on along the minus strand of JAFTWE010000014.1, from coordinate 82,092 downwards.
CCGAGCCTTTCACAGCCTCGGCTAACTTGGGAACATAACCGTCAGGGAGCTTGTAATATCTGTTGAGTAAAAGCTCATTAAAAGGAACGCTCATATCTGCTTCTGTCGGGTCAAAGCCTGCATAAGCATAAGGGTAGCTGTAAACGGTTGTGGCTGTTGTTGTGGTAACCTTCTTTTTAGTGGTGGTCAGCTTTGCGGTTGTGGTTGCCGTTGTAGCTGTGGTGGTTACGGTGGTTGAAGCAGTGGTGGTGCTCTCAACGGGAGCGGTGGTTGTGAATTTAACCTCCTCATTGCCCCTGATAACACAGCCTGAAAGAACCGATACCAAGCAGATAAATAAAACTGCGCAAATTGATTTTTTAAAATTTAACATATAAACATCCCCTGTTATTTAGAATTTTATCATAGTAAAAATATATTTTCAAGAGAGGTTATTACTTTTATGAAAGCAAATGAAAGCATTGAAAAGTATCCGGCAAGGGTACGCGAGTACACAAACTACGCTTTAAAAAGCACAAAGATTGTGGCAAAAAACTACGGTCCCAGACCTGCAGGCAGTGAGGCTGACGCCAAGGCACGCGAGTATCTTAAGTCAGACACCGCAAAATTCTGCGACGAAATGAAGGAAGAAGAGTTCAGATGCTCTGACAAAGCCTTTATGTCATGGGTTTCAATCGGCTCAGTGCTGTTGCTTGTGTCAGCAGTTCTTTTTGCATTCGGACTTCAGGTTATTGCGTTGGCAGTTACATTATTAAATGTATTCTTTATTGTGTCTGAATTTTTCTTTTACAAACCAGTTCTTGATGTTTTCTTTAAGAAAAAAGAAACAGGCAACATCATCGGTGTCAGAAAAGCTTCGGGTGAAACAAAAAAGCGCATCATTTTCTGCGGCCATACCGATTCTGCTTATGAATGGACATACACCTATCACGGCGGCAGACCTTTTGTGGCTCTTGCTATTGTGATTGCAATTATTTCTATCGTGATTTCTATTGCAGGCTGTGTTTTTGCTATTGTTGAAAACGGTGCAATTTCTCCCTCAGTTGCATTTCTTGGCGATAACCTTATTATAAAGATTTTCTCAATCGTTATGTTTGCGCTGATTCCCTGCTATGTTTATACATTTTTCTTCTGCAACTACAAGCGCCCCGTAACAGGAGCTATCGACAACCTTACAGGCTGCTTTGCTTCATTGGCTGTTGTTAAATTCTTGTTTGATAATAACATCAGATTTGAAAACACCGAGGTTCAGGTGCTTCTCACTGGCGGTGAAGAGGCAGGCACACGCGGTGCTCAGGCTTACGCCAAGGCTCACAAAGACGAGCTTTGCGATAAAAACATTGAAACCGTATTTGTCGGCGTTGATACAATTCACGATTTTGACTTTATGAATGTTATCAGCAAAGATATGAACGGCTTTGTTAAAAACGATGAGCGTGTTGTAAAACTTATTAAAGACGGTGCCGTTATTGCAGGCTATGACAATGTAACTTCAGGCCCGATTTCCCTCGGCTCAACCGATTCAGCCCCCTTGTCACAAATAGGTGTTCCTGCCGCAACCTTTGTTGCAATGGACCCGACACCGGCCCGTTATTACCACACAAGACTTGATAACGAAGAAATTCTTGAGCCCAAAACAATGGAAGCAACCGTTAAAATTGCCCTTGAAACAGCATTTTTGTTTGACGAAAAAGGAATTTAACAGCATTTTGAATAAAACTTTTTAAAAAAGTATTGTTAAATTATGTAAAGATGTGTTATAATGTCCAAAAGGTGTTTATCCCTATTTTTCCTGATTACGAAGGAGATGTTTTTGTTATGAGCAAAAAAGTTAAAAGAATAGTTTCATTTCTTCTTGTTGCTGTAATGGCTTTTTCACTTTGCGCTTGCGGTGAAATCGAAGAAGAAGTAGTTAAGAGAGCTTCTGATATCCCTCAGACTAAGGTTGAAATTTTTGATTATTTCTGCAAGGCACTTGATAAAGTAGTTGCAGAAAAGCCTGCTGTAAGCTACGGACTTTCAAATGATGCCGGCTCTGCAGAATGTGAAAACAGCAGCATCGAGGCAGCTTTCCCCACAATTTCAAAGCTTATGACTGTTGGTGACGGTGCTGAAACAGCTTACGGCGAAGATTGCACAGCAATTTTCCCCAACAACAAGCTTGAGCTTAACGACATTAAGTCAGCAAACATCATTGATATTGATGATGTAACTTCCCGTTCTTACACTATCGTTATGACAATCTGGGATGAAAGCAACCCCAATCAGGACGACAGTGTATTCGGCAAGATTTACAAAATCAGCAAGGATGAAGATATTCTTGCAGAAATGAAAAAGGCTTCTGCTTATTTCACAGTTGAAAGCTACGACGCCGATTATCAGATTGGCACAATCAGAGCTGTGATTTCAAAAGAAACAGACCAGCTTGAAGAGCTTCACCTTGAAAGAACTGTTGAGGTTTCAACCGAGATTACAGGTCAGAACACCTTTGCAGAGGTTGGCACAGTTCCCCTTTCATTTAACTATTATTCAACCGAGAGCTACACAATGAACTGGGAAAACCCCAACGCAACAAAAGCTTAATAAAAATTAACGGTGAGCCAATCGCTCACCGTTTTTTATATGCAAAAAGTCGGCAAGCAAAAGCCCGCCGACCCTGGAGCTGGAGATGGGATTTGAACCCACGACCTATTGATTACGAATCAATTGCGCTACCACTGCGCCACTCCAGCAACGCTAATATTATAATAAAACAAGTGTATTTTTTCAATACCTTTTTATTAAAAATAAAATTTATATGCAATTCACAAATTGTTTAAAGTAAATCCATTTATTGGACTTGATTTTATCTTCAAAATATTGTAACCTATTACCATAATAATTTACCGAGAGGTGCAAACACAATGAAAAAAGGTTTATGTTTAGTTTTATCTGTCCTTTTAATTGCGGTGAGCTTTTGCTCTTGCAGTATGATAAAGGATGAAGATGCTCTTAAAGATTATACTTATGTAGACGCTCAGGGCAACACTCACGAATATGCAACAAATGCTGACGGTGAAGTTGCAACACAGGAAAACGGTCAGAAAGAAACAACCACCACAACCACAAAGGCAGGCGGTTCAACATCTTCTGAAGAGGATGTAAGCTTCCAGGTTTATGCAACTGACAAAAACGGTGAAAATGTTACGGACAAAAATGGTGCGCTTGTTACATCTCAGATTGATTTTAATCAAGTGCTCAATGAAATGACTAAAACCACAACCTCAGGCAAGGGTTCATCAAACAATTCTTCTTCAGGCGGTCTTACAGGCTCACTTGAAAACAGCGACAAAAACGACCTTCTTGAAGAGGGCGACAAAACAAGCAAAACAAGCCTCAAGGCTGAGGTTATTGACCCTATTGTTAAAACTAAAAAATATACTCTTGACACAACCATTATCGCTCAGGATATGGAAATGCCAATGGTGATGTGCATCAACGGAAAAGACTATGCCGCATCACTTGATATGAAAATGGGCACTCTTTCTATCAGCGCAAGAGTTTTCAGTAAAGAGGGTAAATATTACCTCGTAATTCCTATGTTTGGTATGTATTCTGAGGTTGACAACGAAACAAGTGAAGATATTTCAAGCCCGTCAGGTGACCTTACCGCTTCATCAACTTATGTTAAGAGCACAAAGGTAAAAGACGGTAAGACAACTTATACCTGCGAAGAATACAAATCATCAGACGGCAAAACCATTAAATATTATTTTAATGAAAAGAACGAATGGAAGCGCTGGGAGGTTATTGACGGAGAAGACATCAGCGTGTTTGTTATCAATAAATTTTCAGGAACAATCAACAAGTCAATGTTTGAAATTCCAAAAGGGCTCAAAAAGGTTGACTTTGACGCTATAATGTAATTATGAAGGATACAGTCATTGTTACAGGCGCATCAGGAGGCATCGGCTCGGCTATTGCTGATGCCTTTGCTATATGCGGTTATAATGTTGTTATTGGCTATAACAGCTCTTGTGAAAAAGCCAAGGCTCTTGAAGCCGGGCTTTTGGAAAAGGGCTGTTCGGTTGCGTCTTTTAAGGCAGATGTTTCTGATTCGGCGCAGGCACAGGCACTTATTGATTTTGCAAAAGAAACCTTTGGTGGCAGATATATTCTTGTCAATAATGCAGGAGTTGCTCAGCAAAAGCTTTTTACTGACATAACTGACAGCGACTTTGATTTGATGTTTAATTCAAATGTCAAAAGCGTTTTTAACTGTTCCCGTGCAGTTCTTCCGATGATGATTCACGATAAATGGGGCAGAATTATAAATATTTCCTCAATGTGGGGTGTGTGCGGAGCATCGTGTGAAGTGCATTACTCAGCCTCAAAGGCGGCGGTTATCGGTATGACTAAGGCGCTCGCTAAGGAGGTTGGCCCCTCGGGAGTTACGGTTAATTGCATTGCCCCCGGGCTTATTGATACACCAATGAACAAAAATCTTGATGAAGAAACGGTTGCCGCCCTCTGCGAAGAAACCCCTGTGGGCAGAATCGGTACCCCTGAGGACGTTGCAAAGGCTGTGTTATTCCTTGCTGATGAGGCTTCTTCCTTCGTAACAGGTCAGGTTTTGGGTGTTGATGGCGGATTTATTTAATATTTGCATAATTTTTCTTGATTTATTGAAAATTTTATGTTAAACTATTACAGTAACCATTGTATTCCTAAAGGAGGCACTTTAAATGGCATCATTATGTCCTAAGTGTAAGAGAAAATTAAAGCTTACAGACCTTAAACCAACCTGTCCCGATTGCGGAACAAACCTTTTATATTACAGAATTGAAGAAAGACTTGAGGTTGACGCTCTTAATGCTGAGATTGAGCACGCTCACACTCAGAAGGGAATGGACAGAGCAAAGGCCGCTATGATTGGCAGCCCCTGGGCAATCGTAAGAGATGTTCTTCTCGTGCTTGTTATTGCCTCTTTCCTTTTGCCTCTTGCTAACCTTACTGCATCAGGACCCTATTTTGAAAGAGACACCACTTACACCGCCATCAATCTTGTTACAACTCTTATGGAGTTTGATTTTTGCGCTGTCGGTCTTATCGGCTCACCAATTGTTGGCAATGCAACTCTTTTCTTTGCAGGTTCAATCGTTTGTGTTGCTCTTGCTTTGGTTGTGGCATTGTTCCAGCTTATTTTCAGCTTCCTTTCTTGCTCAAAGAGAGGCTTTGGCAGAAATGTAACTTTTGCTGTTCTCGGTATGGTTTTCTCAATCGGCTCATCAGTGTTATTTAATATGTTTGTTGATGCTATGAATGAGGTCCTTCCCGGATTTATGAACGGCTCAGTTAAATTCGGTATCTATGTTGTTGCAGGTATGTTTGCTCTTGTTCTTATCCTCAATGTTCTCATTAAGGTTAAGGGTCTTGTTAAGGTTGAATACACACCTTGCTACATAGGCAAAGAGAATTTACTTTATGAAGAGTTTGTTGAGAAATACGGCAAACAGAGAGTTACTCTTGATATGGTTATGGAACATCACGATGAGTTTATGACCAAAAAAGAGGAACAGCCTGAAGAAGTTAATGCATAAAATTAAGCCACTCGAAAGAGTGGCTTTTTTGTTGCTTATTGTGCACATCTTTTGCAAGGGGAAAGGTTTCGGTCAAGGGCTTGCTCTAAAGTGCATTCGTAATATTCATTTCCGCCGCAAGTGGGGGAGAAGTGATATTTTTCTCCGTTTCGGGTTATATAAACCTTATCGTGGATTTGGGATTGAGTTTTTGCACAGCTTTGTTCTTTTTTAACGGGTCTGCCGTTGTTCTGCTCTTTGGTAACGGCAGAAGTGGTGACCTGTCTGTATTCAGCACAGTAGTTTTTTTCAAAAAGCTTGTCAACCTCCAGCGTGTAACAGCCGAATGACAGCAACCCAACCAGAACAAAAACAAAGCATAGGTTACCTGCAAGGTCAGATTTTTTCTTCTTTCTGACTATAAAAAGTACCGTTGCACCGATTAATGATGTGATTGCCAGAGCAATAAAAACTGTGTTCATAAAAACCCTCCCGAGAGATTATACAATACGGCAAAGAAAAATACAAGGCGATAAACTTTTTGCAAAAAGGGCTTGATTTTTATGGCGTGTTTGAGTATAATAATCGGGTATTGAATATTGTATGGAGAGTTGTCCGAGCTGGCCGAAGGAGCACGACTGGAAATCGTGTAACCGTCTAAAGCGGTTCGAGGGTTCGAATCCCTTGCTCTCCGCCAGAAAAAACGACTTGTTTCGACAAGTCGTTTTTTCAATGAAATTCGCCTTGCGGCGAGTGAAATATTACTTCGTAATATGAAATAGCTACGCTATGAAATATTTGCTTCGCAAATGTTAAAAGGCGAATTTTATTTCACTTTCTGCGTTAGCAGAAAATTTCATAATCCGTAAGGATTATTTCATATCGAGCATAGCGAGATATTTCATTTTAAAATATGTAGTGGTTCGAACACATAGGTCAAAAATTTAAGGGGCATCGAATTTGTGCTACCCTTCCAAAAAAGAGTCGCAAATATGCGGCTCTTTGTTTTTGTGTCGATTTTTGAAAGTAATAAGTAATAGTGAATAGGACACCCACACCTGATTGTATTTTAAAATTATGTGTGATATAATCAGTTTAGAAAAATAAGAATTTTACGGGATAAAATAATTCTTCTGATATTATCAGAAGATAAAAAGGAGTTTTGATATGAAAACATTTTTGTTTCAGGGTGATTCAATAACAGATGCAAGCAGAGATGATGAAAATAATTTTAATTTCGGTTTAGGCTGCGGATACGCGTTACTTCTCGCTTCTGAAATTGAAAAGAAAAATAAAGGTGAAATTAAATTCATCAATCGCGGTAACAGCGGAGACAGAATCACCGACGTTTATGCCCGAATTAAAGAGGATATTATAAATTTAAAGCCTGACTATATGTCAATTCTTATAGGTGTCAACGATGTTTCTCACGAGCTCACTATGAATTGCGGTGTCAGCCCGAAAAAATTCAGAATGATTTATGAGATGCTTATTGAAGAAATCACAGAAAGTCTGCCTGAAATTAAAATTTTCATTTTAGAACCGTTTGTTCTCAAAGGTACTGCTACTGAAAAATTATGGAATGAGTTTAATTCCGAAGTAAGAAAAATGGCTGAAATATCCAGGCAGGTTGCCCAAAAATATGATTTTGATTTTGTACCCCTTCAGGATAAGTTTGACGAATTATCAAGCGACGGTGATATGGGATGCTGGAGTGTTGACGGTATTCATCCCACCTCTGCCGGACATCAGGTTATTAAAGAAGAATTGCAGAAAGTTATTGAAAATTACATATAAATATTGTGACCGAATGATTGCGAAAAATTGAGAAGTTAATACTATTTTTGTAGCTATAAAAGCGAAAAGGGGGATTTTATGGTCAGCCCAAGTGAGGGGAAAAGAATTTCAAAAGAAGATACATATTTAAACTGTGCTGAGGTTTTTGCTTACAGAAGCACTTGTATAAAGCGAAAATACGGCGCTGTTATTGTTAAAGATGATGTTGTTGTGTCCACAGGCTATAACGGCGCACCGAGAGGGCTTGAAAACTGCTGTGATGTTGGTAAATGCCCTCGTATTGAGCTTGATATGCACCAAGGTGAAGGCTACGGAATATGCCGTGCAATCCACGCAGAGGCAAATGCACTGCTTAACTGCTCACGCCGGCAGACAATGGGTGCTGATTTGTATCTTACGGGAATAAATCCAAAGGATAATTCCGTTCACAAGGCCAAGCCTTGTCCGGTGTGCGCAAGGATGATAATTCAGGCAGGCATACGCAATGTGTATCTTCGTGTGGGTGACGGAGCAGATAATTATGTTGTTGTTGAGCCTGAAGAGCTTGAATGGGTGCAGAATAAAGATTAAAACGAGCCGTGAGGCTCGTTTTTTAGCTTACAACATTTGATTCTATAGGCTTGCCGTTTTCAAAGCTCATTGCGTTTTCAAGTGTAGTTTCACAAATGGCTTCAAGAGCTTCTTCTGTTAAAAATCCCTGATGTGATGTTACAATGACATTTGGGAACGAGAGAAGCCTTGCTGTTACAGAGCTTTCCATAATATCGTCTTCACGGTTTTCAAAAACATTTTCGTCCTCTTCTTCATACACATCAAGACCGACGCCTGCAAATTTATATTGTCTGATACCCTTAATCAAATCCTCAGTGCTGATAAGTGCGCCACGGGAGGTGTTGACAAGAATAACGCCGTCTTTCATTTTTTCAATGGCTTCAAGGTTTATGATGTGGTAGGTGTCTTCAAGCAAGGGGCAGTGAAGTGAAATTAAATCGCTTCGTCTGAAAAGCTCATCAAGTGAAACATACTCAACAAAGGGTAAATCGGGGTTTTGATACATATCGTAAGCTATAACCTTCATGCCGATTCCGTGGCAGCTTTTTGCCATTGCGGCGCCGATTTTACCTGTTCCGATAATACCTGCGGTTTTGCCGTGGAAGTTGAGCCCTGTAAGACCAACGAGGCTGAAGTTGTTTTCACGCACCTTAATGTAAGCCTTGTGAATATGGCGGTTAACTGCAAATGCAAGTGCCAACGCGTGCTCAGCAACGGCTTCGGGTGAATATCCCGGCACGCGCATAACAGTGATTCCGTATTCCTTGGCGGCTTCAAGGTCAACATTGTTAAAGCCTGCACAGCGAAGAAGAATGAGCTTTACATTGCAACGGGCGAGGGATTCAATGATTTTTCTGTCAACATCAGATGCAACAAAAACACAAACTGCATCATAATTGCAGGCAAGATTTACTGTATGGTAAGAAATGTCTGTTTTCAAAAAATCTATGGTCATGTCGGGGTAATTCGGCAACAGCTTTGAAAAAGAATCTTTGTCATAGGGCTTGGTGTCGTAGAATAAAATTTTCATATTTATCTCCTTTTATTTAATTAAATTTATTGACAGTTATCGGATATAACAGTTATACTATCAGTATGCGGATGTAAGGATGTGTAGCTATGAATTGTGAAAAGATTACCGAATTCAGAGAAAAACAAAATCTCACAAAAGCAAAGCTTGCTAAGCAGTTGGGTGTTACGGGCGCAACCCTTTCCAAGTGGGAAAGAGGGGAGTCTGCTCCTGGTGTTGATGCCCTTTGGCAGATGGCAAAGATTTTTAATGTTTCTTTAGATGAATTTTTTGAAAACGAAGAAGCAAAGAAAAAATCTGCCCCCACAGGAATGAAGTCTTTAAGAGATTTATATAAGGTAGGCTCAGGCCCGTCAAGCTCACACACAATCGGCCCTGAAAATGCCTGCAAGTTTTTTATCGGTAAAAATCCCGATGCCGATAATTATAAGGTTATTCTTTACGGCTCACTTGCCAAAACAGGAGTAGGCCACAGAACTGATTATGTTATTGAAAAAACCTTTGCCCACAGAAAGGTTGAAATTATTTTTAACGAAACAGAGGAAAACATTCCTCACGCCAACACAATGGATATGTTTGCCTACAAAAACGGTGAACAGACCGACTTTGCAAGGGTAATGAGCGTTGGCGGCGGCAGTATAAAGGTTGAGGGTATGGATTATGTTGAGCCTGAGGATGTTTATACCCACACCACTTTTACCGAGATTAAAGAATATTGTATAAATAAAAAAATTGACCTTTGGGAATATGTTCTTGAGGTTGAAGGCCCTGACATTGCCGAATTTTTGCTTGAAATGTGGCAGATTATGAAGGATTGTATCCGCTCAGGCCTTGATGCCGAAGGTATTCTTCCGGGCGGACTTAATGTTCAAAGGAAGGCAAAGTATCTTTCGCTTCAGCGCCATGTTGATGAAACTGCCGAAACCAGAGAAAACCGAATGGTCTGCTCTTATGCCTTTGCAGTAAGCGAGGAAAACGCCTGCGGCAACACTATTGTTGTTGCCCCCACCTGCGGAGCTTCGGGCGTTGTGCCTGCTGTTTTGTATTATCAGCAGAGAAAGCGTGGCTTTACTGATTATGAAATTGCGGCGGCTTTAGGCGTTGGTGGACTTATCGGCAACCTAGTTAAAACAAACGCTTCAATTTCGGGCGCTGAATGCGGCTGCCAGGCAGAAATCGGCACAGCCTGCGCTATGGCGGCGGCTATGCTCGGAAGACTGTTTAATCTTAGCATTGAGCAAACCGAATATGCTTCTGAAATTGCTATTGAGCATCATCTCGGGCTTACCTGCGACCCTGTGTGCGGACTTGTGCAAATTCCTTGTATTGAGCGAAATGCAGTTGCCGCAATGAGAGCAATCAACGCCGTTAACCTTGCAAACTTTTTGAGTGATACAAGAATGATTTCACTTGACAGCGTTATTGAAACTATGAAGCAGACAGGTCACGCAATTTCAAGAGAATACAGAGAGACCAGCGAAGGCGGTCTTGCAAAGGTTGTGGAATTATGATTAAAGAACTGTTTTTTACAAATGTACCCGCGTCGGTTGCGGTTATCGGCTTGGTGCTTTACTTTTTCGGTATGGCGGTTGTGTTTATAACCAATCCAATTAAAAATGCCGAAAGCTTTGCGGTAAAGCCTGTGGATAATGCAGGCAAAACCGAAATCCGTGTGTATTACGGCGGAATTTCATTCGCCTTGGGTGCATTCCTTTTGTATCTTACAATAAAGCTGGGAACACCTGTTTATTCCCTTGTTGGCGGATTATTTTTTGCAACAACCGTTTTTGTAACAAGAAGCATTTTTCTTTGTGTTGACAAAGGGTGGAAATGCCCGTACACCAAGCTTGCAATCCCTGCAGAGGGCGCGTTTGTGATAGCTTTGTGGACCTGCTATATACTTTCAAAAACCTTATATTAAAATTTGCCGGCTGATTTCAGTCGGCTTTTTCTATGTAGGTAAATCTTTTGAATGTTTTGCCGTCTTTTTCGACGGTTTCATTCCACATAGACTCGGGGCGTACCCATACATCACCATCACCGTAAAGTGCGCGGTAAACCACCATATTTTCTAATGTTTCAGAATGTCTGGCAATGTGAATAACCTCGTATTCGTTGCCTTTAAAATGCCTGTACCTTCCCAATTTAACGCTCACAAAATCACCTCTTTTTTATTATACAATACGGTTGTAATTTAGTCAAAATAGTTGTATAATTTTTCAAAAAATAATTTCCGAGGTGATTTTTATGCAGGATGTTTTTTGTCCGATAAAATTAACAGGCATTGCGGCGTCTTTGTGCAACGCTTTAGGTGTTGAAAAACCAAACGAGGCTGACGAGCCTGTTGAAGTGCTTACAAAATTAACCGAGGGCAAGGGGATTGACAGGGTGCTCATGTATAACCCCGATGCGATTGCTCTTTGGATTTTTGAAAAATATACTCATCTTTTTACTCCCGTTATGCTCGGCAGTGATGTTACTCTTCCTTTGCAGACTGTTATGCCGTCGGTTACTCCTGTTTGCTTTGCAACAATGTATACGGGTGTTGAGCCTGAAATTCACGGAATTCAGTCATACATCAAGCCTGTTGTTAAAACCGACAGCGTTTTTGACGCCCTCATCAGAGCAGGCAAAAAGCCCTGCATCGTTTCAACAGGGAATGACAGTATGTCAAAAATCTTCCTTGAAAGAGAAATGGATTATTTCATTGTTGAAACTCCCGATGAGGCAAACGAAAAAGCTATTGAGATTATTAAAGAAGATAAATACGATTTGATTGTAGTTTATAACGGCAATTATGACGGAACAATGCACCGCCACGCACCTGAGGGCGAGGAGTCAATTGAGGCACTTAAGCATAATATAAATGCTTTTGCTACATTGAGAAAAGCTGTTGAGGAAAATTGGAAAAACCATAAAACTCTCATCGGCTTTGCTCCTGACCACGGATGCCACGAAATTGACGGCGGTTGCGGAAGCCACGGGCTGAATATGCCTGAGGATATGAACATAGTTCATTTTTATGGTGTGATATAAAATTAAAACTCTGTCGGCTGACAGAGTTTTTTTATTTCTTTCTCAAAGCCGCAACTCTGCAGGCTCTTTTGAATGCTTCGGCAAGGTAAACTTCAAAATCCATAGCCGCATAGCCGTCGTTTTCGTGGCGGTCAGGCTTTGATTTTATGTTTAGTTCAAACATCATAATGTCGTTAAATTTACATTTATCAAGCCTGTCGGCGATATTTTGCCAATTTGCAATGCCGTCAAAGGGGAGCAGGTGCAAATCGTCAAGCCAGGTAATTTCACCGCCAAAATCCTTGATTCCAAGGTTATCGTTAAGGTGAGTTGCAATGAGCTTATCACCCAATTTTGCTAATAAATCCTGTGAATGGTTGTAGCACATCTCGTGACCTGTATCCCAACAGAAGCCAACATTTTTTCTGTTGCCGAAAGCGTCAAAAAGCTTGAACAAATATTCTTCGCCCTCGGTGTTTTCAAATGCCAGCTTTACGCCTGCTTTTTCAGCCGCGTCAACAATTTTGCCGAAGCGCTCAATTCCTGTTTCGGTAGGGTTGTGGTTATCAAAGCCGATAATCGCGTGCATAACCATAATCGGAATTTCATATTTTTCACAGTCTGCGAGGCAGGCGAGAAGCTCTTTTTCTGCAATCTCGGCAAGCGCCTTGTCGTCGCACCACATATCGTCACTTTTGCTAAACGGTGCGTGGATAGACTGATAAATCATATTTTCGTCTTTTGCGGTCTTTACCCATTCGTCAACAGGTGAGCCATAACTCCAGTCAGTAAAAAACGCATCAAAGCCTGCCTTTTTAAAAAGCTTGATTTGTTCGTTGGTGCTGATGTTAACTCCACCGAAGTTTCCGATTCCTAATTTTTGTTTCCACATAAAATCACCTTTTTATAATCAGAAATATCCTTGCCCCAAGAGGTGAGGATATCTGTAAAATTTTTGCTGTGTCAAATTGAATCTTTTTCTTTTTTTACAGCTTTATCAATTGTTTTAAATATTTCTTTTGCAGATTTGCCTACAAGCTTTTCTGAATTTTTTTGAATGTAACGAACAGCAAAAGAAAGCATGGAATTGTCTTTGATTTTTTCTGCAACAAAGTCAATAATCCGGTCGATTTCATCTTTTTCGATTTTTTCAAGATAAATAGCTTCGCACAGGGCTGCAACTGCTTCACCGATGGCTCCCACAAAAAATCCTGCAACAACTGCATTTAGCACATTTCCTGCAATGTTGGGTATAGTCTTTAATGCACTGACCGAGGCTTTTGCAACATTTGTTATGGCGGCAGAACCGATTACCGCAGAAATCAATTCGCCCGAAAAGTCGATTCCGTAGGTTTTGAAAATGCTTTTAATCAGCGCGGTTTCAAGAGGAACAAGAATGAGCGAATCTGCAAATGAAATCGGTGCCGCACCTACCAGAACTCCTGCGGTTGCAGCTCCGCCTATGGATAAATTTGCGACAATTCTTTTTTGCTCCAAAATCATTCTTTTTTGGTTTTCACTGCTTATTTTAACAGCTTCGTCAGAGCATTCAAGAGTAAGGCTGCAAAGCTCATCTATGCCTTTAGGTAAAACAGATTTTTCTTCGTCAATTTCATATTCCTGTGCTACAACAGGAACAATTTTTTGAAGATTTATATTTTTGATTTTTGAAAATGCCGATTCAACTGCGGATATATTATCCTCAATATCTGACTCGGAATAAGATTTGGTTATAACTGCAAAAACAGGGATATTCTTCCAACCCCTGATTGCAGTGTTCATCATTTTAATGTTGTCGGCAAAAAATCTTCTTGACGTGCCCTCAATGCAATACCAGACCACATCAATGCCTGTGTTTTGACTTTCAGAATTTTTGCTTAATTCAACCTGCTCTTTTGTGAATTTCTTAATCTGAAAGATGGTTTTTATTTGTTCGAGTTTTTTATATTCAAAGCCTTTGGTGTCAATAAACCGAAGCGGCCAGGTGTTTGATTCATAAACATCAATTTTTTGTGTATTGCCTTCGCCTGTACCTGTCTGAATTTCTGTTCCCGAAACAGCCTTGATTAAGGTGCTTTTACCAACTCCGGAATTGCCGAGAACAAGAACATTTATTTTTCTGCTATCTTCCATTTGAAACCCTCCTGAAAGCAGATAAGGCTTCTGCTTTCTATCAAATATTTAACTCAGCAGTTTAACTAATCCAAACGCCCCTGCAACAAGAGCGAGGGGAACTAACAGCACCGCACCGCTTGCAAAAATCAGGCATAGCACCAGCGCAGGTAAAGCCAACACAAGGAGAATGCCTGCAACAATTTTTGCAACGCCCCAAGTGATTTTAAAAAAGACCTTAATTACTTTAATAAACAACCATATAAAAGCAACGGTAACTAAAATATCAAAAATAATGTCAAACATAAATAATCCTCCCTTGCAGTTTCATTTTTTTGTTAAAATCCATAACATTTCCCCCTTGCGTGCCCTGTCTTGATTATAAACTATGTTTTTACTTTTTTCAACAGCATCGACAGATGTTTCCCCTCTATAACCCAACAAGAGGGAAATGCTATGAGCTTTAAGCCCTTTGTTGTGAATATATTTTACAATGAGCTTTGGGAAAAGTAATTAACATTATCGGTAAAATAAACATACAGTTTTTACCTTTTTCCGTAAAATAAAATGCACTTCAGATAAGCTGAAGTGCATAGTGTGTTTATTCGTTTTTGCCGAGCTTCATTTTTTCGCACCAGAGTTGAAGTGCTTCTATGGTCATTGAAATATGTTCAAGCTCCCTGGAAATTTTTTTATAGTCAGCCATTTCATCGCTGTCTAATTTACCGTCTTCCAGAATTTCCATAAGGCGGATTTTTTCGTGATTTACATTTTCAAGAGAAACAGCCATATTAACTAAAATTTCGTAAACGCTGTTGTTAAATTTAACCTCGGGAGCATCGATTTTGCCGATTGCACATTCGTTACAGCAATAGTAATTGCGAAGCTCAGGCTTGTTATATCTCTTTGCCATTGCAACCACATCCTCGGGCTGAACGGTTACATCGCCGTGCTCAATCTTGACAAGTCGGCTTTCAGTAACGCCGTCCATTCCCGGAAATTCTGCACTGTCAGGAATAAAAGTTGTTGCATCTGCCCTTGTAAGATGCAGTTCTTCCCTCGCTAATTGATAAACACACTTGTTTTCTTTTGTTGATACTTTTCCCATATCCCTTACCCCTTAAATAATATTGTGCTTGTTGCACATCTTTAATTATACTCCACATTTTTTGCTTTGGCAATATAATTTACTTTTTTGGAATATTAAACCAATTATGATATGTTATTATTTTAACAGCGAAGAACAATCAATTTTCAGGAGGAATAAAAATGAAAAAAGCAATTAAAAAAGCTCTTGCTGTTTTGCTCACGCTTGCCATTGTTTCAGGTTCATTTGTGTGCTTTGCGGCTGAGCTTAATCAGGATGCAGTATCACTTCACTACGGTCAGTATGAGAACTATGTTCTCCTTGGTGACAGTGTTGCCAGCGGTTACCGTGACCAGATAAGCAGTGATGACAGAGAATTTAACCGTGCACATCAGGAAACTACATATTACAGAGTTCCCGGCTCTTATGCAGATGTGCTTGCAAATGCTATTGTTGAAGATAAGTCGATGACCGCTTTTGCCGCTCCGGGTTTCAGAACAATTGAAATCCGTTATATGCTCGAGGACGATTTTGACGGTGCAGATGATTACCTTTTCCACCCCGCACAGCTTGATGCAGTTGGTTACGCAGGCAGTGAAGAATTCAGAACTGCTTATAAGCAGGCTATTGCAGATGCCGACCTTATCACTCTCGGTGTTGGCGGTAATGACTGGGGCGCATACCTCACTTGGGTAATCGCAGATGTTCTTGAAAAAGAAAATGTTGCCGACGAATATGTTAAGATGCTTCAGGAATTCCTCGCAAGTAACGAACTTGACCTTGGTGACATTGAGGAGCTTGTAGAAATTGCTCACCTTGCAGGTGCACTTCCCGAGCTTTTAGAAACAATCCCCACAGCTCTTGAATACGGTCTCGGAAATTTCTATAACAACTGGGATATTATGATTCAGGATATTTATGACCTCAACCCCGATGTAACTCTTATGGTTGTAGGTATGAGTGACAACGGCAACAAGGGTAAATATTATGATTATAACGGCGTAGAGGGTGAGCCTGTGAACGGTGAGGATGCAGGCGATGCAGAGGCAGACGCTCTCACATCAACAATTATTGATTTCATTATGTCTGTTGGTAACGGACCTATGATTAAGGGCGCTGAAAAGTTTGGCTACACTTATGTTGACACCGACGGCGCAACTTATGTTGACAGCCACCCCGATGCAGACGGTCATATTTTTATTGCTAACAAAATTATTGAGGCTCTTCCCGACCCTGAAATTTCTAAGAAATTTACAGATGTCCAGCCCGGTCATAAGTATTATAATGACATTGAATATGCTTTGTTAAACGGCATTATGAGCGCAACATCTGACACAACATTCAGCCCTGACGATGCCCTCACAAACGGCCAGCTTGCACAGGCAATGAATGTTATAAACGGAACAGATGATTCTACAGATGATACTGATGAGGCAAGCGCAATGAAGCTTGCGTTCACATTTTTCAAGTGCGGAATTAACAAAGGCTTCCCCGGCGTGCTCAAGGCGATTTCGCTTGCAATCAATGTACTTGTTGACAGCGGATTCAGCTTCGGTGCAACAGTTACAAGAGCTAATGCTGCAAATTATTTCAAAGCCTTCGCAGAAATCTGAGTTAATAAATGAATGAATAAATAAACAAAACAACCTCCTTGTATTTGGTAATACCATTTTACAAGGAGGTTTGCGGTTTGCTAATATGTAGGTGATTAGTTAGCTATAGTTTGATTATTAAAAACATTGTATAATAGCAAACTAATTTTCAAAATTTGTTGAACAAAGTAAAAAAATAGTGTATAATCGAATTACGATACTTTTGAAACGAGGTGAAGTATCTGTGAATCTATTACATATGAAATATGCAGTGGAGGTTGCTAAAGCCGGTTCTCTGAATAAAGCAGCGGAAACTTTATTGATAGCGGCACCTAATGTCAGTCGTTCTATCAAAGAGCTTGAAGCAGACATAGGAATATCAATCTTTGAGCGTACTACAAAAGGTATGGAGCTCACTCCCGAAGGTGAAGAATTCATAAATTATGCAAAGGGAATTCTTAATCAGATTGATGAGGTTGAAAGCTTTTATAAAAAAGGTTCGGTAAAAAAGCAGCGTTTTTCAATTTCTGTACCGAGAGCTTGTTACATTTCTGAAGCGTTTTCGCAGTTTTCAAAATCACTTTCCAAAGAAGCTGCTGAAATATTCTACAAAGAAACAAATTCTCAGCGTACAATCCGCAATATACTTGAGCACGATTACAAACTCGGTATTATAAGATATGCAGAGAATTATGATAAGTATTTCAAATCAATGCTTGAAGAAAAAGGTTTCTGTTATGAGTTGGTCACTGAGTTTACTTATTCGCTGATAATGAGTGCCGACAGCCCCTTGGCCAAAAAGGAAGAAATAACCTTTGATGACCTTGCAGATTACATTGAAATAGCACATGCTGACCCGTATGTACCTTCAATGCCGCTTTCAAAAGTGGTAAAGGAAGAGCTTCCTGACAACGTCGACCGTCGTATATTTATATTTGAAAGAGCAAGTCAGTTTGATTTACTTTCAAACAATCCTGAAACCTTTATGTGGGTTTCTCCTGCTCCCGAGAGTCTTTTGAAAAGATATAATCTTATTCAGAAAAAATGTATAGACAACAAAAAGATATATAAGGATGTTCTGATTTACAAAAATGGATACAAATTATCAAAACTTGACAGGCAGTTTATTACAGAGCTGTGTGAATCTAAAAGAAAATATCTTTAATATAAGGCATATAAACCCGATCTCTTAATTGAGGTCGGGTTTGTTTTTATTTATCGATATCTGTGTTATCGATAATGATAATACTGATTATATATTTTAAGAATTCCCAAAAAACGAATATGTTGTTAAAATATTAACGATGTCAGACGAGGGAGGTTTTCTTATGTGTAAAAATGGTATTTCAAAAGCAACACTCAGCAGAATACCGATATATTTAGAGTTGCTTAAAGAATTACCGGGGGAGCGATATGAATATATATCAGCAACAACCATAGCACGAAAACTCTCGCTTGGCGAAGTTCAGGTCAGAAAGGACCTTGCATCAATCAGCGGTACAGGAAAACCGAAGCTTGGTTATCTTACATCAGAGCTTGTTGAAAATCTTGAAAACAGTCTTGGTTGTAATAACTACGCCCTTGCCGTTTTAGTAGGTGCAGGAAAGCTTGGTAAAGCGCTTCTTGATTATGATGAATTTGATAAATTCGGCATTAAAATTGCAGCAGCCTTTGACAGCAACGACAAGGAAATAAGCATAACCGGTAAAATCAAAGTCAAGCCTATAAATGAGTTTGATGATTTTTGCAAAGATAACAATATACAGCTCGGTATCATCACAGTCGGTGCAGGTTCAGCCCAGGCAGTATGTGACAAAATGGTGCAATGCGGAATTGTGGCAATACTGAATTTTGCACCTTGCAAATTGAATGTACCTGACGGGGTAATTCTTGAAAATGAAAATCTGGCGCTTTCATTAGCGTATTTGAATAATCAGATTAAATAAGATTAAGTAAATAATTTTTTAGGAGGATACAAATGGAAACTAAAAATTACGCAATTGTAGATAGCGTTGAAACGCTTCAGGAGGCTATCGCTAAAACAAGAGAAGCTCAGAAGAAGTTCGCTACCTACACTCAGGAGCAGGTAGACAAAATTTTCCTTGCAGCAGCTTCTGCAGCAAACAAGGCAAGAATATCACTTGCTAAGATGGCAGTAGAAGAAACAGGAATGGGTATAGTTGAAGATAAGGTTATCAAAAACAACTATGCTGCTGAATATATTTACAATGCATACAAGGAAACAAAAACCTGTGGCATTATTGAAGAAGACAAGGCATTCGGTATTAAAAAGGTTGCAGAGCCTATCGGTGTTGTTGCTGCAGTTATTCCTACAACTAATCCCACATCAACAGCAATTTTCAAGTGCTTACTTGCTCTTAAGACACGTAATGCTATTATCATTTCTCCTCACCCCAGAGCAAAGGGTTGCACAATCGCTGCAGCAAAGCTTGTTCTTGAAGCAGCAGTAGCAGCAGGCGCTCCCGAAGGAATTATTGATTGGATTGATGTTCCTTCTCTTGAAATGACAAATACGGTTATGAAAGAAGCAGATATCATCCTTGCAACAGGTGGTCCCGGTATGGTTAAAGCTGCTTATTCAAGCGGTAAACCGGCTCTCGGCGTTGGCGCGGGTAATACACCTGCAATCATTGATGACAGTGCAGATATTCTTCTTGCAGTCAACTCAATCATTCACTCAAAGACATTCGATAACGGTATGATATGTGCTTCAGAGCAGTCAGTTATAGTTCTCGAAAGCATTTACGATGCAGTAAAATCTGAGTTTGCAACACGTGGTTGCTACTTCCTTGATCCTGCAGAAACAGAAAAGGTAAGAAAGACAATCATTATCAATGGTGCTCTTAATGCAAAAATCGTTGGTCAGCCTGCAGCAAAAATTGCAGAGCTTTCAGGCGTAACAGTTCCGGAAGGAACAAAGATTCTTATAGGTGAAGTTGAAAGCGTTGACATCAGCGAAGAATTTGCACACGAAAAGCTTTCTCCTGTTCTTGCAATGTACAAAGCAACATCTTTTTCAGATGCACTTGACAAAGCGGAACAGCTTGTTGCTGACGGCGGTTACGGCCATACATCTTCTGTTTACCTCAATGAAGTAACAGAAACAGGAAAAATCAACGAATTTGCTGCAAGAATGAAGACCTGCCGTATTCTTGTTAACACACCTTCATCACACGGCGGTATCGGTGACCTTTATAACTTTAAGCTTGCTCCGTCACTCACACTCGGTTGCGGTTCATGGGGCGGTAACTCAGTATCAGAAAATGTTGGTGTAAAACACCTTATCAACATCAAGACAGTAGCAGAAAGAAGGGAAAATATGCTTTGGTTCCGTGCACCTGAAAAGGTATATATCAAGAAAGGATGCTTGCCTGTTGCTCTTGATGAGCTTCGCACAGTCCGCGGTTCAAAGAAAGCATTTATCGTAACAGATACATTCCTTTATGAAAACGGCTACACCAAGCCTATTACTGATAAGCTTGACGAAATGGGCATTGCTCACACAACATTCTTCAATGTTCAGCCTGACCCCACACTCGGCAACGCTAAGGAAGGCGCTGCACAGATGGCAGCATTCAAGCCAGATACAATCATTGCACTCGGCGGCGGTTCTGCAATGGACGCAGCAAAGATTATGTGGGTTATGTATGAGCATCCCGATGCAGACTTTATGGATATGGCAATGAGATTCATTGATATCCGTAAGAGAGTTTACACATTCCCCAAGATGGGTGAAAAGGCATATTTCATTGCAGTTCCCACATCAGCAGGTACAGGCTCTGAAGTTACACCTTTCGCAGTTATCACAGACGAAGCAACAGGTGTTAAGTATCCTCTTGCTGACTATGAGCTTCTTCCCAACATGGCAATTATTGATACGGATTTCCATATGTCAGCTCCCAAGGGACTTACAGCTGCATCAGGTATTGACGCAGTAACACACGCAGTTGAAGCTTATGTCGCAATGCTTGCAACAGATTACACAGACGGTCTTGCACTTCAGGCACTTAAAAACATCTTCAAGTATCTTCCCCGTGCATATGAAAACGGTCAGACAGATGTTGAAGCAAGAGAAAAAATGGCAAATGCCGCAACAATGGCAGGTATGGCTTTCGCAAATGCATTCCTTGGCGTTTGTCACTCAATGGCACACAAGCTCGGTGCTTTCCATCACCTTCCTCACGGTGTTGCAAACGCACTTATGATTGAAGAAGTTCTTCGTTTCAATGCAAGTGAAGCTCCTGCAAAGATGGGTACATTCTCCCAGTATGACCATCCTCATACACTTGCACGCTATGCTGAAATTGCAGATTATCTCGGACTTGGCGGTAAGAACGACAGCGAAAAGCTTGAAAATCTCATTAAGGCCATCAATGAGCTTAAAGTAAAGGTTGGAATCAAGGAAACAATCAAAGACTATGGTGTTGATGAAAAGGTATTCCTTGACAATCTCGATGAAATGGTTGAGCAGGCATTTGATGACCAGTGCACAGGTGCTAACCCCCGTTATCCTCTTATGAGTGAAATCAAACAGATGTATCTCAATGCTTACTACGGCAAGCACTTTGTTGAGAAAAAAATGCCTACAGCTGCCGATATTGAAGAAGGCGCAAAGGTTGACGAAGTTAAAGTAACATACCGTAAAGGTAAAAAAGCATAATTAAGGGAGGAACCTGAAATGAAACTTGACAGAGTAATAGCAGTAAGAAATAACAAAACTATCTACCGTGACGGTGACAAGTGCGTTAAAGTTTTTAACGAAGATTATTCAAAAGCAGATGTTCTCAACGAGGCTCTCAATCAGGCTCGTATTGAAGAAACAGGTCTTAATATCCCTAAGGTTCTTGAAGTAACAATGATTGACGGCAAATGGGCTATCATTTCAGAGTACATCAAAGGAAAAACACTTCAGCAGCTTATGGATGAGGATGCAGAAAAGAAGGATGAATATATCGGACTTCTTGTTGACATTCAGCTCGGTATTCACTCAAAGGAATGTGCTCTTCTCAATAAGCTTAAGGATAAAATGAACAGAAAAATCGGTATGAGCGAGCTTGATGCAACAACACGCTATGACCTTCACACACGTCTTGAAGGTATGCCGAAGCACAAAAAGGTTTGTCACGGCGACCTTAACCCCTCAAACATCATTATCACAGAAGACGGCACACCTTATATTCTTGACTGGGCTCACGCTACTCAGGGTAACGCTTCAGCCGATGCAGCAAGAACTTACCTTCTCTTCTGGCTTAACGGTGATATTGACGGTGCAAAGACATATCTTGATTTGTTCTGTTCAAAGAGCAACACAGCTAAGCAGTATGTTCAGAAGTGGATGCCTATCGTAGCTGCATCACAGTCAGTTAAAGGTAATGAAAAAGAAAGAGAATTCCTTCTTTCTTGGGTTGATGTTGTCGATTACGAATAATTATATAAGGAGACGAAGATAATGAAAGTTACAGTATGTATTGGTAGTTCATGTCATATCAAGGGTTCACGTCAGGTAGTAGAGCAGCTTCAGTATCTTATCAAGGAAAACAATCTTGGTGATAAGGTTGAGCTCGGCGGTACTTTCTGTATGGGTAAATGTCAGCAGGGCGTTTGTGTAACAGTAGATGATAATTTCTATTCAGTTACTCCCGAAACAGTAGAAGAATTTTTTAATAAGAACGTAAAGGAAAAGGTATAATATGCTGATTCAGGTTTGTGTAGGCAGCTCCTGCCACTTAAAGGGTTCTCCCGAAATTGTGGAGCTTCTGCAGAAAGCCGTCAGTGATTATCATCTTGAAGACGAGGTTACACTTGCCGGCAGTTTCTGCATCGGTAAGTGTAACCGCATTGGTGTTACCATCCAGATTGACGATGATATTCATACCGGTGTTACAAAGGAAGGCTTCAAAGAATTTTTTGAGGAGAATGTACTGAAAAAAATCAAGAACGAAGGGAAGTAACGGATAATGCCAAATTGTTTGACATTAAAAAAATCAAACTGTAAAAACTGCTATAAATGTATTCGCCATTGCCCTGTAAAGGCAATCCGTTTCTCGGGAAATCAGGCACACATCATCGGCAACGAGTGTATTCTTTGCGGTCAGTGTTTCGTTGTGTGTCCCCAGAATGCAAAAGAAATTGTTGATGAGACCGAAAAAGTAAAGGTTCTTCTTCAGTCAGGTGACCCTGTAATTGTTTCTCTTGCTCCCTCATTTGTTGCTAATTACGAAGGTGCAGGAATCAACTCAATGAGAAAAGCCCTTAAAAAGCTGGGCTTTTATGATGTTGAGGAAACTGCAATCGGTGCGACCATTGTAAAAAATGAATATGAAAGAATGATAAAAGAGGAAGACAGAGATATAATTATTTCCTCTTGTTGCCATTCTATTAACCTTCTTATTCAGAAGCATTATCCTGCAGCTCTTGAGTATCTTGCTGATGTTGTTTCTCCTATGCAGGCTCATTGTAACGATATAAAGCAGCGTTATCAGAATGCAAAAACTGTTTTTATCGGACCTTGTGTTGCCAAAAAAGATGAGGCTGAGCATTATGAAGGCATTGTGGATGCAGTGCTTACATTTGAAGAATTAACAGAATGGTTGAAATCTGAAAATATAGAAATTGAGCCGGAAATGGATAATGATATCTGCTCCCGTGCAAGATTTTTCCCGACCACGGGCGGTGTGCTTAAAACAATGGCACAGGAAAATACCGGCTTTACATATCTCGCACTTGACGGTGTAGAAAACTGCATCGCAGCTCTCAAGGATATTGAAAGCGGAAAAATCCATAAATGCTTTATTGAGATGTCTGCTTGTGTCGGAAGCTGTATGGGCGGTCCCGTTATGGAAAAATATCACCATACAGAAACAGTAAAGGATTATATCACTATTACGAAATATGCAGGTGCAAAGGATTTCGAGGTTTCTCAGCCGAAGGCAATAGAGCTGAAAAAGCATTTTGAGTTTATCGAACAGCGTTCACCTGTACCTTCAGAACAGGAGATTAACAGTGTCCTTCGCCAGATGGGCAAATTCAAACCCTCACAGGAGCTTAACTGCGGTTCCTGCGGTTACAACACCTGCCGTGAAAAAGCAATTGCTATCATTCAGGGTAAAGCAGAAAGCTCCATGTGTCTTCCTTTTCTCAAGGATAAGGCTGAAAGCTTTTCAGATACAATCGTCAACAGCTCACCGAACGGACTTATTGTTCTTAACGACCAGCTTGAAGTTCAGCAGATTAACAATGCTGCAAGAGAGATTATGAATATCCGTTATGCTTCTGATGTCCTCGGCACGCAGGTTATCAGAATTCTTGACCCGACACCTTTTATGAAAGTCCGAGACACTGGCAGGGAAATTCATAATGAGCGTGTGTACCTTGCAGAATATAAGCGTTACGTTGAACAGACAATCGTATATGACCGTGATTCAAGACTTCTTGTCGGAATTATGCGTGATGTAACGGATGAACAGTACGCAAAGGAAAGAAAGGACAACATCAGCAAACAGACCGTTGAGGTTGCAGATAAGGTTGTTGAAAAGCAGATGCGCATCGTTCAGGAAATCGCTTCACTTCTCGGTGAAACAGCAGCAGAAACAAAAATCGCTCTTGCAAAGCTGAAGGAGTCAATAACCAATGAATGATTTATGTGCTGATATCGGATATAAGAGTATAAATCATCACGGTGAAGAGCTTTGCGGAGACCATGTTGATATAGTTGAGCCCAGCGATGACTCTATGGTTATAGTTCTTTCGGATGGCTTGGGAAGCGGAGTAAAGGCAAGTATTCTTTCTACTCTTACATCCAAAATTATTTCAACTATGCTTGCAGAAGGATTGTCACTTGAAGAATGTGTTGAAACCATTGCGGCAACTCTGCCTGTTTGCTCAGTAAGAGGAGTTGCTTATTCAACATTCACAATCATTCATCTTAAAAATAATCAGACTGCTGAGCTTATTCAGTACGATAATCCTCATGCGATTATTATCCGTGATGAAAAGAACTGGGACTACCCAAAAACAGAAATGAATATCGGCGGCAAAAAGATATTCAAATCTGTTATAAATTTGCAGGAAAACGATGTTTTTGTTGCGATGAGTGACGGTTGCCCTCACGCAGGAATCGGTATGTCATACAACTTCGGTTGGAAGAGAGAAGATATAATCGACTTCATAGAAACTCTTGTTCCTGCAGGATATACAGCGAAAACACTTTCAACAATGCTTGTTGATGAGTGTGATAAGCTTTACGGTCATAAGCCGGGCGATGACGCAACGGCTTGTGTTGTACGAATCAGAAAAAGAGTTCCGATGAATATGCTTTTCGGACCTCCGTCTAACCGTGACGATGCCGACAGAATGATGTCGCTTTTCTTCTCAAAGGAAGGCAAGCACATCATTTGCGGAGGAACAACTTCCTCGATAGCCGCAAAATTCTTGAGAAAACCTCTCAAGCCATCGCTTATATTTGAGCAGAGCGATGTTCCTCCAACAGCGGAACTCGAGGGAGTTGACCTTGTGACAGAGGGCGTTATCACCGTTAATAAAGTTGTTGAGTATGCTGAAGATTATCTCGGCGAAAACAAGCATTATGAGCATTGGAGCTTTAAAAGAGACGGTGCATCTCTCATTTGCCGTCTTCTGTTTGAAGAGGCTACGGATATCAACTTTTATGTTGGTCGTGCAATTAACCCTGCTCATCAGAACCCCGACCTGCCCATAAATTTCAACATTAAAATGAATCTCGTTGAAGAGCTTTCAAAGTCGCTGAAGAAAATGGGTAAAAGGATTAAAGTAAGTTATTTCTAAGGAGATGACAGTATGAGGAAATTCGATACGAAAGTACAGTATCTTAAATATAAGGTTTTACGCCAGGTCGCTCAAGAGGCGTGGAATGACACACTTCTTCAGAATCTTCTTGACATTCCGCAGAAGATTGTGCCGGGCAAAACATCTACTATGCGCTGCTGTGTTTATAAAGAACGCGCAATTCTCGGTGAGCGTGTAAAGCTTGCAATGGGCGGTGATAAAGAAAACCCAAATGTTATTGAGGTTATCGATATCGCTTGTGATGAATGCCCTGCTGCAGGTTATGAGGTAACGGATTCTTGCCGTGGCTGTCTTGCTCACAGATGTGAGGATGTTTGTAAGCGTGGTGCAATTTCTTTTGACCACAACCATGTTGCACATATAGATAAGTCAAAGTGTGTAGAGTGCGGTCAGTGTGCAAAGGTTTGTCCTTTTGCAGCTATTGTAAATCACAAGCGTCCGTGTCAGATTGCTTGTAAAGTTAAAGCAATTTCAATTAATGATGATAATGCAGCAGCAATTGATAACAACAAATGTATTCAGTGCGGTGCTTGTGTATATCAGTGCCCGTTTGGTGCAATAAGTGATAAGTCTTATATATTAAATGTTATTGATATTCTGAAAAAAAGTCAGAATAATGAAAAATATAAGGTTTATGCTGTGGTTGCTCCGTCAATTTCAAGCCAGTTTACTTATGCGAAGCTCGGTCAGGTTATTACAGGATTAAAGGAACTCGGATTTTTCACTGTTGTTGAAGCGGCGCTCGGTGCAGATATGGTAGCGATGAGCGAAGCAAAAGAACTCAGCGAAAAAGAATTTTTGACAAGTTCATGCTGTCCTGCTTTTGTACAGTATATCAAGTCAGCTTTTCCTGCTCTTGTGCCTTATGTGTCACATAACCTGTCACCTATGGCAATGCTTGCAAAGTATATCAAGGAAACAAGTGAGGGTGCAAAAGTTGTTTTCATTGGTCCCTGTACTGCAAAGAAAGCAGAAGCACAGCTTGAAACTGTAAAGCCCTATGTTGATGCAGTTCTTACATTTGAAGAGCTTCAGGCACTCTTCGACAGTAAAGATGTTGATATCACAGCTCTTTCTGAAGATGTTCTTGACAACGCTTCATATTTTGGCAGAATATTTGCACGTTCAGGCGGTCTTTCAGACGCTGTTGTTCAGGCTCTTAATGAACAGAAGATTGATTTTACGGTAAAACCTGCTGTATGTGACGGTATTGAAGCTTGTAAAACAGCCCTGCTCAAGAAGAGTAAAAATGTTCTTGATGCAAACTTTATCGAAGGTATGGCTTGTACAGGTGGTTGTATCGGTGGGGCAGGATGTCTTACCCACGGAGAAAAAAACAAAGCACAGGTTGATGTCTACGGAAAAGAAGCACTCGAAAAAACAATAAGTGATGCTGTTTCTATCTTGAAATAGCTAAAAATAAATTCCTGCACATTACATATCTTTTTTGTCTTCGTTATGTAATGTGCAGGGTTTATCATTATTTATGTCGCCCGTTTTTTCGGGCGACAATTATTTATTGGAATATTAAATCATTACAAACTATCTCAGTTATCTCATTGTGTAATCTTTATTCTGTTTTTCCTACATATACCCTCCGGTAAAATATCACCGATAGAACCGTTGCAACCGACCAACCGATAGGCCAAGCAAGCCAGATGCCTGTTGTACCGAACGGAATGGATAATGCTTTGGCAAGAACCACACGGAGTATAAGGTCGGTAAAGGTCGCTATCATAAACTTGTTCATCATTTCTGCTCCACGTAACACGCCGTCTGCAACGAGCTTTGCCGAAATGACTATATAAAACGGTGCGAGAATACGAAGAATCTCGATACCGACATCCATAGCAGTACCGCTTGGGTTATCAAGGAAAATATAGAGTAGGTATTTTCCTACAAAAATATAGAGTATAGTCAACGGTATGCAAAGCATCCATACCAGTTTAACACCGGATTTAAAGCCTTCTTTTACACGCTCAGGTTTCTGGGCACCGAGGTTTTGTGCTGTAAAGTTTGAAATGCCGTTGCCGAGCGTGGTAAGTGATGTAATAACTAAGTTATTCAGTTTGATAGAAGCAGAATAACCTGCCATTACTGCCGAGCCGAAGGAGTTGATAACACCTTGAATGATGATGTTACCGACAGAAATAAAGCTTTGCTGTAAGATACTCGGAATAGCGACAACCGATATTTTACCAAGTAATTTCCACGAAAAAATCTTAGATTTTTCGGTTGTCTTGATTTTTGCTAAACGTATAAAAACAAAGACAACGGCGAGAATACAACTGATTCCTTGGCAGATAAAGGTTGCCCACGCTACACCTGCTACTCCCATTTTGAATGCGGTAACAAACAGTATGTCCATACCAATATTGGAAAGTGATGAGCAGGCAAGGAAAACAAACGGTGTTTTTGAGTCTCCAAGCGCCGAGAAAATTCCTGTGGCAATATTATAGTAAAAGACGAAAGGTAATCCCAATATATAAATATCCAAATACAGTTTGGAGTCCGCTAAAACATTATCAGGGGTATTGATAAGATGCAGAAGGTCGGTGCAGAATATTCCGCCAATAGCCATCAGTACCACACAAAGCACGCCGCCCGCAATCAGGGTTGTATAAACGGCGGTTTTCATTTCTTTATAGTTTTTCGCACCGAAAAGTTGGGCTGTAATAACCGAGCAACCGATATTACAACCGAAAGCAAACGCTATGAATATCAAGGTGATTTCATAACTGTTTCCGACTGCCGCCAAAGCATCTTCGCTTACAAACTTTCCTGCAACAAAACTATCAGCAATATTATATAGTTGTTGAAAGATGATGCTTCCAAACAATGGCAGGCAAAACTTCCATAAAACCGAGGACGTTTTACCTACTGTCAAATCTTTGTTCATTTAGGTTTCCTCCTCATTGTTTTCTGCAACGCTATGATAAGGATAGGAAAACAAACATTCAAATACAGTCTCCATACAATTCAACCTCCGTTATTTGCGTATGCATTGACATACGCTTTCTTTTGTATTATAATTCAAAAGCCGATATATGTAAAATATATATGTTATATTCGTTTTATATCAAATTGATATGGATGTGAGCTTGATGAACATTAGCTATGATTATTACAGAATCTTTTATTATGTTGCGAAATGCGGCAGTTTTACCGGGGCAGCGAATGCATTACTTAATAATCAGCCAAACATTACAAGGGCGATTAAAACATTGGAATATGAACTTGGCTGTACGCTTTTTATTCGTTCCAACAAAGGTGTAACGCTTACACCGGAGGGCGAAAAGTTATATCAGCACATAGCAGTGGCTTTTCAGCAAATAGAAGCCGGAGAAGCAGAAATATCCCTTGATAAAACTTTGCAGAAAGGTATTGTTTCTATCGCTGTGAGCGAAGTAGCACTTCACGGCTTACTTCTGCCCGTGCTTGAAAATTATCACATTTCATATCCCGGTGTCCGAATAAAAATATCAAACTGCTCTACTCCGCAGGCAATTACAGAACTGAAAAACGGTCTTGCTGATTTTGCTTTGGTAACTACGCCGACAGGAATTAAAGATGATATGAAGTCCGTGAATATCAAATCTTTTTCATCTGTCGCTGTATGCGGAACGGCATATTCCAAGCTAAAAAACAAGGAAGTGACTCTTAAAGAGATTACCGAATATCCTATTGTAAGCCTTGATTCGAAAACAAAGACTTATGAGCTTTATTCCAAATGGTTTTCAGATAACGGGCTTGTATTTTCTCCTGATATAGAAGCCGCAACGACCGATCAGCTTTTACCGATGATAAAGCACAATCTTGGAATCGGCTTTGTTCCCGAAATGTTCGTGGAAAACGATAACGAAAAAGAACGTATTATTCGGCTCGGTCTTAAAGAAAAGATTCCGAACGGCTCGATATGCCTTGTGACAAAAAAGAATCGCAGTCCAAGCATAGCTACCAAGAAACTTGTCGATATGCTTTGTGGCGTTAAAGCAAGTTCACAGTTAAGTAAACCGAAAGTGTAGCAACAACACCGCTATATCAAACGCTCAGCACCATAAAAATTGATACCAACGAAAAAAGCGTGGTTATGATTGCCAATGAAATCAAGCAGTTTGATAATGTCAAATAAGAGTTTGTCGAACTGAAAAATTTTTTGAAAAATAATAAAAAATTGCTAATTTTAACTCTTTTTTCTAAAAACAAAGTGGCATCATAATGGTTCGTAACAGCCAGAAATAAATAATTCGAACTCTTTACCGATTGGTGAAGCGTTCGGATTGTGATTATAATTGAACAAAAAACAATGAGACTTGGCGGTGTGTTTACCAAGTCGCATTATCATTTTTCAGAGAGCACTGATGACAAAGGGGAGCAAAAAAACTCATACCTTATGTTTAAATTAACTTTCGAGTAACTATTTCTGTTACTCTTTCACAGATATTGTTTACACGGCACACCCATTCCATCTGATTTTCTTCTTTCAGTTGCTCGGTTAAGTCTTCTGTTGTTTTCATCTGTTCAACAAGAGAATCAAACATTTGCTGTGCCTGAATATCAATATCCGAGAGAGGTTGCCACAGTTTGCCTTCAGCAATAAGGGTTGTAAAAAGAACTTTATTGTTTTTCAATAGATAATCCTTATGCAACAGTCCCTATTTTCTGAGCCTTATTTTTCACTCTTATCAATGATTTTCAGCAACAGCTCATCTACATCCTCTGTGGGTAAATCCTCTGCCAAAAGCATATTGCGGAACTCATTCATTCCGTTGGTTAACAGGTTACACTCAAAATCCGTGAGCTTCAGTTTTGTTTTCTTATTAAACATAAAAATGACCTCCTTGTATTTGGCAATACCATTTTACAAGGAGGTCTGTATTTTGTCGAATGTGCGGAATTCATATAGCGTTTAAATCATCAATTACCGGTGTGTACTCACATTCTTTTAAGTGTTTTATTTCAGTTTTATATTTTTCAGTTATGTAGTCACGTATTTTAACTTTATCACTGGTAGAAATTTTTTTGCCATCAATAAACTTTTCAAAGGCGTTGAAAAATATAATTTCACTTTTTTCTAGTTCATTATTATATTTTCCACTCTTTAATAATAACATTAAATACTCTTTAATTGCATATTGCATAACTAAAGTTTCAGTAATTTGCTCTTTTAATGCTGACTTTTTTCTAAATTGCAATGCTTTAAGTGCCTTGTGTTGAATAAGTAACTCTTGATAATTTTGGCGGCTCTCATCAATTAAATTGAGAAGTTTGCTATTATCTTGTTGCAGCATTTCGATCTGTTTTTTCAGTTTATTTATTTTCGGCTGTCTAATTAGAAACCCCGTTAAAAATGAGCCAATTGCAATTAAGGCTGCAATAATTGCATAAACTAGTTTTTTCATCATTTCTCATCCTTTAAAAAGTCAAGTAGTTCCTCTATATTTGCATCTGCGGTATCAGATAGTGTTATATATTCATCTGCTGATTCAATTGTAGGTAATGATAAAAAGTCATTATTTGATTCTTCAAATTTCATTGTTGCAGAATGAAGATTTTCAGTAGTGCTCGTAATACTTTTTATCTCACTGCTGTTATAGTAACAAAACTGAATAAAAGTCGTTGTTAATGCTCCTGCCAAGGGAATATTTATATAGGGAACGCCATTTTGTTTTAAAGAGCCAACAACGGCTTCACCTAAAAAATTGACCATATATGCAATAAGCTTTACTTCAGTTCGACGAATATTGTTCTCTATTTTACGAAGAAGAAAATAAAGGTCGGTTACAAGATTTACCACTACTCCTGCAGTTACATCCTGTGCTCTGATAGTCATCATATGGGAATATATTTCTTGCGCACCCGTTTTTATACCTATCGTCTCTTCTGATAATTGTTGAGCAATCTTTATTAAATAATTAGATGTTTTATTATTATCATCTATTAAATCAAAGAATGAACTTCCGGGTAATGGTAGTCCTTGTTTGGAAGCTGTATCAGCTAAAAGATGTCTAACTGCTTGAAATATACCATTTAATCCTTTTTGATTAAACATTAACAAAAAGGGATTATCTTCTTTATTTGAAAGAATATCATGACCCCACAATAATCTGTGAAAAATGCAATAGGCGTTATCACCATTTCTATTTTTGAAAGGCATCTCAATTGCATCTATATGGTCGCCTTCGTGATGAAGCATATCACCAAGAAAGCTTTGAAACTTATCATAGTCACCACTGTTTCCACTTGCTGCTTTATGTATTTGGTCAAGATAATGACCAAAAGCTTCATTTGTTGAAATAAAAACACCAGCCAGTCCTATTGCAATAGCATAACAGTAATCCCATCCATCAAGTGAGGCTTCGCTTTTTATTATGGTTGAAATGTTTGTGGATTCAGGAATATTAAGTTCATTTAATGATTCAATAATTGACTCTTCCACGTTAGTTAAAGACTCTTGATATAATATCTCAAAATTTTCCATATTACATCTCCGGTAACAAAAGAGCAATCCAAAGAAGCTTTTCGATTAAATTGTTGGTAATTTCTTTAAATAATATTTTGATGATTTTGATGTTTTTTTCATCCACATCATATGTTATTGTGTTTCCTTGAATGCTAAATACATCCACCAATTTGATGGCAGAAATACAAATACTTGGGTCTAAACTATTTAAGAGAAAATTCAGAGAGTAGTTGGGGTTTTTGCTATTTTCATTATACGCTTTTATAAGCTTTTCACTTAATTCAAATTGCATCAGAAAACCTCCTTGAAATGTTGTGGATTGATATATGTTGATTTTATTATATCACATCTTAACAAACAATCTCAATACCCCAAAGAAACAAAAAAACCAAGGCTATTTCCAACCTTGGTTCTTTCTTTTTTGTCAGAGTTCCACTTTCACGGCGAAGCCGCCTGTGAAGAAGTAGTAGGTGTTCGTCTGACTTTCATTTGGTGGAGATGGCGGTAATCGAAACCGCGTCCGAAAACTCATTCTCCGAGCTTTCTACGAGCGTAGGTTATCTTTTAAGATTCCCCCGACGGACCGCCGATAAACAGGCTGTCCGCTTCGGTATCCTTTGATGCATGACGGATTACAAGGCTACTCATCTGTGCACGTTCACCGCTAATCGACGCCCTTAACCTGAGCGCGGTAATTCAGGTCAGGACGAGCTGCTTTAAGCAGCTAATGCAACTTTATTGTTGTCGTTTAATTTTAAAAGTTGTGAGTTTTAAAGTGGTCCCACACCACTGCTCGCTTACCCGGGTTCAAAATCCCCGTCGAAATCCTTTCATCCCCATATATTTCGCTTCGCTCAAGTGAAAAACGAATAGTGAATAGTGAAGAAGTTATCTCATTCTCTCTTTCATAGAACGCTCAATATTACGAGTGGCTTCTTTTTTAGCAGCTACATCGCGCTTATCGTAAAGCTTTTTACCTTTACAAAGACCGACTTTAACCTTTGCTTTGCCCTTCGAAAAATAAACCGAAAGGGGAATAAGCGAAAGTCCGTCTTGCTTGACTGTTCCGTAAAGACGGTTGATTTCCCTTTTGTGCATCAGAAGCTTTTTCACTCGCAAGGGGTCACGGTTAAAGATGTTGCCTTGCTCATAAGGGCTGATGTGCATACCGTTGGCAAAAATTTCACCGTTGACAATATTGCACCAGGCATCCTTTAAATTAACCTTGCCCTGACGGATTGACTTAACCTCTGTGCCGAAAAGCTCAATTCCTGCTTCGTATTCTTCCAAAACAAAGTAGTCGTGATAGGCTTTTCTGTTTTGAATAACAGGTGTGTTTTTATCGTTGCTCACCCATCACAACTCCTTTCTTATTATATACTCATTTTCGTCTTGTTGGAAGTCCTTTATTCTTGGCAGATTTGTATTTTTTTGCAAAATCCTTTGCGCCCTTTGAAGTGGCGGCATTTTTCTTTGCCTCTTTTTTCTTTTTTGCTTCAAGCTCTCTGAGCTCAGGATTTTCTCTGTAAAGAACAATTACTCCGCCAATAACCTGAATAACATGAGCGTTTGTTGCCTCGGCAAGCCGGTCTGCCGCCTCGCGGGGAGTAATAGGTGTGGATTCAAGAAGCACCTTAACCTTAATCAACTCTCTTGCTCTGAGCGCATCATCAACCTGAGCAATAATTGCGTCACTCATTCCGCCCTTGCCCAGCTGGAAAAGCGGCTCAAGAGAATTTGCTTTTGCTCTGAAAGCGGCTCTTTCTTTGCCTGTCATTTTATCTGTCATATAATTTTCTCCAATTCGTTAGCCAAAAGGCGAAGTGCCTTGCCTCTGTGGCTGACTTTATCTTTTTCTTCTGCGGTGAATTCACCAAAGCTTCTGCCGTCTTCAAACAAGAATAACGGGTCATAGCCAAAGCCGCCGTTGCCTGCTCTTTCAAAAGCAATTTTGCCTTCACATTCACCTCTTACGGCGATTTTCTTGCCGTCGGGAAAAACGCAGGTAACAACACTTACAAATCTTGCTGTTCTCTGTTCAAAGGGAACTCCGTCAAGCTCGGCTAAAAGCTTATCATTATTTTTTTCATCGTCGCCGTGTTCACCTGCATATCTTGCAGAATACACACCGGGAGCACCACCCAGATAATCAACCGCAAGACCTGAATCATCTGCAACGCAGGGGAGACCGC
This sequence comes from Clostridia bacterium, assembly GCA_017465465.1. Classification (GTDB taxonomy): domain Bacteria; phylum Bacillota; class Clostridia; order Oscillospirales; family Acutalibacteraceae; genus CAG-488. The sequence continues at coordinate 47,850 of JAFTWE010000014.1, read as the reverse complement.
TTTCGTCACAGCCGCTCTGAGCCTTGAGAAGTGAATTTTCTTCAAAGGTTGTGCCTGTTTCTTCAACATCTGTAAGGTCAATGCCGATATCATCTGCGGTTACAACCTCAATGCCAAGCGGGGTGAGAATTCGCTGAAGCTCGGCTTTCTTTTTAAGATTATGGGTAGCTATGAGAACTTTCATTCCTCGTCACCGCTTTCTTCTTCCTCGTCGTCATCGCGCTCTACTTCATTTTCAAAAAGTCCTTTTGCAAATGCTTCGGGGTTGAAGGGCTGAAGGTCGTCAATCTGTTCACCTACACCAACAAACTTAACGGGAACCTTAAGGTCGTTTTTGATGTTGAGAACAACGCCGCCCTTTGCAGAGCCGTCAAGCTTTGTGAGAACAATACCTGTAATTTCGGCAACATTTTTAAATTCTCTTGCCTGATTAACAGCGTTCTGACCTGTGGTTGCGTCAAGAACGAGCAGACTTTCACGGTCGTTATAAGGAAGCTCGCGGTCAATAACCTTATAAATTTTTGCAAGCTCATCCATAAGATTCTTTTTGTTATGGAGTCTGCCTGCTGTGTCGCAGATAATAATATCGCAATCTCTTGCTTTGCCTGCCTGAATAGTGTCAAAAATAACTGCGGCAGGGTCTGCTCCCTCTTTGTGCTTGATAATATCAACACCGGCTCTGTTTGCCCATTCTTCAAGCTGCTCAATGGCGGCGGCTCTGAAGGTATCGGCCGCACCGAGAATAACCTTTTTGCCCTGAGCCTTATACATAGCTGCCATTTTGCCGATGGTGGTGGTTTTACCTACGCCGTTAACGCCGATAACAAGGATAACTGAGGGGAGGGTAATAAGACCCATATCCTCACCGCCCTGAAGCATTTCGGCAACGATTTCACGAATGGCATCTTTAACCTGGGCAGGCTTGCGAAGATTTTTCTTTGCAACATAGTCACGAAGCTTTTCGCAGATTTCAACAGCGGTGTTTATACCAACGTCGCCCATAATGAGGATTTCTTCAAGCTCCTCATAAAGGTCTTCGTCTATTTCGTTTTTGCCGTGGAGCATAACATCAATGGCTCCCGACATACTGTTTCTTGTTTTTCTGAGTCCTTTGTTAAATTTTTCAAAAAGTCCCATGGTATTACCTCCGAAGGGAGTGGATTTTAGTGCTTGTCAGACACATTCTTTTTTATGTTTTCAACCTTTTCACGAAGGTCTGAACGGCTCTTGAGCTTATCTTCAAACTGAGAGATGCTGTAAAGAATGGTTGTGTGGTTTTTGCCGCCGAAGGCTTTACCTATAGCGTTTGTTGACATACCTGTTAATTCACGAACAAGGTAAATTGACATCTGGCGCATTTCAACTGTGCCTGCGTCCTGACGCTTTGAACGGATATCATCGGCAGAAACACCGTAGGTTCTTGCAACCTCCTGAACAATCTTGTCAACGGTAATGGGCTGAGGCTGAGTATCAACCATAATATCTTTAATAGCTGCCTGAGCGGTGGTGATGCTGATTGGAAGCCCCTGCATTGTAACATAAGCCTGCATCTTTTTAACTGCGCCCTCAAGCTGACGGATATTATCTTTTAATCTCTGAGCGATGTACTGAATAACATCGTCGGGAATATCAAGACCAAGCTTAACGGCTTTTCTTTTAATAATAGCCATTCTTGTTTCAAGGTCAGGCGGCTGAATATCGGCAATCAAGCCCCATTCAAAGCGGTTGCGGAGTCTGTCATCAAGAGTTTCAATCATCTTGGGCGGCATATCAGAGGTGAGAACAATCTGATTGCCTGCTGTTGCAACTGCGTTGAAGGTGTGGAAGAATTCCTCCTGAGTAGATTCTTTACCTGCAATGAACTGAACGTCATCGACTAAAAGAATATCCGCATTGCGGTATTTGTTATGGAACTCAACCATATTTTTCTGAGCAAGGTGACGGATAAGGTCGTTGGTGAAATTTTCACCCCTTGTGTAAACAATGTTGGCGTTGGGGTCGTTCTTTTTGATTTCGTGGCAAATAGCGTTGAGCAAATGAGTTTTGCCGAGGCCTGAGTTACCGTGAATAAAAAGCGGGTTATATGAGCCGCCGGGGTTGGCCGCAACAGCTATTGCGGCGGCGTGGGCAAATTTGTTGGATGAGCCTACAACGAAAGAATCGAATGTATCGGTGTCGGATTTATCTTCAACCTCGATTTTTTCTTCTTCAGGCTGTGAGTAACCAAGAGAGTCAACAAATTCAATCGGAATTTCAAAGCCCATAATATTATAGAAAGCCTGATTAAGCTTGTCGATAAAGCGTGTTTCAACAATTTTTTTCTTAAAGCCCGAAATGGCGAGCACTACTTTTTCTTCATTAAAGCTGATAAGCTCAATGTCTTTGAACCATACATTATAAATGGATTCTGACACAAGAGCCTGACATTCAGCCTTGACCATTTCCCACAACTCATTGAATGAGTTCATTTAACTTCTCCTCCTCTTTTATTTATTCTGAACATACTTTTTGACGATACTGATTTATTATATCATAACTGATTTGTTTTTTCAATTAAAATCTTATATACAAATTATATGAAAATTAAGCCTTGCGGTTATGATTTTTCAGCTTTAATATTTTTAAAAAAGAAAACAAAACGGAAATTAACCTGCCTAAAAGCAAAAAAAGATTGACAATGGACAAACAATGTTATATAATACTAAACTGCGAATACTGGTTATCAGTATGCTTTTTCGCGCCTGAACACCTCAGGCGTTGGAGATAACTTAATTTGATTGGAGGTCAGAAGAATGAAAAGAACTTATCAACCAAAGAAGCGTCACAGAAAGATGGAGCACGGTTTCCGTAAGAGAATGGCAGACAGAAACGGCCGTAAGGTTCTCTCTCGTCGCAGAGCTAAGGGCAGAAAGCAGCTTACTTACTAATACCTGAAATTCTGCGGTGAACGGATGAGTACTTTGCCCAAAACAGTTAAATTAAAGCAAAATACCGACTTCCGCCGTGCTTACGGAAGAGGGAAGTCGTTTTCCGAACCTGCGTTGGTTACCTATGTTTTAAAAAATAACCGCGCGGGCGTTTGCCGTGTTGGAATAACCACAGGTAAAAAAATCGGCAATGCTGTTATGAGAAACAGATGCCGAAGAGTTATCGCCGCAGCTTTCCGTGATTTGGAAGAAGAAGTCAGCGGCGGCTGGGATATTGTTTTTGTAGCGAGATACAAAACAGGTGTTTCCAAAAGCACCAAGGTTAGGGAAATAATGCGAAAACAACTCAAAAGCGCAGGTGTAATAAGATGAAAAAAGTGCTTATTGCAATAATTCGCTTCTACCAGAAATTTATTTCCCCCATATTGCCTCCCATGTGCAGGTATTATCCCACCTGCTCTCATTATGCGGTTGAGGCGATTGAGATTCACGGACCGATAAAAGGGTCATTGCTTGCGGCGTGGAGGATTTTGCGCTGCAACCGACTTTTTAAGGGCGGATATGACCCGGTCCCTCCCAAAAAAGAAAAGTGCGATTGCAAGCATAGACATAAAGGAGTTTAAAAATGGCCTTATACAACTGGTTTTACGATTACATCAGCCCGATTTTCGGCTATATAATGTTAGCTATCTACAAATTTGTAGGTGGTGTAGGCGGTTATGGCCTGGCTCTTATTTTGTTTACTATTCTGGCGCGTACCATCACATTGCCGACCACAATCTCTCAGCAGAGAGGTATGGCAAAGCAGCAGCGCCTTGCTCCTAAAATCAGAAGAATTCAGGAAAGATATGCAGGCAATCAGCAGAAGATTCAGGAAGAAACCCAGGCTTTGTATCAGCGTGAGGGCTATAACCCTATGTCAGCCGGTTGTCTTCCCATGCTTATTCAGATGCCGATTATTATCGGCCTTTTCGGTGTTATGTATAACCCGTTGCGCTATGCATTGGGCTTGAGTGTTGATGAAATCAGCATTATTCAGGAACTTTTTGTTAAGTTTGCGGAGGCTTCACCTGAAGAAGCCATAAGCTCTCTCATTAAAAAAGGCTCTGAAAGATATTATCCGATGTATATCATTCAGCATTTTGATTTATTTAAGGATTCTCTTGCAGGAAAAGTAAGTACAGAAACCATTGGCGCAATCAGCGAATTTGTTGCTGAAAAGAAGTTTGAGATTTTTGGCTTGCAGTTAGGTGTTAAGCCTAATTTCAAAGAGTTTAACAGATATTGGATTATTCCGATTCTTTCGGGCTTGACTTCATTTGCTCAGACATTTATTATGCAGGCTCAGCAGAAAAAGATGAATCCCTCAATGGCAAAAGCACCGGGTAACGGCTGTATGACTGTATTTATGCCGTTGATGTCAGTTTACTTCACTTTCCTTTTCCCTGCAGGTATTGGTGTTTACTGGATTGTTTCTAACATCTATTCAACCGTTCAGAGCTACCTTATGAAGAAATTCCGCGGTCCGCAGGTGGAAATTGCAAAGCTTATGGTTAAAGAAACCATTGAACGCCGTTCAAGAGAAAACAGCCTTAAACAGACAGCAGACTACACCGAAAACAAATAATCAGACAATAATCATCATAGGTGGTGTAATTTTGATAAAAGAAGCTATTGGAACAGGAGCTACTGTTGAAGAGGCTATTGAAGCCGCTAAAACAGCTCTCGGTGCACCCTGGGATGCAGATGTAAGCACTGAGATTTTAGAGCTCCCCAAGAAAAAGACATTAGGTCTTTTCGGCGGTGCACCCGCTAAAGCAAGAGCTTTTTATGAAGCTCCCGAAGAAAAGAAAGCACCCGTTGAAAAGGTTGCAAAAGAAAAACCCGTTCAGAAAAAAGAAGAAAAGAAGGCTAAGCCTGCAGTTGAAAAGGCTGCAGAAACAGAGCCTAAAGCATACACAGGCGTTACTACCGATATGGGTCAGGTTGCCAAGGATTATGTTGCATCAATCCTAAAGGGTATGGGCGTTGAAAATGTTGAAATCAATGTAACAGAAGACGATGAAAGCATCAGCCTTGACCTTGATTGCGGCAACGGCTACGGCTACATCATCGGCCGCCGCGGTGAAACACTCGATGCAATCCAGTACCTTACAAGACTTGTTATCAACAAGGGTAAGGATGATTACAGAAGAGTTTCAATCAACGCAGGCAACTACCGCCAGAAGCGTGAAGATACTCTGCGTGAGCTTGCTAAAAAGCAGTCAGAAAGAGTTAAGAAATACGGCAGAAATGTTGTTCTTGACCCGATGAATCCTTACGAGAGAAGAATTATTCACACAACTGTTCAGGAAATTGAGGGTGTTAGCTCTCATTCAGTCGGCAGTGAGTCAGACCGCAAGGTTGTTATCACCCTTGCAGAAGGCTTTAAGCCCACAAACCCCGGCAGAGGAAGAAACGGCAGAAACGATTACAGAAGAAGAAACAACTATTCTTCAGCTGAATCAAAGCCCGCAAGAGCTCCCCGCTCAGATATCGGCGGAAGCCTTTACGGCAAAATTGAGCCTAAAAAGCCTCAGGAATAAGAAATACTCAGACGGCGTGAAATCCACGCCGTCTTTTTTTTGTGATATTTGCTTATATCGGGCATAATAAAACAGTAATATTTTATGAAAAAGAAAAAGAGTATTGCCAAATTTTTTAATTTCTGTTATTATAAATTCATCAAAAAGAAAAGGAGTGATGTACCTTGTCAGAAAAAGTTAAGAAGCTTAATTATCCTAAAACTATATTAACCGGCTTCGGTTTTTTGGCTACATCAATCGCGTGGGCAATTTATGACCCATATATTACCAAAATTTTGAACAAGCTGCTTTCAGGCAGTGACATGGTTCAGAACTGGAGTAACTTCCTTGTTGAAAAGATGCCGTTTTTAACAAAGTTTGCTGAAGCTCAGGGCGAAGAGGTTGCCCTCGTTGGCGGCGGCTTTACTCTTGTTCCTTTGTTTATCGGTATTATTATGACATTTGATAACATCTTTGGTGTTATTTTTCAGCCTACATTCGGTAAGCTTTCGGACAACTGCCATTCAAAATTAGGTAAGCGCCGTCCGTTTATTGTTTCTTGCGCTCCTATTTCTGCTTTGCTGTTTTTCCTTATTCCTATTGTTGCCCTCAACACCAACAACCTTGCATTGACAATGGTTTGCGTTATTCTTTTCGTATTCTCTATGTCACTTTGGCGCGCTCCGGTTGTTGCTCTTATGCCTGACCTTACTCCTCCCGAGCTTCGCTCAGAGGGTAATGCGGTTATCAACCTTATGGGCGGTCTCGGTAGCGCTGTGGGTATGATTGCCGGCACAATCGGTATTGCTTTGTGTACTCTTTTTGCAGGCTACACAAAAGAGCAGATTAAAGCTGACGAAACTCTTTCTTTCCCTTATGTTTTCCTCATCGGCTCAATCGTTATGATTGCAGGTATGCTTGTTCTCCTTTTCTTCGTTAAGGAAGAAGACACAAGTATCAAGCTTAAGGGTGAAGCAAATCAGTATGCTGACGCAAAAGCAAGAAAGCAGGCTGAAAAAGAAGCTAAAAAGGCTGAAAAAGCCGCTAAAAAAGCAATCAAGCTTTCAAAGGGCGAAAAGAAGAGCCTTATGTTTATGCTCGCTTGCCTTTTCTTCCTCTTCTGCGGAACAAATGCAATTACAACCTTCTTCTCACTTTTTGCTGAAGAAATTCTTCATAAAATCACATCAGAAGCAACAATCCTTATGCTCATTTTTGCTGTTGTTTCAGCCGCCGCTGCTCTTCCGGCAGGTAAGTTCGGTAAGAAATTCGGCAGAAAAAAGACTATTCTTGCAGGTCTTGCAATATTCCTTTCTGCATTTGTAGTTTTCTTTGGTGTTTTTGTTTCAATGCTCGGCAACAACAATCTTTCAATTAACGATTATGTTGCCGTTAACAACGCCTATATTGCAGTTAATGACCAGATTAACACATATAACTCAGAGCTTTCTGACAAGGCTAAGGCAGAGGGCGTTGAGCTTCCCGAGGGTTCTGTTCTCAGTATGGACGGCTATATTGAATACAGAAATGCTCTTGAAAGCAATTCTGATGTTTCTGCTTATGAGAATTATGCTGTGTTTGATAATTATCTTAAAGAAAATGCAGGTGAAAGCATTTATTCAGGTGTTGTAAGCGTTGCAAGCTCAATTCTTGAAACTGATGCAGATGCCTCTTTCGGCACAGCTCTGCAGGCTCTTTCAGACGCTGTTAAGGATATTACCAAAATCCTCAGCATTCTTATTTACCCTGTTCTCATTCTCGGCGGTGCCGCCAATATGTTTATCACCGTTAACACACTTCCCCTTGTTCTTGAAATCGGCGGTGTTGAAAAGGTGGGAACATTCACAGGCTATTATTACACCGCAACATTCTCCGCTCAGATTGCATCTCCAATCGTTTACGGCGCAATCAGAATGTTTGCGGGCACATATATGTCGCTGTTCTATTACAGCCCGATTGTATTTGCCGCGGCAATTATTATGCTCTTGTTTGTTAAGCACGGTGAGGCAATTCCTCAGGAGCTTATCGATAAAGCAGAAGAGTCCGCTGACTGATAAAATTTTATTAAGGCTTGTACCGCAAGGTGCAGGCCTTTTATTTATGACAAAATTCATATTTATTTTACATTCTGCTGTTGTGTTTTGCAGGGCAGGGTGTTATAATATACTATGAATAATAGTGAAGGTGGGAAAGAAGTTTGAACAATAAGGACGATGAAAATTTCTTCAGCACACAGGATGAATATAATAAAAGGGTTGCCCAGCAGCAATCCCGTGAAAATTCCTCAAAAGCGGAGTTAAGTGACCTGACGGAGAAATACGGAAAGTATATAAACTATAAAGAAGATGATGACGGTGATGAAACACCTGAATTTAATTCGGATGATATAATTGAGGAAAAGCCTATGAAAAAGAAAGAATCAGGCTCATTCTTTAAAAAGAACAATTACAAAAACCTCAAAATTCTTTTAATTTCAATAATCGTTGCAATAATTCTCCTTTTTGGTGCGGCAGTTGCATATCTTTTCCATGTTACTGACGGTGCAGATTACGGCGATTCGGGTGTTGACTACAACTCGGATGCAATTATTGAAGACGAGGATGTTAACCTTGAGGCTATGGGCGACGTTACCGATGCCAGCTCTCTGAATGATTTCCTTTACAGCTGGGCAAACAACGGCGGTGACAAAATGCGCAGCAAAAATGTTCTCAATGTTTTGCTTTGCGGTGTTGACTCTGAAACAGGAACAGCCTCTTCAGGCAGAGCGGATGCTATTATGCTCGTTTCAATTAACAAAAAAACTCAGAAAATCACCCTTACCTCTTTCTTCAGAGACAGTTATATTTATATGGATATTCCTCAGCAATCAGGAGGAACAAAGGGCAGATACGAAAAGGTTAATGCGGCATACAGCCTCGGCGGCCCTGCAACTTTGATTGACACCATTGAAAAGAATTTCAAGGTTGAAATTGACGAATATATTGCAGTTGACTTTGCTTCATTCAAAAAGCTTATTGATGCTTTGGGCGGCGTAACGGTTGATGTTGAATATAACGAAGCAATGTTTATCCGCAGAACATCAAAGCAGACAAACTTCCCTTACGGTAACGATGTTAAGCTCAACGGCACACAGGCTTTGATTTACAGCCGTATCAGAAAGCTTGACAGCGATGTTAACAGAACAGAGCGTCAGCGTAAGATTATTAAGGCATTGATGGCAAGTGCTAAAACCGCTTCGAGCGGTCAACTTGTAAACGCATACAAGCAGACGGCTGAATTTATCAGAACAGGCTACACTCAGCCTGAGGTAATTTCACTTCTTGCAACTGCTGTTACTCAGGGCTGGATGAAATATGAAATCACCGAAATAACTCTTCCTCAGGAGCAGGGTGTTGAAATGGCTTCGGCTTATGTTAACACCTCTTCTGCCCGTAACCAGTGGGTATGGATTGTGGACTATCCTATTTGCGCTCAGAAGCTTCAAAAAGCAGTTTACGGTGAAACAAACATCATTCTTGAAAGTGACAGAAAATCTGCTTTGGATTTTACAAACGCAAAGAGGAACCCCACAAGCAATTCACCTTCATCTAATTCGGGCTCAAACTATGTGCCGAGCTCAACCTCACAATACATTTATTCAAGCACAAATCCAAGCGAGTCAACCTCGCAGGAGGAGTCTTCAACAAGCGAATCACAGTCAAATCCTCTTGAAAATCTGATTCCGTCAATACCAAGCGGACTTGAAAATCTGATTCCGTCAATACCGTCGAGCACAAGCTCAACAACCACACAGCAGGAACCTACTGCTGATAACAATGAATTACAAGAATAAGGAGGCTTATTTATGGATATTATGGATTTAGTTTCAAAAGGCATAGTTAAAATTGTTTCCGGCTACGGCAAAAAGATTGGCAAAAGCAAAACCGCCGACCCTATCGAAAAAGTTCAGCCCACAGTTATTAAGGGCGCAGGCTACAGCGTTGGCTTTTCAACTGCAGAGATTATGCCTGATTTAACCAAAGACACTACATACTGGATTGCAGGTCACGGCTCAGGTCATAAGATGGAAGGCGTGCTTTCTCCTGTTTATGCCTCTGCGGTTTGGATTGACTGCGGAAATGAAGAAGGTATTCTCTGGATTGGCGCAGATATCGTCGGTATGACAAATATCGAGGTTATGAAAGTGCGTTCAATGCTTGCTGATTTTGCAAAAGAAGTTGGATGTAAGTGCATTAACATCAGCGCAACCCACAGCCATTCAGGTATTGACACCCTCGGCTATTGGGGCAAGCCTTTTGCTTCAATTCCTTCTGACGGTAAAGACCCTGACTATATGGATATGCTTATGAACACTATGGTTAAGGTCAGCAAAGAGGCTTATGCCAACAGAAAATCAGGCAAGCTTTACCTTGGCACTAAGTATCTCAAAGGCGCTCAGCAGACAGGCCGTGCAACAAAGGGCCTTAATGAAACCCTCACCCGTATCCGCTTTGTTCCTCAAGACGGCAGTAAAGAAACCTGGATTCTTAACTTCTCAGCTCACCCCAATTCACTTGGCGGCGGCAACAGAATGCTCAGCGGTGAATATCCTTACTTTATGCGTGAAAACATCAAAGAAGCCTGCGGCGCAAATGTATTGTTTGGTATCGGTGCAATCGGCGGCGTAGATATGGCTGACTTTGATGAAAATGACAATGTCAACAACATCAAGCTTCAGGGTAAGGTGCTTGCAGAGGGCGCTCTTGCTATTGATAATGACAAAGAGCTTGAGCCTGAAATGACAATCGTTCAGCAGAAGTTTTATCTTCCTGTTGACAACAATGTTCTTATGCTTCTTGGTATGCGCCAGACCTTCAGCAACGACCCCTATCCGTCAAAGGACAGCGAGCTTGGCGTTGCGCTTAAGTCTGAAATGACATATATGCAAATCGGCTCACAGAAGATTCTTCTTCTCCCCGGTGAAATGTTCCAGTCAGCAGTTTTCGGCGGATATGACGAAGCAGAAATTTCTTCAACAGGCCTTGGTGAAGACGCTAACCCCACTCCTTTGGTTGAAGTTGCAAACGACCCCAACCTTGTTGTGTTTGGTGTAAGTAACGATATGACAGGTTACTGTGTTCCGCCTAATGACTTTGTTCTTAACAAAACTCAGCCATACCTCAACACAGCCCGTGACCGCTTCGACAGAAGACATTATCACGAAACAAACTCAATGGGACCCAACACACAGAAGGTAATTAAGGAAACATTTGAGGATATCCTTAAAAGAGTGTAATTTTAAAAAGAGAAGCTTCAAAGAGGCTTCTCTTTTGCATAGGTGAAAAATGATTGTTCTGATTACAGGTGCCACGCATACCGGCAAAACAGCTCTGGCACAAAAATTACTTGATAAATATAATTTTCCATATCTTTCAATCGATCATTTAAAAATGGGGCTGATAAGAAGTAAACAGACTGAATTGACTGCTGAAGATGATGAAAAGCTTGTTGATTATTTATGGCCGATTGTAAGAGAGATGATAAAAACAGCGGTGGAAAATAATCAAAACTTAATCGTAGAGGGCTGTTATATTCCGTTTGACTGGAGAGATGGTCTTGATGGAAAATATCTCAAAGAAATCAAATATATTTGTTTAATTATGACTAAGAGCTATATTGAAAATAATTTTTCAAAAATAGCTGAATTTGCAAATGTGATTGAAAAAAGATTATATGATGCTTGTCTTTCAAAAGATGAATTGATAAAAGAGAACGAGTATAATTTAAAAATGTGTCAGAAATATAAAAATGAATATATTTTGATAGATAAAGATTATGAAAAAGAAACAACACCTTGGCTTTAAGCTTTGGTGTTGTTGGCTTTTATGGCAATATTCTGTTGGTTACAAAATTTTTAACGCCTAACGGGTAATAATAATCAATGGCATCCTTTTCGTCAACAGTCCAGGTAAAGAGCTCAATTCGTTTTTCTTTAAGCTTGTTGATTTTTTCTGCGGTGTTAGCTTTCGGGTCGGCCTTGAAGCTCACTCCTCTGTGAGGATTATCAAGGCATCGGCTCAGATGCTCTTCGTCAAGCTTTTCTATGAGATACAAAATATCAATGTTAGGGTTTGCTTTTTCAACAGCCTCAATAGCGTCGTATTTAAAAGAGATTACATAGCAGGAATCTTCGAAGCCGTGCTCGGTGATTGAATTAACAAGAGATTTAATCCCGCTGTCGGTATAATCCTTAATCTCAATCATCGGGATTATATTATATTTAAGGCAGGTATCCAGTGCATCGTCTAAAGACGGCATTTTTAAATTGGGATAATTTTCGTGATTTGCGCCGTTGTTGATGTTATATTCTGCAAGCTCAAAGTAGGTGTAATCTTTTATGTAACCAAGCTTGCCCGTCATTCTTATTAAATGCTCCTCGTGGTTTAAAATCCATACTCCGTCCTCGGTAAGATGAATGTCAAATTCAGCATATTTGTAGCCGTTCTGACCTGCCAGCTCAATGGCGGGGATTGTGTTTTCGGGGGCAAGCGCCGAAAGCCCTCTGTGAGCGGTGAGGCTGATGTCGGCGGCATCGGTAAATTCACTGAGCTTTACCGTTTCTTTGGCAGGGGTTCTGTAATGTCTTAAATAAAAATAAGCTCCGCCGCCGATAATTATGATTGTTATACTTAAAAGAATGGCAATCAGCTTTTTTGATTTGCTTTTCATAATTAACTCCTTAACTGTGATATCTGAATTGTACTCTTTTGTGCTTCTTCGGTCAATAGAATGTGTCAAATTTCATCAAAAAATTGATTTCGCTAGGGTGCATATCATTGCTTACAGAGATAAAAACAGGATAATTTGTGAAAAATATCCATAAATAATTTAAAAATAGTTAAAAAGACAAGCTCTTTTTGGCAAAAGACACAAAAATCAATCAAATTATTTTTATAAATAACTGTTGTAATTTATAGCGGTTTAGTATAAAATAATAACAGACTTATGGCAGGAGGTCATATCTATGAATTATAAGCTTACAAAAAAACAGGCTAAAGACCTTATCGAAGGCAAGCTTGCTCATTATTTCGGCGTAACGGCAGAAGAGGCTACCTATGAGCATTATTATAAGGCTATTGCTCTTATTGTGCGTGAAATGATGATGCAGGGCAGAAAAGATTTTTATGAGCAACATAAAAAGTCCGATTCCAAAAAGGTTTATTACCTTTGCATGGAATTTCTTATGGGCCGTTCTTTGAAGAACAACCTTTATAATCTTAATCTTACAAATACATTTGCTTCTGCACTTAAGGATTTCGGCATTAAGCTTGAAAAGCTCTATGACTGCGAGCCTGATGCGGGCCTTGGTAACGGCGGTCTTGGCCGTCTTGCCGCTTGCTACCTTGACGGACTTGCAACCGACAATTACTACGCAACAGGCTACTCAATTATGTATGAATACGGCATCTTCCGCCAGAAGCTTGTTGACGGTTGGCAGACCGAGCTTCCCGATTTCTGGCTCCCCGGCGGTGAAAGCTGGCTTGTTCCCAGAGAGGATGAAGCTGTTGATATCAGCTTTGAGGGCTGGATTGAGGACCATTGGGACCAGGCATATCATTCTGTAACAATTCACGATAACAAAATCGTTAAAGCAATTCCTCACGATATGTATGTTGCAGGTAAAGACGGCAAGGGCGTAAGCGTGCTTCGCCTCTGGAGTGCAAAGGCTCCCGGCCTTGATATGGATATGTTTAATCAGGGCGACTATATGAGAGCTATGGAGCAGAACGCTATGGCAGAGGTTATCAGTAAGGTGCTTTACCCTGCAGACAACCATTCCGAGGGCAAGAGCCTTCGTCTTCGCCAGCAGTATTTCCTTGTTTCTGCTTCAATTCAGGATATTGTTAATAACCACCTCCGCCACCACGGAACTCTTGAAAACTTTGCTCAGAAAACAGCAATTCATATTAACGACACCCATCCCACATTAGCTATTCCCGAGCTTATGAGAATTTTCCTTGACGAGTGCGGATATAAGTGGGACGATGCATGGGATATTGTTACCAAAACTGTTGCTTATACTAACCACACAGTTATGGCAGAGGCTCTTGAATGCTGGCCTGAGGATTTGTATAAGCGTCTTCTTCCGAGAATTTATGAAATCACTAAAGAAATTGACAACCGCTTCCGCAGCTTTATCTGGAACGCAACAGGCGATGCAGGCAAGGTTGAAAGAATGGCAATCGTTTCAAACGGCGTTATCAGAATGGCTAACCTCTGCGTTGCAGGCAGCCACAGCGTCAACGGTGTTTCTGCTCTTCATTCTCAGATTCTTAAAGACAGCGTGTTTAATGATTTCTATACAGTTACTCCCGATAAGTTCAAAAATGTAACTAACGGTATTGCTCACAGGCGTTGGCTCTGCCAGTCAAACCCCGAGCTTACCGAATACCTCACAAAGCTCATCGGCGGTGACTTTGTATATAACGCTTCAACTCTTTCAAAGCTTGCTGATTTTGCTGAGGATAAAGAAGTTCTCGATAAGCTTGCTGAAATTAAGCTTAATAACAAAAAAGAGTTTGCTAAGCTTGTTAAAAAGACTAACGGCGTTGACCTTGACCCCAACTCGATTTTTGATGTTCAGGTTAAGCGACTTCACGAGTATAAGCGTCAGCACCTCAATGCATTCCACATTGTTTCAAAATATCTTGCAATCAAAGAAAATCCTGACGGAGATTTCATTCCTCACACTTATATTTTTGCCGCAAAGGCCGCTTCAGGCTACTTTATGGCAAAGAAAATCATCAGTTTCATTTGCGCTTTGGCAGATTTAATCAATAATGACCCTGATATGCGCGGCAGACTTAAGGTGGTTTACCTTGAAGATTACAATGTAACCCTTGCTGAAAAGCTTATGCCTGCGGCTGACATCAGTGAGCAGATTTCACTTTCAGGCACAGAGGCAAGCGGTACTGGTAATATGAAGCTTATGATTAACGGCGCTGTTACCCTGGGCACAATGGACGGTGCAAATGTTGAAATTCACGAGGCAGTGGGTGACGATAATATTATGATTTTCGGTATGAGCACACCTGAGGTTAATAACCTTAAGCGTGACGGCTATTCACCGATGAATTATTATCAGAACAGCCCCGAGCTTAAGAAGGTAATCGACTTTATCAATTCGGGTATTAACGGAAAGACCTTCCCCGAAATCGGCGCAACAATCACTCACCACGACCCATATATGGTGCTTGCTGATTTTGCTGATTATAAACGCGCTCAGAACGATGCTGAAAAGCTCTTTACCGATAAAGATAAGTGGAACAAGATGATGCTTATGAATATTGCCGGTGCAGGCCGATTTGCCGCTGACCGAGCAGTTAACGAGTATGCAGAAAACATCTGGCACACAAAACCTGTTGTTTTCAGCGAAACAACCAAAAAGAAAAAGTAAAATTCTAACCCTCCCACAAGGAGGGTTTTTGCTTTTTCTATTGCTTTATTCAGATAAAATTGATAAAATAAAAACACTAAGTTTTAGTAGGTGATTTGATGAAAGCAAAAATTACTTTGGCAAAAGAATTCAGAATCGGAGATATCGACAAGAGAATCTACGGTTCTTTTATTGAGCATCTCGGCAGAGCTGTTTACGGCGGAATTTATGAGCCGGGTCATCCCACGGCAGATGAAAACGGTCTTAGAAAAGATGTTATAGATTTGGTTAAAAAGCTCAATGTTCCCATTGTCCGTTACCCCGGCGGTAACTTTGTTTCAGGCTATAATTGGGAAGACGGTGTTGGCCCTGTGGAAAACAGACCTCGCCGACTTGACCTTGCCTGGGGAACAACCGAGCCAAATGAATTCGGTACAAACGAATTTATGAATTGGTGTAAAAAAGCCGATACAGAATGTATGATGGCGGTAAACCTTGGCACAAGAGGGCCTGAAGAGGCAAGAAATCTTGTGGAATACTGTAATCATCCCGGCGGAACATATTGGTCAGATTTGAGAAAGAGCCACGGTGTTAACGACCCTCACAATATTAAATTGTGGTGCCTCGGCAACGAAATGGACGGCGGCTGGCAGATGGGAGCAAAAACTGCTGTTGAATACGGCAGAACTGCCCTTGAAGCATCAAAGCTTATGAAATGGACTTCTCCCGGAATTGAAACCGTGCTTTGCGGCTCTTCAAGCAGAGGAATGAAAACCTTTGGTGAATGGGAAGCCCAGAGCCTTGAAATTGCTTATGACAGCGTTGATTATGTTTCACTTCATCAGTATTATGATAACAAGTCTGACGATGTTCAGTCATTCCTTGCAAAGACATTAGAGCTTGAAGATTTCATTTATTCAGTAATTTGCACACTTGACTATGTTAAGGGCAAAAAACGCTCAAAGAAAACCATCAATCTCTCCTTTGACGAGTGGAATGTATGGTATCACTCTCACAATGACCCGTTTGATAAGTGGAGCGTTGCACCGCCTCTTCTTGAAGATATTTATAATTTTGAAGATGCTCTTCTTGTGGGATCAATGCTTATCACACTTCTTCGTCATTGTGACCGAATTAAAGTTGCCTGCCTTGCCCAGCTTGTTAATGTTATTGCACCTATTTTTACCAAAACAGGTGGCGGAGTATTTGAGCAGACTATCTTCTTCCCGTTTATGCACCTTTCAAATTACGGCAGAGGCAGTGCTCTTCTTCCTTTGATTGACTGCCCTAAGTATGATTGCAAAGAATTTACAGATGTTCCCTATCTTGAGGCTATTGCTACATACAACGAAGAGGATGAAGAAATGACAATCTTCTGCGTTAATAAGAGCCTTGATGAAAGCGCAGTTCTTGATGTTAATCTTATGGACTTTGACGGCTACAAGCCCGTTGAATTTATTTCAATGGACGGCTATCACAAAAAGGATGAAAACACCTTTGATGCCGTTAATGTTAAGCCTCATAACAACCCTGTTCCCGAAATGGACGGCGGCAAGCTCACAGCCGAGCTTAAGCCCTTCAGCTGGAATGTTATCAGACTTAAGAAATAAAATTTTAGTGCCGCTCGCAAGGGCGGTACTTGCATTTTTTGGATGTATTGTATTTTTGATTTTTTTATGGTAAAATAATACTATCAATATTTTGCTCATTTTTGGAGGTCAGTATGACAGTTTTTGAAATTGCCGAGGGTGTAAGGCTTGTCAGCATTAAAACCGACAAATTTAAAACAAGCCGAATCAGCTTCACTATGGCAACTCCCCTGGAGGGCAATATTTCTGCAAAGGCTATTTTGCCGTATCTGCTTCGCCGCAGGTGTGCTGAATATCCTGATTTCACTGCTTTTAACGGCAAGCTTGATGAGCTTTACGGCGCAGTTGTGTCTTCTTCCGTAATAAAGCTGGGTGAAAATCTTTTACTTTCTATAAATATGACTGCGGTGGATGACCGCTTTGCATTAAACGGTGATAAGGTTACTGACGAATGTGTTGAGCTTTTAACAAAGCTTGTGTTTGAGCCGATTGTTGTAAATGAAGCTTTCCCTGATGATATTGTTGAAGAAGAAAAGCGTCTTCTTATTGAAAAGCTTGAGGCTGAACAAAATGACAAGCGTCATTACGCCTTTGACCGTTGTGAACAGATTATGTTTGCCAATGAAGCATACGGTAAAAACAGACTGGGAACTGTTGAAGAAATTTCAGCTCTCACAGGCAGAGATATTTATCTCCAGTGGCTTGATTTATTGAAAACAGCAAAAATGCAGCTGACTATGGTTGGCAGCAGTGAGCCCGATATGATAAAAGATATTCTTACAGAAAAGTTTTCGAAAATTGAGCGTAATCCTGTTGTGAGAGAAACCGAATTTTTTGCAGGCTTCCCCAAGCCCAATTATGTTTGTGAAACCTTACCTGTTAAGCAGGGTAAGCTTGTTATGGGCTTCAGAGCGGGTATGAGAAATGAAGATGACAATGTTTATCCTATGAAGGTTGCTGTGGATATTTTTGGCGGCGGCACTTATTCAAAGCTTTTCTCTGTTGTGCGTGAAAAAATGAGCCTTTGCTATTACTGCTCTGCAAGCCTTTTTGCTCAGAAGGGCGTTGTAATGATTCAAAGCGGAATTGAAAACGCAAACGAAGAAAAGGCAAAGAGCGAAATTCTCAACCAGCTCAAAGAGGTTGCAGAGGGCAATTTTTCAAATGAAGTTTTTTCTTCTTCAATTAAAAGCATCTGCGACGGAAGGCTCAGCGTTAATGATATTCCCGAAAGTCTTTGCAGTTGGTACACTGCTCAGATTTTAAGAGATGAGCTTATTTCTCCTGAAGAGCAGGTAGAAAAGTTTAAAGAGGTTGATAAGGCTCAGGTTATCAGAGCCGCAAAGACTATTATGCTGGACACAGTTTATATGCTCAGAGGTAATGGGGAGGGTGAAGAAGATGGAAATTAAAGAAGTTCGCAATGAACGTCTTGATGAGATGTATTATGATATTTCTCATCCGTCAGGTCTTAAAATTCTCGTTATGCCAAAGAGCGGATATTCAGGTGCGTATGCGGTTTTTATGACGAAGTACGGCTCGATTGATACACAAATCCCTCAGCCTGACGGCTCATATAAAACCATTCCTGAGGGCACAGCCCATTTCCTTGAACACAAGCTTTTTGAAAGCGAAGATTTGGACGCTTTTGAACGCTTTGCTAAAACAGGGGCATCTGCCAACGCTTACACAAGCTTTGACAGAACAGGATATCTTTTTTCCTGCTCAGGCAATTTCAGGCAGAATCTTGAAATTCTTCTTGATTTTGTTCAGCACCCTTATTTTACTCAGCAGACGGTTGAAAAGGAGCAGGGCATTATCGGTCAGGAAATTATGATGTATAAGGATGTTCCTGACTGGGAGATTATGTTTAACCTTTTCAGAGCGATGTATCATAATCATCCTTTGAGAACAGATATTGCAGGTACCTGCGAATCTATTGCAGAAATTTCGGCAGATATGCTTTACGATTGCTACAACAGCTTTTATAACCTTGGCAATATGGTGCTTGCTATTGCGGGCAATGTAAGTGTTGATGATGTTATTGAGGTTGCCGACCGGGTTATAGACAAAAACGGCGACGGCGGTATGATTGAAAGAAAGGTCTTTGACGAGCCGAAAGAGATTGTTGCGCATTATACAGAAGAAAAGCTGTCGGTTTCAGCTCCTCAGTTTATGCTCGGCTTTAAAGAGAATTATCCTGACCCTGCTCAGCCCACAAAGCGCGAGCTTGCGGTGGATATGATTCTTGATATAATTGCAAGCCCGTCATCACAGCTTTATAAGAGCTTGCTTGATAAAAAGCTGATAAACACCACCTTCTCTTATGAATATTTTACAGGCTTTGGTTACAGCGCTGTTCTTTTTGGCGGTGAAAGCTCAGACCCGAAAGCAGTTGAAGCTGAAATTAAAGCAGAGGTGCAGAAATTCAGAGAAAACGGCATCAGTGAAAAAGAATTTAACAGAACACGCAAAAAGCTTTACGGCAGAATGATTATGGGGCTTAATGATGTGGATGAAATTGCAAACAATATGGCAGTTTCATATTTCTGGAACGAAGATGTTTTTACGGATTTTGAAGAATATGAAAAAATCACCGTTCAATATCTCAATGAATTGCTTCAGGAAATTATGCTTGATGAGTTCAGTGTGCTCTCTGTGATTTTGCCCTTGGAGGAATAATAAATGGATTCTGCAGTTGTTTATTTTACAGGGATTGACAGGGGCTTTACCGTTTCGTCAATTCTTGCTCAGTTTAATCTTTTCGGCAATGATATCACAATCCGTTGGTACGGTGCGATAATTGCCTTTGGATTTTTGCTTGCTGTTCTTTTTGGCGGCAGAACGGCATACAAATGGAAGATGAGCCTTGATAAAATGATTGATGTGCTCATTTACGGCACAATTTTTGCCATTATCGGTGCAAGGCTTTACTATTGCATTTTTGAATGGGACAGATACAAGGACAACCCTCTTGAAATTTTTGCAATCTGGAACGGCGGTCTGGCAATTTACGGAGGAATTATCGGAGGAATTGCGGCGGCATTTGTTGTTTGCAAAATAAGAAAGCTCAACTTTTACAATCTGCTTGATATAGGCGGAATGAGCCTGCTTATCGGTCAGGGTATCGGCCGTTGGGGCAACTTTGCAAATCAGGAGGCATTCGGAACAAACACCGATTTGCCTTGGGGAATGTGGAGCAAAAAAACAGCTCTTTATATTATGGACCATCAGAGCACTTTTGCTGAAAAAGGCATTGAAATGGACCCGAATTTACCCGTTCACCCCACATTCTTGTATGAATCAATCTGGTGCATTATCGGATTTTTTGTTCTTTTCTTTATTACTAAAAAATTGAGAATTTTCAGCGGTCAGACCTTCCTTTGCTACGGCGTATGGTACGGCACGGGCCGAATGATTATTGAAGGCTTCAGAACAGACAGCCTTTATGTGGGCGACACCACCATAAGAGTGTCACAGCTTTTATCGTTTGCAATCGTTATGGTTTGCCTTGTTGCGCTGATTGCATTGACGGTGAAATATAAAAAGAATCCTCAGCCCATTGACGGCATTGACTTCTTTATGGAAGAAAAGCTCAAAGCCGAAAAAGAGGCAGAGGAAAAAGCTCAGGAACCAGAAATTCAAGTAACTGAAAACGGAGGAAATGAAAATGAAAAAGAAACTTTATAGAAGCGTTAATGACAAAAAGCTCTGCGGTGTATGCGCAGGCGTGGGTGAATACTTTGACATTGACCCCACTCTTATCAGAATTGTATATGCTCTTTTAACTGCTTTTCTTGCAGGCTTTCCCGGTGTAATCCTTTACATCATTCTTGCATTTATCATTCCTGAAAATCCTGTTTCAAATATGGATGACAAGTTCGACGATAAATAATTGATTTTTTAAAAAATCGTGATATAATGTTCTACAAAAGAATTTCGGAGGAATATACCTTGAATAAAGTGTTTCAAAGAATAACATCCTTGGTTATCACAATGGTGTTACTTTTCAGCGTGGCAGTTGTGCCGAGCTATGCGGCTGATGAGTCTGACGACAGCTACACACCGCTGACCACCCGGGAGTTTATTTCAAATGTTAAAACAATCAACAATGCTTTTGAATCCATGCTTGGATTCAGACTTTTGCCTGAGGAAAAGCTGCAGATAAAGGTTGACGGCTTTTTAAATGAGATTTTTGCAGGCATAAAGGAAGAAACCGAAGGCGTTATTGACTGCGAGCTGCTCATTGAAAATTTACCTTCACTTAAGGGTAATTCAAATGAAATCAAGTCATTGCTGAAGCTTGATATGGCTGTTGTTGAACCTGCACTTCAGGAAATGGCTGACGAATTTTATGCTGATGATAATGTGATTGCAGGCTTTGCGGTTTCATTTATGAGAGCATACCTTAAAACAATCGACAGCTGTGAGCTTTATTCTGTTCCCGTTGAAGGTGAAAAAGGGAAGTATGAGCTTTGTTTGGTTCTTAATTTTGAATACGGTGAGTCAGAGCTTTTTTACACAGGCATTATTTATGACGCTGTGAACAACACTCTCAACAGCAAGGATAACACAGGTGTTCTCGGCATCGGCTTTGTTCTTGATACTGATGATTATGTAATTTCAACTGCAGTTAATTCGTGGCAGAGAGGCTTTGGTTTTACAATGGCTTACGATATTTTCTGCTATGTTACCAAGCTGTTTGATTATGTAACTGTAAGGGTTAAGTTTGAATATGACAACCGCGAATGGATGATTCAGCTCTGGAAGGGCAAGTATCTTGTTGCTCCCGGTGCAGAAATCGGAATTTATAACCGCGAAACCGGCTCAACAGGCACTTTTTATAACTGCGCCGCTGATGAAGATATGATGGTTATGAGTATGAAGCTTTATCACAGTGATGAACTTATTTTTGAAATGGAGCCAACACTTCATTGGTGGCTCACAGGCTTTAAGCTTCATCCGAAAGCTTATGTTCCGTCAAGCCTCACTATGAACGGAGCTATTGATTTTCCAACTAAGGAAATGGCAACATTGTTTGCTGAAAGTGCCGAGGCAACAGGCGAGATTGAAGCCAATCAGAACGGAGCTTCTGTTTCATTTGTATGGTGATGACTATGGGTGTGCGAAAGTACACCCATTTTATGTAAAAAGATGTTGACAAATGCTTTCGGGTGTGTTATACTCGTTCATACCGCGTACTTCGGGCGTTGCTATGCAACACAAGTGATTTATCCGCCCCACAGTAGCGAGTCCATAATAAAGGAAGGTAAGAAAAATGTACGCAATCATTGTTACAGGCGGCAAGCAGTATAAGGTTGAAGCAGGTGAAACTGTTTACATCGAAAAGCTTGACGTTGAAGCAGGCGACGAAGTTGTTTTTGACAAAGTTGTTGCAGTTGGTAAAGACGACGGTATTGTTGTAGGTGCTCCTTATGTTGAGGGCGCAACAGTTACAGCAAAGGTTGAAAAGAACGGCAAAGCAAAGAAAGTTGTTGTTTTCACCTACAAGTCAAAGAAAAACGAGAAGCGTAAGATGGGCCACAGACAGCCCTACACTAAGGTTGAAATTTCAGCTATCAACGCTTAATTTGGTATGATTAAAGCCAAATTTTTCAATCAGAGTGATTTGCTCACAGGCTTTGAAATTTCAGGTCACAGCGGCAGCGCAGAGCGCGGTGAAGATATTATCTGCTCAGCAGTTTCTTCAGCAGCTTATATGGCGGCAAACACTGTAACCGAAATTTTATCAGTTGAAGCTGACATCAAGGTCGATGACGGTTATCTTTATTTTAAAGTTGCACCGTTGAGTGAAACACAGGCGATTCTCAAAGGCTTACGACTGCATTTGATAAGCCTATCTCAGGATTATCCTAAAAACATTAAAGTTACAAACATCTAAACGGAGGTGCCATAATGCTTAAAATCAACATTCAGCTTTTTGCTCATAAAAAAGGTATGGGTTCAACCCGTAACGGCCGTGATTCTGAATCAAAGAGACTCGGCGTAAAGCGTGCTGACGGTCAGTTTGTTCTTGCTGGTAACATTCTTGTTAAACAGCGCGGAACACACATCCACCCCGGCAACAACGTTGGCAGAGGTTCTGACGACACACTCTTCGCTCTTATCGATGGTAAGGTTAAGTTTGAGCGTGTAGGCAAAGACCGCAAAAAGGTTAGCGTTTACGCAGTTGAGCAGTAATTGCAAAAATAAAGCACCCGTACAGGGTGCTTTTCTTTTTTTATCCCCGCCCGAATTGTTGCCGCAACAGACGGGGTATATTAAGCGGATAATTGCTTGCGCAGGCACGGTTCCCTCAGGGCTTGTGCCGCCGTACCTTTTATATCCGCATATCTTTATTCTTTACTTCCCAATTTAATATATGCAAAAATCTCATTTTTGCCAAAAAAGACTGCCTTAACCTTTGTTAAGACAGTCTTTGATGTTATATATCGTTTTTAATAATATCCTCGTAGCTTTCGCCTTTAATTATAAGTCTTGCTTGTCCGTCTTTTACCATAACAACGGGGGGACGGGGGATTCTGTTATAATTTGAAGCCATGGAGTAGTTATATGCTCCTGTTGAAAGCACGGCAAGAATATCACCTGCTTCAACCTCGGGAAGCTGAACATTTTCCTGAATTAAATCTCCGCTTTCACAGCATTTGCCTGCAATAGTGGCGGTGAGAGCTTTTTCGTTATTTATTTTATTGGCGCAAACAACCTCATAATCAGATTGATAAAGGATGTATCGTGGGTTATCAACCATACCGCCGTCAACAGAAACATAATTTCTGATATTAGGGATTCTCTTTACGGCTCCCACGGTATAGAGGGTAATTGCCGTTGCACCAACGATTGAACGGCCCGGCTCAATGTAAATAAACGGAACGGGGAGGGAATATTCTTCCGCTTTTTTATTTACAATTTTTGCCACATTGTCCATATAGTTTTCGTACGCCTCGGGCTTGTCATCAACAAGATATTTAATGCCGAAGCCGCCGCCTAAATTAAGCTCGGTTATGGTAACGCCTGTTTCATCTTTTATATCTTTGATGAATTTCATCATTACCTCTGCGGCAAGCTCAAATGGGTCAATGTCAAAAATCTGTGAGCCGATATGGCAATGAACGCCCTTGAGCTCAACATTTTCCATAGCCAATGCAGTTTTAACGCCCTGCATTGCTTCGCCTGTTTCAAGTGCGAGGCCG
This sequence comes from Clostridia bacterium, assembly GCA_017465465.1. Taxonomy (GTDB): domain Bacteria; phylum Bacillota; class Clostridia; order Oscillospirales; family Acutalibacteraceae; genus CAG-488. The sequence goes on along the minus strand of JAFTWE010000014.1, from coordinate 24,144 downwards.
AATTTTGAATCAATCTGACCTGTTCTGACAAAGTCGTGAGTATGAGCGTCAATGCCCGGCTTAATGCGGAACATAATGCTCACCTTTTTGCCTTTTTCACCTGCAATGCGGTTGAGGGATTCAAGCTCAGTGAGGTTGTCCACAACGATTCTGCCAACGCCTGCGTCAACAGCCTCTGTGAGCTCCGAATGCTTTTTGTTGTTGCCGTGGAAGCAGATTTTTTCTGCAGGGAAGCCTACGCTGAGCGCTGTGTAAAGCTCACCGCCCGATACAACATCAATGCCCATATTTTCGTCATTGACTATTCGGTAAATTTCTTTGCAGCTGAAAGCCTTGCTTGCATAAAGAACTCTGCCGTTGCCGTTATAATTCTTCTGAATTGAGCCCACAAAGGCTCTGCAGTTTTTGCGGATTTCATTTTCATCATAAACAATAAGTGAAGTGCCGAATTCTTTTGCTAATTCGGTTGTGTCACATCCGCCGATTGTAAGATGATTTTTTTCGTTTATATTTAAACCGTCTGAAACAAACATAATTTAACCTCCCACAGCTTTTGAAATAATCGCTCTGATTTCTTCAGCGCCTGTGCCTTTGGTTGCTGAAAAAGGAATTGTTAAAACATCACCGAATTCTTCAAGCTCAGTTTTAATTTCTTCAAGCCTTTTTGCTGTTTCTAATTTGTTGAGCTTGTCACTCTTTGTCATAACAACAATAAAGGGGTAATTGTAATGCTTTAAAAATCTCATCATTTCAAGGTCCTGCTCAGTTACGCTGTGGCGCATATCGGTGAGCTGAACAACAAGCTTAATGTTTCTGCCTGAGCTGAAATAGCTTTCCATAAGGTCAGACCAACGGCGCTTTTCATCGAAAGAAACCTTAGCGTAGCCGTAACCGGGCAGGTCAACCATTTTTACTCCGTCGCAGTCAAAGAAGTTGATTGTAACTGTTTTACCTGGAACGGAGCTGACTCTTGCGAGATTTTTTCTGTTAAAAATTTTGTTGAGCAATGAGGATTTACCCACATTTGAACGGCCTGCAAAGGCGATTTCAACATTATCGGTTTTTGGCAACTGAGCCGAAACACCGAAAGAGGTTTCAAATTTAACATTATTAAAATTCATTCAATCCACCTGCTCTTATAGTAGTGTAGGTCTTTTTGTTTTTGATATTCAATGAAGCGGCGGCAACTGCCTTGCTTTCACCTTTGCAAAGTGCAGTGTCAAAAACCTCATTTAATTCACTTACAGGAACAAACTCAATAGCTGACTTAACAACAGGGTCAACCTCTGCAAGGTCAGGAACATTTTTGTTGGGGATAATAACTGTTTTGATACCTGCTCTGTAAGCGGCCATTGTTTTTTCTTTAAGTCCGCCAATCGGAAGAACTCTGCCTCTTAAAGAAATTTCACCTGTCATAGCAACCTTCTGGTTAACCGGAACGCCTGAAAGGGCAGACACAAGTGCGGTTGCCATTGTTACACCTGCTGAAGGTCCGTCTTTTGGAACAGCGCCCTCAGGGAAGTGAATGTGAATATCTTTTTCTTTATAAAATTTGCCGTCAATACCGTATTTGTCAGCATTAGCTCTGATAAAGCTTACTGCTGCCATGGCAGATTCTTTCATAACATCGCCCAACGAGCCTGTGAGCTCAATTTTTCCGCTTCCGTCAAGAACGGCAACCTCTGCCTGAAGAAGCTCACCGCCAACAGAAGTCCATGCAAGTCCGTTGACAACGCCGATAACAGGGGCTTCTTCAACAGTGTCTGCAGTGAATTTTGCCCCGCCGAGAAGTGCTTCAAGGTCGGTGTCTTTGACCGAAACTCTCTTTTCGCCGTCTTTAACTATTTTAACGGTAGCTTTGCGGCAAAGAGCAGCAATTTTTTGCTCAAGCTTTCTTACGCCTGCCTCTCTTGTATAGCCGTCAATCAAAGCATAAATAGCCTTGTCGGTAATGCGAAGATTGTTGCCGTTAAGTCCGTGAAGCTTTTTCTGCTTGCTTACAAGGTGATTTTTGGCAATTCTGAATTTTTCTTCCCTCGTATAGCTTGAAAGCTCAATGATTTCCATTCTGTCAAGCAACGGTGAGGGGATGGTTGACCTGTCATTAGCGGTGGTAATAAACATCACCTTGCTCAAATCAAAGGGGATTTCAATATATCTGTCAACAAAAGTTTTGTTCTGCTCAGGGTCAAGCACTTCGAGAAGTGCCGAAGCGGGGTCACCCTTGTAATCTGCGCCAAGCTTATCGATTTCATCAAGAAGAATAAGGGGATTGTTGACCTTGGTCTGCTGAATGGCGGCAATAATTCTGCCGGGCATTGAGCCGATGTAAGTCTTTCTGTGACCTCTGATTTCAGATTCGTCAGAAACACCGCCCAAAGAAATTCTTGCAAACTTTCTGCCGATAGCTTCTGCAACGGATTTGGCGATTGAGGTTTTACCCACACCTGGAGGGCCTACAAGGCAGAGAATCTGCGCCGAAGATGATTCGGTAAGATTTTTAACTGCTAATGATTCAATTATGCGCTCCTTAACCTTTTCAAGACCTGTATGGTCGCGGTCAAGGACCTTTTGTGCATTTGCCAAATCAAGGTTGTCGGTTGTATTTGTGTTCCACGGCAAAGCAACACAGGTTTCGAGATATACTCTTAAAACATTTGCTTCGGGGGACTGATACTGCATTTTTTCAAGGCGGGAGCATTCTTTAAGAAGCTTTTCTTCACTTTCGGGATTAAGAGAAAGGGTGAGAATTTTTTCTCTGAGTTCATTGCTTTCTTCTTCGGGGGAGCCGCCGTCGTTAAGCTCTTTTGAAATAACCTTCATCTGCTCGTGAAGATAATATTCACGCTGACCCTTATCAATCTGCTCCTGCACCTTGTCGCTGATTTCATTTTCAAGCTTTAAAAGGTCGCCCTCTTTTGCAAGGCGGTAGCACATTTTTTCAAGCCTTGTAACAGGGTCAAATTCATTGAGAATTTTCTGCCTGTCGGTATATTCAAGCATAATGTTGCCTGCAATGTAGTCAGCCATTTTGCCGGGGTCGTGAGTTTCAAGAATATTGAGAATAATATCAGGCGGAAGCTGAGGGGCATATTCTGCATATTCTTCAAATAAATCCTTGGCGTGGCGAACAAGAGCCTGAGAATAGTCGTGCTTTTCAGGCTTGATTGCAGCGTCATTTCTGGGCTTGACTTCACAAACAAGATATTCCTTGCTCAGCAAAACAGAGCAAAGCTTCGCCCTGCGGATGCCTTCAACAGAAATGCGGATGTTTTCACTGTTCGGGATTCGTACAATGTGGTTAACTCTTGCGATTGTACCTACTTTATATAACTGCTCATAGTCAGGGTCGTCATCGCGGATGTCTTTTTGAGTAACGAGAAAAATTTCCTGCTTGTCTGCCATAGCGGCTTTGAGGGCGCTGACAGACTTCTCTCTGCCAACGTCAAAGCTTATATTCATACCGGGGAAAACGACCAGACCTCTTAATGCCACGGTGGGCATTGAAAAAGAGACAGGTGACGGTGTAATCAAATAAATCAACTCCAAAGGAAAATTACAATCATTATAATACAAATAATATGTTTTTTCAACATATATTCTGAATAAAAAAGAACAGGGTGCATAAGTTGCACCCTGTATGTAAGTCATTATTTGAACTTGCGCTTACGAGCAGCTTCAGACTTTTTCTTACGCTTTACGGAAGGCTTTTCATAATGCTCTCTTTTACGAACCTCTTGAATAACGCCGTCTCTTGAAGTCTGTCTCTTGAATCTTCTGAGAGCGTTATCTAATGATTCGCCTTCTTTAACTTTTACCTGACTCATTTTGTTCCCTCCCTCCGCTTATTGCAAGGGGTATTTTTATTACTGTACGGTACATTCTAACACACATAATTACACCTTGTCAATAAGAAATTTAAAAAAATTTACAAATCCTGTGTTGAAAAACATCATATTTAATGATAGAATGTGAAATGTATAAATATTTTGAAAGGGGATTGCCCTATGAATTGCCCGAACTGCGGCAAGGAATTGCCCGATAACGCCGCCAAATGCAAAAAGTGCGGCACAGTATTTAAAGAAAACAAAGGCAATGCAGAAATGGATGCCTATTTAAAAAAAGAAAAGGAAAAGGCCGCTAAGAAAAACCAAAAGCTTGAAAAGAAAAGCGGTAAGCGCTCTGTTAATAAAGGCCTTATAATCGGCATTGCGGCAGGTGTTGCCGTTGTGGCGGCGGCTTTGATTTTGCTTTTTCATTTCGGAATAATCGGCAGCCGCAATTTCCACCGCGTTGAAGAAAAAGGCCCGCTTGATGTTGAATATACATTTGAAATCGGTGAAGATGATGAAGTGATTATGAAATTCGGTGATGTTGAAATCACTGAGGATGAGTATGAATTCTTCTACCGTCAGAGCTATTCAACATTGCAAAACAGCTCTCAGCTTTCATTTAAAGAATTTGTGAGCAAAAAGCTTGGCGAAGAGTTTGACGAAAATGACGATTATTATGATGAATACTATTCGTCTTTTGCTCAGGAAAATCCAAACACCTTTGACTTTAAACGACCGATTGACAGGCAGATTACTATGTCGGTTGACAGCGAAACAGGCAAGGAAACAAGCTGGTCGGAGTATATCCGCAATGATGCCGTTAAGTCAATGCTTGAATACAGAGTTAAATTTGAGCTTGCCAACGAAATGAAGCTTGAGCTTACCGACGATGTCAGACTTCAGGTTTATGACCATATTGAGGGCTTGCGCAGTGCTGTTCGCGAGGGCGGATATCCGTCGCTTGATGAATATCTTAAAATTCTCTTCGGTGAGGCTTGTGATGAAGAATTTTTCAAAAACGAGCTTATAAGAGAATATATGGCAACTAAATATGAAACTCAAATCAATGCAAAGCTTATGGCTGAATATTCTGACTCAGATATCAAAGCTATTTATGACGCTGATTATAAAGAATACGACTTCGTTGACCTTTATGTTTATGAGGCAAAGGGTGACGATGCTTCGGCTGTGGCGCAAAAAATTGCTGCAAAGGCAACGGGTCTTGCTGAATTTACAGATGCAATTTCAGAATATGTGGGCAAGGGTGCAGATAAAGAGGCTTTCCCCGCAGTTCCGAAGTATTATATCGACAGCAATTATACAGAGGAGGTCGGCGAATGGGCATTTGACCGCCAGAGAAAGCAGGGCGATGTTTCTGTTTTCAAAACCCAAAACGGCTACACCGTTGCTTATGTTTATGCCCCTGCTTATACAAAAGAGGATTGCGTAAGCTACCGTGAAATCGTATTTAATAAAACTGATGCCAACGGCAAATACCTTGAGGGCGAAGCTCTTGAGGCTGTAAAGGCAAAGGCGGAAGAGATTCTTGAGCAGTGGGATGACGGTGATGCAACTGAGGACACCTTTGCTTACTTTGCAATGAGTGAGTCCCAGGGAAGCACCGCAGGCTCAGGCGGACTCAATGCAGGCGTTGTGTCTATGACAATGAATGAGGATGCCCTCAAGGAATGGTTGCTTTCAGATGAAAGAAAACCAGGTGATGTTGAAATTGTTGAAACTGATGACGCTTTCAGAATTGTTTATTTCACAAACGGCTACGGTGACTATTGGAATTACTCCATAAGGTCAACAAAGGCAAGTGAAGCCGCCGCACAAAAGCTTGAAACAGCAAAGAGCAAGACCTATGCTGTCAGCTACGATGCAGAGGTTATGCGTGATGTTGAGCAATCATATATTGACAACATTTCAGAGATTTATTTAGGGATTGAATCAAAATGATGAACTCCGCTAAGGTTTATTATTGCGATGAATACGACTTTGAGTGTGAACGCTTCATTCATCTTTTGCCAAAGGAACGGCAGACAAAGCTTGACCGCTTGCGGCTTGAAAAGGATAAAAAGAATTGCGTTGGTGCATATCTTCTTCTTTTGAAAGCACTCAGAGAGTTCGGTGTTGACAAGCCCGAGTTTGAAACCGGAGAAAACGGCAAGCCCTATATCAAGGGCAATCCCGTGTTTTTTAACCTGTCTCACAGCAAGTGCGGATTTGCCTGCGCCGTGAGCTCAAGTGAAATCGGAGCGGATATTCAGGAAACAGTTGTTCCGAAAGAAGCTACACTTAAAAAAGCCTGTTCAGAAAAAGAGCGTGAAAGTATTTTGAATAACAGCCTTGCTTTTACTCATCTTTGGACACTTAAAGAAAGTGTTATAAAGAAAAACGGCGAAACTCTTGCTCAATACAAAAAATATGAATTCCCCCACATCGGCAATGATTTTTATGCTTACGGAAATCACTTCGCTTCTTTAAAAGAAAATGATTTTGTAATCACTGCCTGCGGAGGATTTGAAAAAATTGAATTTATAAAAGTAAAATCGACGGAGCTTTAAGTTCCGCCGATTTTTGTTATAGCTTGATGTAAGTTTCTTCTGATTCATTGCCGTTTTCCCTGAGAGTTGCGGCATTGCATTTTTCACAAACCACGAAGAAATATGTCACGAGAAAACCGTAGGGGATAGGGCAGAATTCACCGGGGTTAACGGTGGACATCATTGTAAGGCCGATAAAGGCGATAAACAATGTCAGGTTAAAATGAGTAACCTTTGAAGCAAAAAGTTTGCAACGGGCAACGAACTGATAAGCAAAACCGAGAATGCCCATTATTCCGAAGCTTCCGATAACCTGGAAGGGGGAGGAGTGATACCAGTTGATTGCCATACTCTTGCCCTCGTAAACATCGCTGTTGCCCGAATACCCAAGACCTCTGCCGAAGATTACATTAGATTTAAAATCGCTGAGCGCTCTTTGAATGAGGTTGCTTCTGATGCTGTCACCGTCAAGAAAACGCTCGATAATCGGGCGGAAGAACTCCGCAATCGTTCTTGCAAAGGTGCAAAGAAGAACGGTGCATATAGTGATGATTACAATGTTTTTGTTTCTGTTGCGCTTGTCGGTATAAATCAAAACGATGAGGCAAAGTGCAAGCTCTATTGTGCCGAACATTGCGCCGCCACGGGAGCCTGAAAGCAAAAGTGCGGCATATTCGATAAGTCCAAGGAAAAAGTAGGGGTATTTTCTTGTTGAAACATAAAAGGAAAACGGCATTACCAGCATAAGAATGGTTGAAACATTGTTTCGCCATTGCATATAGATAATTCTGAATTCGCTGAAAACAATATCACGGTACATAAAGTACTGGAAAAATACCATAAATGAGCAGAGAATACCTGCCGCCATCATTATGTAAGAAACTCTTATGCGAAGATTGTAGTCCTTGCTCGTGTGAAGGTGGGAGCTTAAAAGCACATACATTATAAGCATACCGAAGCCCAGACCGAAGGTGTGATACAGCGAAGCACCGTTAAAATAGTCCTCAGCAGAAATGCTTCCCAGACCGCCTAAGGCAAAAACAAACGACATCACAGTGTATGGCACTGTCAGCTTGCCGAATTGAAGCTTCTTTTTATAGACAATGAAATGAAAAAGAACTGCAGGCACGGCAAAAAGAAGAATCCACCACACAGACATAAACTGGTCAAAGGAGTCGTAGCATTTAAGCGATATAACCGAAACCATCATAAAGGTGGGCAGGGTAGCAATTATATCGTCGCAAAAAACTAAAATCAGGGATTCCAGAATAACAAACCCCGCAATGCCGTAAACAATGGGCATATTGTCGCCTTTAAAGCGGATTATGATAACAGCTATTGCCGCAATGAGCTGGAGCAATACACACAGCTTTGACATAAAAAACTTTCTCAGAAGCAGAACAAAGCTGTTGGAGTCCATTCTTTCTTTAAGGCATGTTTTCATGGCTACACCCCTTTCCTACTATAATTATAGTATAGCAAACAAAAAATCAAAATCAAGTAAAAAAGTTCATAATATTCAGTTAAGGAAGATAATTATTTCTTTTTTACAAAAGATTTTCCTCAATTAGTTAAATTTTTGACAAAAAATTTGTTTTTTGATGTTTACAATTCGATTTAAAAGTGTTATGATTGTTGGTGGTGTAAATGAACGCTATTTACTGGTATATACTATGAAGGAGGATAATCAAAAATGGCAAGAAAAATGAAAACCATGGATGGTAACAATGCCGCTGCTTATGTGTCTTATGCTTTCACAGAAGTTGCAGGTATTTACCCCATCACCCCGTCAAGCCCCATGGCTGACTATGTTGACCAGTGGTCTGCACAGGGCGTAAAAAACATCTTCGGCACAACAGTTAAAGTAGCAGAAATGCAGTCAGAAGCAGGTGCTGCAGGTACAGTTCACGGCTCATTGGCAGCCGGTGCTCTTACCACAACTTATACAGCTTCTCAGGGTCTTCTTCTTATGATTCCTAATATGTATAAGATTGCAGGTGAGCTTTTACCTTCAGTTTTCCACGTATCAGCTCGTTGCGTAGCTTCTCACGCTCTTAATATTTTCGGCGACCATTCTGACGTTTATGCATGCCGTCAGACAGGTTTTGCAATGCTTGCTGAAACAAACACTCAGGAAGTTATGGACCTTGGTGCTGTTGCTCACCTTGCAACAATCAAGAGCCGTGTTCCTTTCATCAACTTCTTTGACGGTTTCCGTACATCTCACGAAATCCAGAAGATTGCTATCTGGGATTATGAAGACCTTAAAGAAATGTGCGATATGGATGCTGTTGACGCATTCCGTAAACGCGCTCTTAACCCTGATCGCCCCGTAATGCGTGGTTCACACGAAAACGGCGATATCTTCTTCCAGCACAGAGAAGCATGTAATGAATATTACGATGCAGTTCCCGGTATTGTTGAAGAATATATGGACAAGGTTAACGCTAAGCTTGGCACAGACTACAAGCTCTTCAACTACTACGGTGCTCCCGACGCTGAAAACATCATCGTTGCTATGGGTTCAATCTGTGATGTAGCTGAAGAAGTTATTGATTACCTTACCGCTAAAGGCGAGAAGGTTGGTCTTGTTAAGGTTCGTCTTTACAGACCTTTCTCAGCAGAAAAGCTTGTTGAAGCTATTCCTTCAACAGTTAAGAAGATTGCTGTTCTTGACAGAACTAAGGAGCCCGGCTCACTTGGTGAACCTCTCTTCCTTGATGTTGTTGCTGCTCTTGCTGCAACAGGCAGACAGGCTCAGGTAATCGGCGGCCGTTACGGTCTCGGTTCTAAGGATACTCCTCCTGCAAGCATCTTTGCAGTTTATGATGAGCTTAAGAAAGACGCTCCTAAGAAGCAGTTCACAATGGGTATCAACGACGACGTTACTCATCTTTCACTTGACGAGATGGACAACGCTCCCAATACCGCAGCAGAAGGCACAATCGAGTGCAAGTTCTGGGGTCTTGGCGGTGACGGTACTGTTGGTGCTAACAAGAACTCAATCAAGATTATCGGTGACCACACTGATAAATATGTTCAGGCATACTTCCAGTATGACTCAAAGAAAACAGGCGGTATCACTGTTTCTCACCTTCGCTTTGGTGACAAGCAGATTAAGAGCCCCTATTATATCAATAAGGCTGACTTCGTTGCTTGCCACAACCCCTCTTATGTAATCAAGGGTTATAAGATGGTTAACGATGTTAAGCCCGGCGGTGTATTCCTTATTAACTGCCAGTGGACAGCAGACGAGCTTGATAAGCACATGCCTGCTGAAGCAAAGCGTTATATCGCTAACAACAACATTCAGCTTTACACTGTTAACGCTATTGACCTTGCCGCTCAGATTGGTATGGGCAAGCGTACTAACACAATTCTTCAGGCTGCTTTCTTTGCTCTTGCAAATGTTATGCCTATCGAAGAAGCTGTTCAGTATATGAAAGACGCTGCAACAAGGTCTTACCTCAAGAAGGGTCAGGATGTTGTTGACATGAACCACAAGGCTATTGACGCCGGTGTTTCTGCTTTCGTTAAGGTTGATGTTCCTGCTGATTGGGCTAACGCTGTTGACGGCGCAGCTGAAGATGCAGCAGAAGGTCCTGCAAAGCTTGTTAAGATGGTAGACGGTATTATGAAGCCCGTTTCAAAGATGGACGGTGACTCTCTTCCTGTTTCTGCTTTCGTTGACCATGCTGACGGTACTTTCGAACACGGCGCATCTGCTTACGAAAAGAGAGGCGTTGCAGTTCTCGTTCCTGAATGGGATGCAACAACTTGTGCAAAATGTAACAAGTGCTCATTCGTATGTCCTCATGCTACAATCCGTCCGTTCGCTATGAACGAAGAAGAGCTTGCAGCTGCTCCTGCAAACATCAAAACATCAGCTAAACCTATCGTTAAGACTAACTACACATATACTCTTGCAGTATCTCCTATGGATTGTATGGGTTGTGGCGTTTGCGTTGGCGTATGTCCCACAAACTCACTTAAGATGGTTGCCCGTGAATCTCAGGAAGCTGAGCAGGCAGTATTTGATTACTGTGTAGCTAATGTTACTGAGAAGCCCGAAACAACAGCTAATATGACTGTTATCGCAAGCCAGTATAAGAAGCCTTTGCTTGAGTTCTCAGGCTCTTGCGCAGGCTGTGCTGAAACAGCTTATGCTCGTCTTGTTACTCAGCTCTTCGGTGACAGAATGTATATTTCAAACGCAACAGGTTGTTCTTCAATCTGGGGTGGTCCTGCTGCTACATCTCCATACACTGTAAACAGCAAGGGTCAGGGTCCTGCATGGGCTAACTCACTCTTTGAAGATAACGCAGAGCACGGCTTCGGTATGTTCCTTGGCCAGAAGGCTATCCGTGACAACCTTATTGCTAAGGTTAGCGCTATCCTTGATTCAGACAAGGCTTCTGATGAGCTTAAGGCTGCTGCTACTGCATATCTTGACACTGTTAACGACGGTGAAAAGAACGGTGCTACTACTGACGCTCTTGTTGCTGAGCTTGAAAAGGTTACAGGCTGTGACCATTGCGCATCTATCCTTGAAAACAAAGAATACCTTTCAAAGAAATCTGTTTGGATTTTCGGCGGCGACGGTTGGGCTTATGACATCGGCTTCGGCGGTGTTGACCATGTTCTCGCATCAGGCGAAGATGTAAACATTATGGTATTCGATACAGAAGTTTACTCTAACACAGGCGGTCAGGCTTCTAAGGCTTCAAACATCGGCCAGGTTGCTCAGTTTGCTGCTTCTGGTAAGGCTATCGCTAAGAAGAGCCTTTCAGAAATCGCTATGAGCTACGGTTATGTTTATGTTGCTCAGATTGCTATGGGTGCTGACAACAACCAGACACTTAAGGCTATCAAAGAAGCTGAAGCTTACAACGGTCCTTCTATCGTTATCTGCTACTCACCTTGCGAAATGCACGGTATTAAGGGCGGCGGAATGATGAACTGCCAGGCAGAAATGAAAAAGGCTGTTGACTGCGGTTATTGGAACCTCTTCAGATACAACCCTGCTCTTAAGGCAGAGGGCAAGAACCCGTTTGTTCTTGACAGCAAAGCTCCTGCTGCAGGCTATCAGGAATTCATCAAGAACGAGAGCCGTTATGCTTCTCTTCTTCGTGCATTCCCTGAAAGAGCAGAAAAACTCTTCAGTCAGGCTGAGGCTACAGCTATGGCAAGATATGACCATCTTGTTAAGCTCCAGGCTCTCTACGCTCCTGACGCTGAATAACTAACTGTAAAACAGCGTACACTTTAACCGGTGTACGCTGTTTTGGAATGTTTGCGGATAAGTGCAAAATTGAATATATACATAAAATAGTGCATAATAGTGCATATTTGGCGAAAATCAATGAATATTTATACAAAAAACTTTTGAGAAGATAAAATAAATTTATTGACAATAAGTTCCTGTAATTGTATAATATTATGAAAAGGATTTTAGGGAGTGAAACCTATGAAAAACTTTTTAAAAATGGCGGATTTAAGCTATGAAGAGATTATTTCTGTTCTCGATTTAGCTGATGAGCTTAAAAATAAAAAGCGCAACAAAATCCCTCATAAATATTTACAGGATAAATCCCTCGGAATGATTTTTACTAAGTCATCAACAAGAACCCGAGTTTCTTTTGAGGTTGGTATGTACGAGCTTGGAGGAAGTGCTTTGTTTTTAAGCCCCACCAACACTCAAATGGGCAGGGGAGAGCCGATTGAAGACACAGCACGCGTTCTGTCCCGTTACCTTGACGGCATTGTAATCAGAACCTTTGAACACGAAGAAGCAGAAACACTTGCTCAGTATTCTTCCGTTCCTGTTATCAACGGGCTTACCGATTATTCTCACCCTTGCCAGACGATGGCTGACTTGCAGACCATAAGAGAATATAAGGGCTCTTTTGAAAATAAAAAGCTGTGTTTTATCGGTGACGGTAATAATGTAGCGAATTCACTTATCGTCGGCGGACTTAAGGTGGGTATGGATGTGAGCGTTGCCTGCCCCGAAAATTATATGCCGGATGATGATGTGGTTAAATGGGCACTTTCAACAGGAAGATTTCATTTGACAACCGATGTTAAAGAAGCGGCTGAGAATGCCGATGTTCTTTACACAGATGTATGGGCATCAATGGGTATGGAAAATGAGATTAAGGAAAGAAGAATAGCCTTTGAAGGCTATCAGATTAACGACGGTGTAACGGAAGTTGCCAAAAATGATGCTATAGTGCTTCACTGTCTTCCTGCTCACAAGGAAGAGGAAATTACTAAGAAGGTTTTTGAACAGCACGCAGATGAGATTTTTGAGCAGACAGAAAACCGTTTGCATGTTCAGAAGGCAATTTTAGTAAAGCTTATGGCAGATTAACTCAGTTCAGGATTTTTATAAAAGGATGATGGATATGAAAAAAGCTTTTATTGTTCTTGAAGACGGTCACGTTTTTGAGGGTAAGCGTTTCGGCGCTGACGGCGATGCCCTTGGTGAACTTGTTTTCACAACAGGTATGGTTGGTTACATTGAAACACTTACTGACCCTTGCTATTGCGGTCAGATTGTTGTTCAGACCTTCCCGCTTCTCGGTAATTACGGTATGATTTATGAAGATACCGAGGGCAAAAAGAGCTATGTTAAGGGCGTTGTGGTAAGAGAGTGGTGTGAAGCCCCCTCAAACTTCCGCTGTGACGGTGATATTGACGAATACCTCAAAAAAGAAAATATTGTTGGTATCTGCGATATTGACACCCGTGAGATTACACAGATTATCCGCGAAAAGGGTGTTATGAACGCAAAAATCGTTGATGAAATCACCGATGAAATTAAAGAAGAGCTTAAAAATTATAAAGTTGCCGATGCTGTTAGGACTGTTTCAAGCGGTGTAACAGAAACTTATGAAGCTGAGGGCGACTCAGAATATACAGTAGCTGTTGTTGATTTTGGTGAAAAGAGTGACGTTGTAAAGCAGCTTACAAAGCGCGGATGCAAGGTAGTTAGTGTTCCTTACGACACATCAGCAGATGATATTCTTGCTCTCGGCGCTGACGGTGTTGTTCTTTCAGACGGACCGGGCAACCCTGCCGACAATGCTTATTCAGTTGAGCAGGTTAAGGCTCTTATGGGTAAAGCTCCTATGTTCGGTATCAGCCTTGGCCATCAGATTATGGCACTTGCAAACGGCGGTAAAACCGAAAAGCATAAGTACGGTCACCGCGGTGCAAACCAGCCGGTTAAAAATCTTGAGGTAGGTCAGACCTACATCACAAGCCAGAATCACGGCTATGTTGTTGACGCTGACAGCCTCAACGGTGTTGGTGAGCTGGCATTTGTAAATGCTAATGACGGCACCTGCGAAGGTGTTAAATATCCTGACAAAAAAGCTTTTTCAGTTCAGTTCCATCCTGCCGCAGGCTCAGGCCCGATGGATACAGAGTTTTTATATGATGAATTTGTTAAAATGATGGGAGGTAAGAACTAATGCCGTTAAATAAAGATATTAAAAAAGTATTGGTTATAGGTTCAGGTCCTATCGTTATCGGTCAGGCTGCTGAGTTTGACTATGCAGGCGCTCAGGCTTGCCGTGTGCTTAAAGATGCAGGTCTTGATGTTGTTCTTGTTAACTCCAACCCTGCTACAATTATGACAGATAAGGCTCTTGCTGATGAAATTTATCTTGAGCCTCTTACAGAAGATACAGTAATGCGTATTATCGAAAAAGAGCGCCCCGACAGCTTGCTTGCAGGCTTGGGCGGTCAGACAGGTCTTACCATTGCTATGCAGCTTTCAAAAAGCGGCTATCTTGACAAAATGGGCGTTAAGCTCCTGGGCACAAACTATGAAGCTATCGACAAGGCTGAAGACCGTCAGATGTTCCGTGACACAATGGTTAAAATCGGTCAGCCCTGTATCCCTTCAGACATTGCCGAAACTCTTGAAGATTCAATCGAAATCGCAGAAAGAATCGGTTATCCCGTTATCATCCGTCCTGCTTTTACCCTTGGCGGTGCAGGCGGCGGTGTAGCAAACAATGTTGAAGAGCTTAAAATTATTGCTAAAAACGGACTTCTTCTTTCACCTATTACTCAGGTGCTTGTTGAAAAGTATATCTACGGCTGGAAAGAAGTTGAGTTTGAGGTTATGCGTGACAGCGTTGGTAACGCTATCGCAATCTGCTCAATGGAAAATATTGACCCCGTAGGCGTTCACACAGGTGACAGTATTGTTATTGCCCCTGCTGTTACTCTTTCAATTAAAGAATATGAGATGCTTCGTAAGGCTTCTCTTGATATTATCACAGAGCTTGGAATCGAGGGCGGTTGTAACTGCCAGTTTGCTCTTAACCCTGACAGCTTTGAATACGCTGTTATCGAGGTTAACCCCCGCGTTTCCCGTTCATCTGCTCTTGCAAGTAAGGCAACAGGCTTCCCCATTGCTAAGGTTACATCAAAGATTGCTCTTGGTTACACTCTTGATGAAATCCGCAACGACATCACAGGCAAAACCTGCGCTTGCTTTGAGCCGACTATTGACTATGTTGTTGTTAAGTTCCCCAAATGGCCTTTTGAAAAATTTGTTCAGGCTAACCGCAAGTTAGGCACACAGATGAAAGCCACAGGTGAGGTTATGGCTATTGCTCCCTCATTTGAAATGGCAATTATGAAGGCTGTTCGCGGTGCTGAAATTTCACTTGACACTCTTAATTATAAGAAGTTCCCCGATGGAATGGATGTTGTTGAACGCCTCGGTGTTTGTGATGACCTTCGTTTGTTCACTGTTTTCAGAGCTCTTAAAGAGGGCGTAAGCATTGACAAAATCAACGAAATCACAAGAATCGACAAATGGTTCCTTTCAAAGCTTCTTAATCTCGTAAATTACGAAAAGATGCTTGAATCAGGCAACCTTGACGAGGATTATTACATCAAAGGTAAGAAGTACGGCTACACCGACGAGGCTATCAAGCGCCTTGCAGGCAAGCTGCCCGAAAATACCAGAGATGCAGTTTATAAAATGGTTGACACCTGTGCCGCAGAGTTTGCCGCAGAAACACCTTATTTCTATTCAACTTATGACAATCACTGTGAGTCAAGAGCACTTCCCAAGAGCGATAAAGAAAAGATTATCGTTCTCGGTTCAGGTCCTATCCGTATCGGTCAGGGTATTGAATTTGACTACTCTTCCGTTCACTGTGTATGGACTCTTAAAGAGCTTGGCTATGAGGTTGTTATTATCAACAACAACCCCGAAACTGTTTCAACCGACTTCGACACCGCTGACAGGCTTTACTTTGAGCCGTTGAGCGAAGAAGATGTTATGAATGTTATCAAGGTTGAAAACCCAATCGGTGTAGTTGTTGCCTTTGGCGGTCAGACTGCTATCAAGCTTACAAAGTTCCTTGATGAAAGCGGAATCAAAATTCTCGGCACATCTGCTGAGGGCATTGATATTGCAGAAGACAGAGAGCGTTTTGAAGCTCTTCTTGAATCCTTCAACATCCGCAGACCTAAGGCACACACAATTATGAATGTTGACGGTGCTCTTGAAGCTGCTGAAGAGCTTGGCTATCCTGTTCTTCTTCGTCCTTCTTATGTTATCGGCGGTCAGAATATGACAATCGCTTACAACGAAAACGATGTAAGACAGTATATGGACATCATCCTTTCTCAGAAGATTGAAAACCCCGTGCTCGTTGATAAATATATGATGGGCAAGGAGCTTGAGGTTGACGTTATCTCCGACGGTGAAGATATTCTTATTCCCGGTATTATGGAGCATATTGAGCGTGCAGGCGTTCACAGCGGTGACTCAATCGCAGTTTACCCACCCTTTACTCTTACCGACACAATGATTGAAAAGGTTGTTGAATGCTCAACAAATCTTGCTCTTTCACTGGGCACAAAGGGTCTTGTTAATATTCAGTATCTCTTCTATCAGAACGAGCTTTATGTTATTGAGGTTAACCCCAGAGCTTCAAGAACAATTCCTTATATCAGTAAGGTTACAAATGTACCTATGGTTGAGCTTGCAACTAAGGTTATGGTTGGTCAGAAGCTCCGCGACCTCGGCTTTGGCACAGGTCTTTACAAAACCCCGCCTTACTTTGCAATTAAGGTTCCTGTTTTCTCATTTGAAAAGCTCAGCGATGTTAACTCAGAGCTTGGCCCGCAGATGAAATCAACAGGCGAGGTTCTCGGCCTTGCAAGAAGCCTTAATGAAGCTCTTTTCAAGGGTCTTGTTTCAGCAGGCTTCAAGCTTTGCGAAAGAAGCACATATCATCACATGCACCACAACGGCGGTGTTCTTATCACCGTTCAGGATAAAGACAAGGACGAGGTTATCCCCCTTGCCAAGAAGTTCAGCGATGTAGGTCTTAAAATTTACGCTACCGACGGCACAGCTAACGCTATCAGAAGCCTTGGTGTAGATGTTGAGGTTGTAAGCAGCATCAACAAGGGCGACGATATGATTAAGCTCCTTGAAACAGGTGCAGTAAACTACATTGTTTACACAGGCTCAACAAAGCAGAAGTCTATTGAAAACTTCATCAGACTTCACAGAAGAGCTGTTCAGCTTTCAATCACTTGCCTCACTTCTCTTGACACAGCAAACGCTCTTGCTGATATTATTGCAAGCCGCTTCACTCAGAAGAACACTGAGCTTGTTGATATCAACAATATGAGAGAGAAAAAGAAGCGCATTTCTTTCACAAAAATGCAGGCTTCAGGTAACGACGATATTCACTTCAACAACTTTGACGGTGATATTGATTCTCCTGAATCACTTACCATCAACTTCATTGACCGTAACTACGGTATCGGCGCTGACGGTACGGTATTCCTTGAAAAGTCAGATATTGCCGATGCAAAAATGAGAGTATTCAACACAGACGGTACTGTTACTCTTATGGCGGCTAACAGCATCCGTTGCGCCGCAAAATATCTCTACGACCAGGGTCTTGTTCCTAAGAAAGAGATGAAAATTGAAACAGCCAGCGGTGTTATTGATGTTAAGCTTTACTCTTATAACGGTGAAATCCGCTCTGCAAGAGTAAACCTCGGTAAGCCCGACCTTGACCCCAAGAATATTCCTGTTAATGTGGATATGGATAAGATTATTGATTATCCTCTTACCGTTGACGGCAAGGAATATAAAATCAACTGCGTAACCGTATGCAACTCTCACTGCGTAATCTTCGGTGACAGAATTGAAGATGTTGATGTAAATGAGCTTGGCGACACAATGAGAAACTCAGGCTTCCTTCCTGAATATATCAACACCGAGCTTGCAAGAGTTGTTAATAAAAACACCATTAAGATGCGTTGCTATGAGCGCGCTATCAACGGTGAAAGCCTTGGCTGCGGAACAGGTGCTTGTGCAACAGTTGTTGCCGCAATCGAAAAAGGTCTTTGCAACCTCAATGAAGACATCACAGTTAAAATGCGCGGCGGTGATGTAACCGTAAGATACGACGGTGAAAACATCTATCTCCTCGGTGATGCAAACAAGGTTTACGAAGGCGTAGTAGAATATTAAAATTAGCTTTTAAGCAAAAAAACGGCAACCGCAACTGTTGGTTGCCGTTTTTTCAACCGCACTTGGTAGTTGTCAACCTGAAAATGTTGTATAATACAGGTGATGAAAGGAGCTGATTATATGTTGTCAGATAAAATTTTTGAATTAAGAAAAAGAAACGGTCTTTCTCAAGAGGCATTAGCTGAAAAGCTTGATGTTTCAAGGCAATCGGTTTCTAAATGGGAAACGGGGGAGTCGATTCCCGACCTTGACCGCATAGTTAAGCTGAGTGAGATTTTCGGCGTAAGCACCGATTATCTTCTCAAAAATCAACCGCCGGAAGAGCAAGAAACACCAACTAAGATTTTAAGAACGGTTTCTATGGAGGAAGCGTCAGCTTATCTTGAAGTTGTTAAAAAGTTTTCATCTTTAATTGCAACAGGTGTTATGCTGTGCATTTTATCGCCGTGTGTGTTGGTTGCGTTGGAGGGTTTTAGCTTAAGTGATGCCGTTATGGCAGGTGTAGGTGTGCCGTTGTTTCTTGTTATAATTGCAATAGCCGTCGGTCTTTTTATCTATAGCGGATTAAACCTCGGGAAATATAACCATATCACAAAAGAGCAGTTCAGCATTGATATGCGTACTGAGGATTTTCTTGAAAAAGGCAAGTCAGCTTACAGCAAAACCTTTGCCTCATATATAATAACAGGTGTTGTTTTGTGCATTGTAAGTATTGTGCCGACTGTTATCTGTGCCGCTTTTGATGACAGTGACCGTGGTGTTATTATAAGTGTACTGATGCTTTTTATAATAGTCAGCGTTGCGGTGGCCCTTTTTATAAAGGCAGGGATGACTCACGGTGCTTATAAACAGCTTTTGCAACAGGATGACTACACTCCGCAAAGAAAAGATGCCGAAAATAAACTTGAGAAAGTAGCAGGCGTGTATTGGTCGGTTGTGCTTGCCGCTTATTTAGCGTGGAGCTTTATTTCTTCTGATTGGCACACAACCTGGATAGTCTGGCCTTGTGCAGCAGTGCTTTACGGCGGATTGGTTGTGCTTCTTTCAAGGAAGAAATGAATCAGCTAATTCACAGATATTCTTATATATAATGTATATTCCGTTAATGGGTGCAGGCGCAAAAGAAGCCAGCTCTGTTAGCGGAATTTCTTTTTTCGGCGTGTTTTCATAAAGCGATTCGCCAATCTGCACCGAAATCTGCGTGTTTTCTCTTCTTGCATAAATCATTGCAGGGGTAATACCTGAATCAATCATTGCAGTGTTGTTTTTAGCGGCAAAAACACCCATAAAAATTAAAGTAATGCTCATAATAATAACGGCAAGAGTAACAAATGTGTGAAAAAGCTTCTGGCTTTCTGTTCGGAGGTCTTTCATAATAACTGCCTTCCTTTATAAAATATGTTTTAAAATAAGTATAGTCAGCCGAAAACAGTATTATTCAGTTTTGTTTTGTAAATAATGACAAAAAATTAACATTTTGTTCTTGTTTATTATATATTTTAAGGTTGAAATTTTACAAAAAATCGATTATAATATATAACGACATACGTTGAATAAAATTCTGAAAGGAGAATTTTTATATGGCACTTACAAATAACAAAACAATTCTTGATTGGGTTGACGAGCAGGTAGCTCTTGTTAAGCCCGACAGTGTTGTTTGGATTGACGGCTCAGAGGAGCAGCTTGAGGCTCTTCGTAACGAAGCTTGCGCAACAGGCGAAATGGAAAGACTTAACGAGGAACTTCTTCCCGGTTGCTTACTTCACAGAACAAACCCCAACGACGTTGCCCGTGTTGAGGGTCGTACCTTTATCTGCACAAAGACTAAGGAAGAAGCAGGCCCCACAAATAACTGGGAAGACCCCGATGTAATGTATAAAAAGCTCTTCGATATCGCAAGAGACAGCTACAAGGGTCGCACAATGTACGTTATCCCCTATTCAATGGGTCCTATCGGCTCAAAGCTTTCTAAGGTTGGTATTGAAGTTACTGACTCAATCTATGTTGTTCTCAACATGGCTATTATGACAAGAGTAGGCAAGGCTGTTCTTGATTCTTTCGGTGACGAAAGCAATGACTGGGTTCGCGGCCTTCACTGCAAATGTGACATTGATGAAAATAACAGATACATCTGCCACTTCCCACAGGATAACACAATTATCTCTGTAAATTCAGGCTACGGCGGAAACGTACTTCTCGGTAAGAAGTGCTTCGCTCTTCGTATTGCTTCATATCAGGGCAAACACGAAGGCTGGCAGGCAGAGCATATGCTCATCCTCGGCGTTGAAAATCCCAAGGGTGAAGTTAAATACATCTGCGCCGCATTCCCCTCAGCTTGCGGTAAGACAAACCTTGCTATGATGGTTCCTCCTGAAGGATACAAAAAGGCAGGCTATAAAGTATGGTGCGTAGGCGACGATATCGCTTGGATTCGTAAGGGTGAAGACGGCAGACTTTATGCCATTAACCCTGAAAACGGCTTCTTCGGTGTTGCCCCCGGCACAAACGAAAAGTCAAACCCCAACGCTCTTGCATCAACAAAGCAGGGCACAATCTTCACAAACGTTGCTCATAACCTTGATAACAACACAGTTTGGTGGGAAGGTCTTGATAAGAACCCACCTGAGAATGCTGTTGAATGGACAGGTAAGCCCTGGAACGGTAAGGTTGACGAAATCAAAGGCGCTCATCCTAACAGCCGTTTCACAGCTCCCGCAAAGAACTGCCCCTGCATTTCAAGCGAATTTGAAAATCCTGCAGGCGTTCCTATTTCTGCATTCGTATTCGGCGGCCGCCGTGCAGCTCTTACTCCTCTTGTATATCAGTCAAGAGACTGGAACCACGGTGTATTTGTTGGTTCAATTATGGCTTCTGAAACAACAGCAGCTGCAACAGGTGCAGTAGGTGTTGTTCGCCGTGACCCAATGGCTATGCTTCCTTTCTGCGGCTATGATATGGGTGACTACTGGCAGCACTGGATTGACATCGGTGAAACACTTGATGCTGACAAGGCTCCCAAAATCTTCAATGTTAACTGGTTCCGTAAGGATGAAGACGGCAACTTTATGTGGCCCGGATTTGGCGATAACCTTCGCGTTCTTGAATGGATTATCAAGCGTTGCGAAAACGAAGTTGATGCTGAAGAAACAGCTATCGGTTATCTTCCAAAGGCAGAGGATATCAACATTGAAGGCCTTGAGGGTGAAGTTTCTGTTGACTCTCTTAAGAAAATCCTTGATGTTGACAAGGCTCTCTGGAGTGAAGAAGCTAAGGGCATTGAAGAGTTCTACGGTAAGTTTGGTAAAACTCTTCCCGAAGAGCTTGCAAAAGAGCTTGACACTCTTAAAGCAAACCTTGCATAATTCAGTCTTGATTTTTGAGGCAAACTGCTTAAGCGGTTTGCCTCTTTTTTATGTATATTACAGATTGAAAAAAATAAAAATATGTGATAAAATCAATATATTATAATAAATTGGAGGGTTTTCTATGAAAATCAACGATTTGTTGCATAAGGTCTATGGCACAAATCCAAATGATAAGGGTAGCCTTCAGCCAAAAGAAGCTATCGCTTATGCCATTACAGGATTTGGTCAGAACTTTATCTGCACAATTATAGGTTCATACCTTACCATTTTCCTCACAGACGCGCTTCTTTTCGGTAGTGTTGAAAAGGGCGGAATTTTCGGCGCACTTGACGGTGCAATGGCTGTTGCTTTCTTGATGCTCGGTGTTCGTATTTTTGACGCACTTAATGACCCGATTATGGGCTCGATTGTTGATAAGACGAGAACAAAGTGGGGCAAATGCCGTCCTTACCTTAAGTGGATGGCACTTCCTATTGCAGCGATGACTATTGCTTGCTTCTTACCTTTCCCGGCAAAATCACTTCCGACCTTCATTATAGTTTCTGTAATTTACACTCTCTGGTCGGTTACATACACTGTTGCTGATGTTCCTTATTGGGGACTTTCAACCTGCCTTACAAACAACACCGTTGTTCGCGGTAATATGCTTACAATCACCCGTCTTGTTTGTACTCTCGGCGCAGGTATCGTAACAGTAGGTGTTCCGATTCTTACAGATGCTATCACATCAAAGTTTAAGTATACAGCAGACGATATTGATAAAATTGTTGCAGACCTTGGCGTTACAGCCGATAAAGCTGCATCTTATGTTGGCACAGTTATGCCTGAATTTATTCAGGATAATGCTGATACCCTTAAATGGACATATTTCATTTGCGCTGTTGTATTCACGGTTGTTGCCATTCCGATGTTCTATTACGGCTTCAAGCACACAAAAGAGCGTTTTACAACAACTGATACTCCACCCAGCCTTGGCCACAACTTAAAGCTCCTTTTCAAAAACAAAGAGCTTCTTCTTATTGTTATTTCAGGCGTTCTCGGCGGTGCAAGAATGGTTTATACATACACAGGCGGTCTTTATTTTGCAAAGTATGTTCTTAAAGACGAAGGCTTGTACGGTCTTATCACTCTTCTTGTTGTTCCCGGCGGACTTGTTGCTTCAATTCTTGTTCCCTGGATGTCAAAGAAATTCACAAAGAAATGGGCATATATCGGCGTTCACGCTCTCGGCGCAGTAGTTATGTTTGCAATGTATTTCATTGGCTATGATGCTCCGTGGAAGCTTGTTGTTTGCGCTATCGGACTTGTTCTTCTCGGTATTCCTCAGGGTGTTAATAACATCATCACCTACGCTATGATTGGTGACACAGTTGACTACCTTGAATGGAAAACAGGCGAAAGAGGCGAAGGTATCTGCTTTGCTATGCAGACTCTTATCAACAAAGTTGGTATGGCTGTTGGAGCTTTCATCGGTGTTATGGCTTTCAGCTGGGCAGGAATCAACCCCGAAGCAACACCTGCAATTCAGCCTGAGGGCGAACAGCTTCTCTGGAATGTTCTCATTCTTGCAGGCGCTATCAGTATGGTTGGTACAATCATTCCTATGCTTTTCTACACAATCACAGAAAAGAAGCAGGCTCAGATGGTTGCTGAAATTGAAGCAAGAAAGGCTTTGAAGAAATAAACCCGATTTTCAAAGGAGTATGTAATGAATAGTTTTAGAAGAATATTTGCTGTTCTTCTTTGTGCCTTGTCGGTGTGCGGTTTGTGTGCCTGCGGCAACAAGGAAGAAGAAGCAAAAACTGAAACAGATTCTGAGCAGAAAATTGAATATACCGAAACCTGGGTAGTTGAGCCGTCTGTTGAAGCAGACAATATATTTGCTTTGCCTCAGACTAAGTTTAATGACAAAACCAATCACTATGATGTAACATTTGGCGATTGTTATGTTATTCAGAAAGACGGCAAATTCGGATTTATAAACTCAAACGGTGAAATTGTTATTGAGCCGAAATACGATACGGTTGAAACCTGCATTTGTACCGACGGCTATATAGCCACAATCAAGCCTGAAGGCTCTTACAGAACAACTTATGTGATTGATAATTCCCTGAGTGAAACCTGGAGTTATCCTCACAAGTGTGAAGAATTCAGCGGTTACACTTATCTGTGGAATTCTGCATTAGAAAAGGTCAGCATTCAGAACGGCGACACTCAGGCAGACGGCGGAAGCTTTTTGCCCGAGGCTGTTCAGCTTGACAGCGGAAAGTACGGGCTGGTTAACGGTGACAAGCTTGTAGGGGCTTCGGATTACAATGCCGCAGGTGTGTTTACAGGCGGACTTGTTGCTATGTCAAAGGGCGGCAAATGGGGCTACATAAATTCAAAGGGAGAGGAAGTTGTTCCTTTTGAATATGAAGCTGTCAACGGCTACAGCGCTTTGGGCAATTCTACCACCCCTTATGAATGCAGTGAAGGCTATGTAACAGTTCTGGAGGGCGGAAAGTACGGCATTTACAAAGCTGACGGAACGCAGGTTGTTCCTTGCCAATACAATGCACTTACCACCGTTCACGACGGAAGAGCATTTGCTTCAAATGACGGAGGAGTGTGGGGAATCTTGCTCGTTGATGAGCAGATTTCTAACGGAATTGCGGTTAAAACCACAACTCAACCCACATCTCAGACAGAAGAATAAAGATAAAAGCTGTATTTTGACAAAAAATACAGCTCAGACTGCTGACAAAGCTCATTCCTTTTGGAATGAACTTTGTTTTTTTCTGTACAAAAGGTAAGAAAAATGGTATAATAGAAGCAGAAAAAGGGTGATAAAATGCTAAAAGAAACAAAAGGGCAGCAGATAAAATATG
>JAFTWE010000043.1 GCA_017465465.1 Clostridia bacterium | reverse complement strand
TTAATTCCACAATTTCTCTTTCATATTCTTGTATGTGTCCATAACTTCTTGGCATAAAAATTCCCCTTATGGTAGTTTTCTTAAATTCTACCATAAGGGGCTTCTTTTTTCTATTGTCCGTTTTTACTGGACTTGTTCATTACTCAATCCTGCTTGTTTTTTAATACACTTCAAATGTCTTGATTGTGGCAAACTCTCTTGTTTTTACAATTTCCAGCTTAATTCTTCTTGCATTCATTTCAGGCAGATTGCAGATTTTCTTTCTGCCGATTGTGTTGCCCGAATAAATCTTTTTCCACTTTTTATTAAAATAGTAGTAAATATTAAATTTCTCAACCTGCTGACCTGTGGCGGTGTTTTCACCAAGAACAACCTTGTTGATAAATTTAACCTCGCCCATGTCAACTTCAATACTTACCTTTTTGCTCACTTCTCCGCTGTGCCAATATCCGTTTTCTTTTTTTACCATATTGGCGGTGTGAAGCTCGTCACGCTCGCTTGTAGCCGAAAATTCACCCTCTTCAGCGTGGTTTGTCTTGAATTCAATGTTAAGCTGAGCGCCGAGTGTACGCAACGACTCAACATCCTTTTTGTCAATAACGCCGAGGTGTGACGGGGGAATGCTCAATATCATTGTGCCGTTATTACCCACCGAACGGAAATATATATCAAGAATGTTTGAAAGCATCTTCAAATCGGTTTCATCCTCTTTGTGATAAAACCATCTCGGTCTGATAGAAGTGAGGGTAACAGGGGGGAGCCATACAAGCTCTTTTGCTTTTTTCAGCCTTTTAAGGCTGCCGAGGTCAGGCTCAACCAGCTTTTGCAACGGTGCGTTGTTAAGTAAATCATACGGCACAACGCTCCATTCCTGACTTCTCATAACATTGCCCTTATTGCCTACCCAACGGAAGTCAGGTCCGCAGGAGCAGATAACAGCCTCCGGCTGAAGCTTTCTGATTGTTTCATAATACATAGCCCAGTTGTAATGAAAATCTGAGCTGGTGTCACGGGGGAACCACACGCAGAAAATCTCACCGTAATTTGTCATAAGCTCTGTGAGAATGTTTTTGAAAAATGTGTTATATTCCTCTGTGCCGAATGTTTTCTCGTGCTTATCCTGAGGGTTGATGTAAATGCCGAATTTTAAGCCCTGCTCACGGCATTCATCACTCACCATTTTCACAAGGTCGCCTTCGCCGTCAAGCCAAGGGCTGTTTTTAACGGTATGCTCTGTATAAGCCGACGGCCAGATGCAAAATCCGTCTGAGTGCTTAACTGTGAGAATAAGGCCTCTCATTCCTGCATTTTTGCAGGTGCGCACCCACTGCTTAACATCAAGCTCAGGCGGATTAAAATACTTCTCAGGCTCTCTGCCTGTTCCTTCTTCAGAGTTTGTGTATGTATTCATTCCGTAATGAATTAGACCGATGAACTCCATATCTGCAAATCGGAGCTGTTGCTTTGAGGGAACTATTGAATTGGCTCTTTTAATTAAATCTGCTTTTTTCATTTTAAAACCTCTTTTTAACTGCTTTTATCATTGTAACACTTTTATTGAACTTATTCAATATTTATTTGAGTTTTACTCTTTTTCGTTTGTTTGCCGCCACAATTCCTCCCAAAGCTCCGAAAAGAAGCATAACTGCAAGGCTCAGCCAGCCATAAAGCCCGACACCTGCCCGGCTGACAACTGATGACACAGCAATTATTATAAGAAAAACAGGCAAAACGCTTGCAAGCCCCAGCACAAGTCCGTTTCGTTTTATGGGCGCAACTGCCAAAAATCCGCTTACAAATCCGCTGACACCGCTTGCAAAAAGAATAAGCGCAGTATAATAGCTTTCATCAAAATCCTGTTTATATGCCAACAAAGCCAATATGGCGCTTAAAGCAAAAAAGCTCACTGTTCCTGCCGCCGAGCCTAAAAGAACGGTTTTAATAAGATTACTGCTTCCGCTTTTTTGTGTATTTCGTTTTTTCTTTTTATTTTTTTGCATAAAACAACCTCCTCATTTTAAAATATGAGGAGGTAATATTATTTATTACGGATGATTTTAAGAGAAGTATTTTTGGGCAGCTCGTCGCATATTTCAAAGCCCTTGATTGCCTTGTATGGCGCATTTTTGCTGTTGACCTTTTTGATGATTTTCTGCACCTTGTCGGCATCTGCCTTTGTTACAATCTTTGCCCACACAGCCGCAGAGCCGCGCTGGTCAACGCCCTCAAACACCATACATTCGGTAATTTCTTTAAACTCACCAAGCTGTAATTCAAGTTCTTCAGGGTAAATGTTTTTTCCGTTTGGTGTAACAATTACATTTTTGAGCCTGCCTGTAATATGGTAGTTGCCTTTTTTATCGCAAAATCCCAGGTCGCCTGTATGAAACCAGCCGTCATCGTCGCGCATATCGTGAATTTCTTCGCCGTCAAAATAGCCCACCATAACCATTTCACCCTTAACGCAGATTTCGCCTGTGCCGTTTTCGTCGGGGTTAATGATTTTTGCCTGAGTTTGCGGTAATGGCTTGCCCACAGAATCCATTGCAAAATCAAAATCAGGGTTGCATAGCGCAATGGGGGAGCACTCCGTAAGTCCGTAGCCCTGAATAATGGTTGGTATAAACCTTGAAACCTCTTTTAAAACATCACCTTCAATGGGTGCGGCGCCGCAGACCACAAGGCGGAGATTACCGCCGAAAAAGTCAAGCACACGCTTTCTTAAAAGTCTGTCAGGAAGAGGAGGAAGTTTTTTGAACTTTGCCGCAAGTCCTTTCAAAATCAAGGGAACGAGCACCAATGCGTGAGGAGAAAAAAGCTTGAAATCCTTATAAATATCTCTTATTCCGCCGCCAAAGCAGATGTTGACCCCTGCATAAAAACAGCAAAGGAAAGAAATTGAGCATTCATAAGTGTGGTGCAAGGGGAGGAGGGATAAAATTCTCTCACCGTGATTGATTTTAACAATCTTCATAACAGCCGAAATATCAAAACAGATATTTTCCTGGCTCAATACAACCGCCTTTGATTTGCCCGTTGTGCCTGAAGTAAAAAGCATAACAGACGGTGCGCCTGCTTCTTTTACAGGCATAGGCAAAAGTTCAATTCCATCAAGAAAACTGCTAAGGGGCTTCACCGTTTCATTTTCAAAATCAATTCCAATAACGGTAAGCCCTTCATATTCGGGAAGCTTGTCAAAAGTTTTTGCGTCTGTGATAAGTACCTTTGCATCTGCTTTTTTGACGGTTGAAATTATATTTTCACCTGTCAGCTCCTTGTCAATGGGAACAACTGTTTTGCAGTAAACCGCGCCTGCCATATATGATATGCACCAGCCGATACTGTTGCCGGCGCAAATGGCAATTCTGCTCTCGGCAAAGCCTGCTTTATGAAGCGCAGAGCCAAAAGATATCACAGCCGATTTAAATTGCTCATATGTGTATGTTACGACAGCGTCGCCCTTTTTTTGAGAAAAGGCAACGCTGTTACCAAAGCAACCTACGCTTGAATTTATCAGCTCAGGGAAATTATTAAATTGTCTTACTTCGTAAAGTGACAAATCAATTCTCCTAAAAATTATTCACCTAAAAGGTAGTTTACTGCCGCAAGCTTAATGCAAACGCAAAGAATTTCAACCGCTTTGTTAAGCTCTTCAACATCAGGGAAGGTGGGAGCTATGCGGATATTGCTGTTGTCAGGGTCAATGCCGTATGGATATGTTGCGCCAACAGAAGTGAGCACAACGCCTGCCTCTTTGCAAAGTCTGCCAACTTCTTTTGCGGTGCCGGGCATAACATAAAGGCTTATGAAATATCCGCCGTTTGGATTTTTCCAGTTTGCAATCCCGAGTCCGTCAAGCTCATTGCTGAAAGCGTTAAGAACAGCCTCAAATTTGGGGCGTACAATTTCAGCGTGCTTTTTCATGTGTTCACGGATACCGTCAACATTTTTGAAATATCTTGCATGGCGAAGCTGATTGATTTTATCGTGACCGATAATCTGAATTGTCATACGCTTTTTAATGCTTGCAATGTTATTATCTGACGCGGCAAGGGCAGAAATACCTGCACCGGGGAAAGAAATTTTTGAAGTTGAAGTAACTTCAATAAACATATCCTCACTGCCGTATTCCTTGGCGGCTTCAAAAATATTGAGAAGCTCGTCAGGGGTGTCGTTAATGTCGTGAATGATGTAAGCGTTGTCCCATATTACTCTGAAATCCTTAGCCGCAGGCTTCATAGCTGCAAAACGGCGGACAACCTCGTCAGAAAAAGTAAGACCCTCAGGGTTTGTGTACTTAGGCACACAGAAAATACCCTTAACATTTTCGTCCTTGATAAGCTCATCAATCATATCCATATCAGGGCCGTCGTCCTTCATAGGAACGGTAATCATTTTAATACCGAAATGCTCAAGGATACCAAAATGCCTGTCATAGCCGGGGGCAGGGCAGAGGAATTTAATTTCCTGTGAAGCCCAGGGCTTGCCGCCTGCACCGAAAATCATACATTGAGCAATGTAGTCATACATTATATTAAGGCTTGATGAGCCGAAAACGATAACATTTTTATCTTCAACCTCGAGAAGCTCAGCAAAAAGACGCTTTGCTTCGGGAATACCGTCGAGGATACCGTAGTTGCGAACATCCATACCGTTTTCACATTTATAATCGCTGTCAGCAACTAAAACATTGTTTATCTCATTTGATAAATCAAGCTGGTCCTTACCGGGCTTGCCTCTTGACATATCAAGGCTGAGACCCTGTGCCTTGTAGCTCTCATAAGCGGCAACCAGCTCATCTTTAATTTTTAAAAGCTGTTCTTTAGATAAATCTTTGTATTGTGTCATATATTCCTCCGAAAATCAGGGCGTGTTACTTGCATAACGCGCCCTATGTAAATCTATTTTACAGCAGCTGTCTTTTTATCAAGGTGCTTTGCAATAAAGCTCTTAACCTTTTCTTCATACTGCTCTTTTGCCTTGTAGTAGCTGTCTGCATGCTTTGCATCAGGTACCCAATAATAATCCTTAGGTGTGGGGCAGGCATCATAAAGCTGCTTGCCGAATTCAAAGGGAACAAATCTGTCTTGCTCACCGTGAATAAATAAAACAGGATTTTTGGCATTAACCATATTTCCCAACGGGTCAGATTCCTGAAGCCTGTAGCCTGCAAAAATCTTGCACAAAACATTGGTTGATGCAAGCAGATGCTTACATTCAAAGCCCAAGGTGTGCTTTGCGGTGTCATAAACCTGGTCATAAGCGCAGGTGAATCCGCAATCCTCAATAATGAGCTTAACCTGGTCAGGGGGATTCATTTCATTCACATTCATAACAGTTGCCGCACCCATTGAAATGCCGTGGAGAATAATTTCAATATCCTCACCGAAGCGTTCAATAAGGTAGTTTACCCAAAGCATAGTGTTTTTTGAATCGAATGAGCCGAAGCCGATGAAGTAGCCCTTGCTTCGACCGTGAGCCGTAAGGTCAGGGATAAGGTAGTTATAGCCCATTTCGTCACTGTAAAAGGGGAAGATATGGCTGAATTCGTTAGGGCCTGTGCTTCCGTAGCCGTGAACACAGATAACAAATCTCTTTGAGCCTTCCTTAGGAACAAACCAGGCTTTCATAGTTTGACCTTTACAGCTTTTGAGGGTCAAATCCTCAGGATTTTTGCTCATCAGATATTCAGTGTTTTTAATTCGCTGGTCTGCTTTATACTGTTGCCACTCGTTTTCAGGGGGCTTGTGCTTTTTCTTTTTGCCAACAGCCAATTTAAGGCAATAAAAGCAGGCGATTGTGTAAATAATCAGGGCTAAAACTGCAACTCCCGCAAGAATGGCAAGTGTGATTTTAACCATAAATAATCTCCTTATTTTTCACTAAGAAGCTTTGCAAGCTCATCCATAAAGGTGTTAATATCCTTAAACTGACGGTAAACAGATGCAAAGCGAACATAAGCAACCTCGTCAACACCCTTGAGCTTATCCATAACCATTTCACCAATGTGAACAGATGTAACCTCACGGTCAAGTGAATTCTGCAAAGCGGCCTCGATGCTGTCAACCATTTTGTCAACGGTTTCAATAGAAACAGGTCTCTTTTCGCAAGCTCTGAGAATACCGTTAAACAGCTTGTTGCGGTCAAAGGTTTCGCGGGACTTATCCTTTTTAACCACAATAATCGGAACATTTTCAATTATTTCATAAGTGGTAAAGCGTTTACCGCAGCTTGTGCATTCTCTGCGGCGACGGATTCTTTCGCCCTCGTCAGTGGGGCGTGAGTCGATAACCTTGCTTTCTTCAATTCCGCAAAACGGACATTTCATGAAATCACATCCTTACAAGTATAGGTGTAAATTTATACACACTATATAAATAATACCACATCTTTATACCTGATTTCAACATTTTTACCCGATTTTTTCCAAATATTCAACGGATTTCTCAATTTGCGCGGTACTTTCCCAGCTCCAGGAATAAAGCTCAATAAGCGCACTGCGGTCATATCCGTTTTCTTTAAGTGAGCTGAACAGCTTTTTAAAGTCGTATTTTCCCTCTCCCGGAGGAATACAATCACGGCTTTTATCATAATCACTTATATGAAGCCGAACTATGTCTTTTCCGAAAAGACGAATCAGCTCATACTCATCAACACCGCATCTTCTTGATTGCTTGATGTCAAGCACCAGCTTAAAATCATCACAGAGATACCGTTTTAATCTTTTTAAAAAACCTGCATCACTGCCGGCTCTCATATACACATTTTCGTGAGCGGGGAGCACACCGAACTTTTTGCCCTCTTCGCAAAGCCTTGCAAATACTTCAAAATAATCAAGCTCATCCTTCTTGAAAATCGGCTTTCCGCCGTGAATAACAACATATTCAGCCCCAAGATATGCCGCCGCCTCAAAATATCGCTTATAAAAATCAATGCCCTCGTTTGTTCTTCTTTCATATCCGCCAAAGAGCATAAACGGCTCTGCAAATGAGGTGTAAGGGTGAATTGTTCTCACAGGCACACCGTAGTGATTTTTAATTTCGTTGATTTCTCCGATTATGGGCATCTGCATCTCTTCACTGCAATTAAAAAATATCTCGGCAGTTTTAGCGCCAAGCCTGCAGGCAGATTCAAAAGCTTCTTCTGTGTTGCCCGGGTAAAAGCACGATGATGAAAT
Organism: Clostridia bacterium; assembly: GCA_017465465.1. Taxonomy (GTDB): domain Bacteria; phylum Bacillota; class Clostridia; order Oscillospirales; family Acutalibacteraceae; genus CAG-488. The sequence goes on along the minus strand of JAFTWE010000043.1, from coordinate 68,239 downwards.
TCCGATATCCATTAAAACACCTCACTTGTTATCATAATATCATATTTTCTTAAAAAGGTAAATAACTGAATAAATTGTTATAAATTTGTGAATTTTTAATATAAGTATTGACTTTTTCCAAAAAGTGGCTACAATAGATTTAGCACTCACAACCAAAGAGTGCTAAAAACTGAAAATCTTTCTAAGGAGGAAAATATATATGAAACTCAGACCACTTGCTGACAGAGTTGTAGTTAAGCTCACAGAGGTTGAAGAAACAACTTCCAGCGGAATCATTCTTGCAGCTTCTGCTCAGGAAAAGCCACAGATTGCAGAGGTTCTCGCAGTAGGCCCCGGCGGTATGGTTGACGGCAAAGAAGTTGAGATGTTTGTAAAGGTTGGCGACAAGGTAATCACAAGCAAATACTCAGGCACAGAGGTTAAGCTTGATAACGAAGAGTATATCATCGTTCGTCAGAACGACATTCTTGCAGTAGTAGAATAATTACACACTAAATCATTAAGGAGATTATTATGGCTAAACAGATTATTTACGGTGAAGACGCCAGAAAGGCTCTTCAGGCAGGTATTGATAAGCTTGCAAACACAGTTAAAATCACACTCGGCCCTAAGGGCAGAAATGTAGTTCTTGATAAGAAATACGGCGCACCTCTCATCACAAATGACGGTGTTACAATCGCAAAAGATGTTGAGCTTGAAGACCCGTTTGAAAATATGGGCGCTCAGCTTGTTAAAGAAGTTGCAACAAAAACAAACGATGTTGCAGGTGACGGTACAACAACCGCTACTCTTCTTGCTCAGGCTCTCGTTCGTGAGGGTATGAAAAATGTTGCCGCAGGCGCAAACCCAATGGAAGTTAAAAGAGGTATTGCCGCCGCAGTTGCAACAGCTGTTGAATCAGTTAAGGCTAACTCAAAGCCTGTTACAAGCTCAATGGATATTGCAAGAGTTGCAACAATTTCATCTGCAGATAAAGCAATCGGCGACATCATTGCCGAAGCTATGGAAAAGGTTACAGCAGACGGTGTAATCACAGTTGAAGAAAGCAAAACAGCTGTTACCGACAGTGACATTGTTGAAGGTATGCAGTTTGACCGCGGATATATTTCACCTTATATGGTAACTGATACCGATAAGATGGAAGCTGTTATTGATGACGCTTATGTTCTCATTACAGATAAGAAGATTTCTAATATTCAGGAAATTCTTCCTCTTCTTGAGCAGATTCTTCAGGCAGGCAAAAAGCTTGTTATTGTTGCTGAAGATGTTGAGGGTGAAGCTCTTTCAACAATCCTTGTTAATAAGCTCAGAGGCACATTCACCTGCGTATGCGTGAAGGCTCCCGGCTTTGGTGACAGACGTAAGGAAATGCTTCAGGATATCGCAATTCTCACAGGCGGTGAGGTTATCACATCAGACCTCGGTCTTGAGCTTAAGGACACTCAGATTCCTCAGCTCGGCCGCGCCCGTCAGATTAAAATTTCTAAAGAAAACACCATCATTGTTGACGGTGCAGGCGATAAAGAAGCAATCAAAGCCCGTGTTGCTCAGATTCGCTCACTTATCGAAACATCAACATCTGATTTTGACCGCGAAAAGCTTCAGGAAAGACTTGCAAAGCTTGCAGGCGGTGTTGCAGTTATTCGCGTAGGTGCCGCAACAGAAACAGAAATGAAGGAGAAAAAGCTCCGCATTGAAGACGCTCTTGCAGCTACAAAGGCAGCTGTTGAAGAGGGTGTTGTAGCAGGCGGCGGTGTTGCTCTTATCAACGCAATTCCTGCAGTTAAAGCTCTTCTTGATACTGACGATGCTGATTTCAGAACAGGTGTTAAAATTGTGCTCAAGGCTCTTGAAGAGCCTGTTCGCCAGATTGCCGCTAACGCAGGCCTTGAAGGCTCAGTTATCGTTAACAACATCGTAGAAGCTGACAAAGCAGGCTACGGCTACGACTTCGGCAACGAAGGCTATGTAGATATGTTTGAGGCAGGTATCCTCGACCCCACAAAGGTAACCCGTTCTGCTCTTCAGAATGCTTCATCTGTTGCCGCAATGGTGCTTACAACTGAGAGCCTTGTAACAGATAAGCCCGACCCACAGGCAGATGCAGCTGCAGCCGCAGCAATGGCAGGCCAGGGCGGCGGAATGTATTAAAATATACCAAATATTCATTAAAGGTGTGCTTCGGCACACCTTTTTTTATCGGCCAATGTGCAAAGGGAGCTGTAACGAAGTGACTGAGGGACTGTAAAGTAGGGGCGTCAGCTTGCAGTGTCAATTTACGCATTTTCCGTTGAATTCCCTGTCATAAACAAGTCCACCTGCGCATAACATTATACAAAGTAATGAGTGAACATGGAGGAATGTTTATGGCATCCACAAGCATTTACAATGATATCGCAACCCGCACGGGAGGCGACATTTATATCGGTGTTGTAGGCCCTGTAAGAACAGGCAAATCAACCTTTATCAAACAGTTTATGGATACTCTCGTTATCCCTAACATAACCGACGCTTCAAAAAAGGACAGGGCAACCGACGAGCTGCCACAATCTGCTTCGGGGCGCACAATTATGACCACCGAGCCGAAGTTTATCCCTGAGGAGGCGGTGGAAATCAATCTTCCCGACAATGCCTGCTTCAAAGTGCGTATGATTGACTGCGTTGGCTACATAGTTCCAAGCTCCTTGGGCTACATTGAGGGCGAACAGCCCCGAATGGTCAAAACTCCGTGGTTTGACCGTGAAATTCCCTTTAATATGGCGGCGGAAATCGGCACTCAGAAGGTAATCAGCGAGCATTCCACAATCGGCCTTGTGGTTACCACCGACGGCTCAATCAGCGATATTCCCAGAGCTGAATATGAAGAAGCAGAGGCAAGAGTGATTTCTGAGCTTAAGGAAATTGAAAAGCCGTTTTTGGTGCTTCTTAACTGTGTTAATCCGTCGGCTCCCGAAACTGTTGCACTTGCCGGCTCACTTTCTCAAAAATACGGTGTGCTTGTTAAGGCTGTTAATTGTATGGAGCTTAATCAGGACAGTATCAGAGATATTATTTCAGAAATTCTCTTTGAATTCCCCGTAAAGCAGGTGCAGGTTGATTTGCCCTCTTGGGTGATGAGCCTTGACGGCGACCATTGGCTCAAAAAGAGTGTCAGCGACAAAATCAAGGAGCTTTCTTCTTCTCTTAAAAAAGTAAGAGATGTAACCGATTTTTCAAATAAAATATGTGACTGTGATAACATTTCTTCATCTCACATTCAGGAAATTGACCTTGCAGGCGGCAGTGCAAGAATAACTGCTGAAATCTGCAACAGCGTATTTTATAAAATTCTTTCTGAAAAAACAGGGCTTGATATTGAAAACGAAGAACAGCTTATGAACTCAATCGGTGAAATGGCACAGATGAAAAAGCAATATCTCCGCTTAAAGGATGCCATTGATGAGGTTGAAGCAACGGGCTACGGCATTGTTATGCCAACCATTGATGAGCTGAGCCTTGAAGAGCCTGAAATTATGCGTCAGGGCGGCCGCTACGGTGTGCGCCTTAAGGCTTCAGCACCGTCAATTCACATGATGAAAGCCAATATCAACACCGAGGTTGCGCCTATTGTGGGCTCGGAGTCACAGTCAGAAGAGCTTGTTATGTATCTTCTTAAAGAATTTGAAGAAAATCCGTCAAAAATCTGGGAGTCAAATATTTTCGGTAAAAGCCTCCATGAGCTTGTGAATGAAGGTCTTCACAACAAGCTTTACCGTATGCCCGGCAACGCCAGAATGAAGCTTCAGGAAACACTTGAAAAGGTGATTAACGAGGGCTGCAGCGGTCTTATCTGCATAATTCTTTAAGAGGTGATGATATGCTTTTATCGCATCTTTTAAAAAATGTCCCTCACAGTGAAATTAAAGAAAATGTAAATGTAACTTCAATCGTTTCTGATTCCCGTCAGGTAACCAAGGGGTGTGTGTTTGTCTGCATTAAGGGTGAAAATTTTGATTCTCACACTCTTGCCCGCGATGTGTTAAATGACGGAGCAGTTGCGGTTATTGTTCAGAGTGATTTGGAAATACCTGAGCAGATTATTGTTGAAGATACTAAAAAGGCTCTTGCTCTTATGTGTGCCGAATTTTATCACAACTCTCATAAAAAAATGAAGATTATCGGCGTAACAGGTACTAACGGCAAAACCTCAACCACATATATGATTAAGCAGATACTTGAATATTCTGGTAAAAAGGCAGGGCTTATCGGAACAGTTGCTTATTCAAGCGGCAAAGAAAAAATTTCTGACTCCGTTCTCACTACTCCCGAGCCTCAACAGCTTCACCGAATGTTTTATTCAATGCAATCTCAGGGGTGTGAATACTGTGTTATGGAGGTTTCTTCTCAGGCTCTGGCTCAGGAGCGTTGCCACGGAATTGAATTTGACTGCGCTGTTTTTACCAATCTAACCACCGACCACCTTGATTATCATAAAACTATGGAAAACTACTGTACTTCAAAGGGTAAGCTGTTTGCTCAGAGTAAATTGTCGCTTATAAATGCAGATGATAAAAACGGTCAGCTTATTTTTGGGTTTGTTAAGGGCAGAGCGCAGTTCTTTTCTGCCAAAACAGAAAATGCAGATTTCTATGCTCACGATGTAAAGCTTGAAAAAGACGGCTGTGAATATACTCTTGGCAATGTAAGCTTTAAAATTCCGATTCCGGGTGAATTTACGGTGTATAACTCCATTGGTGCCGTGGCTTGTTGCAATGCAATGGGAATTTCGTTGGAAGATTGTGCAAAAGCCTTGAGCAAGATGAGCGGAGTTCCGGGCAGGGCAGAGGTGCTTGAAACCGATACACCCTATACTGTAATAATCGACTATGCACATACTCCCGATGCTATGGAAAACATTCTTTCCACAGTTAAAGCTGTTTCAAAGGGCAGGGTAGTTGCGCTCTTTGGTTGCGGAGGAAACCGCGATAAATCAAAACGCCCCCTGATGGCAAAGGCGGCGGCAGAAAATGCTGATTATGTGATTATTACCACCGATAATCCCAGAACCGAAAATCCCAATGAAATTATCGAGGACATACTTCCGGGAATTAAAAATATCTCTACGCCTTGTGCCGTTATACCTGACAGAACCTATGCAATAGAATTTGCTTTGAAAAATGCAAAGGAAAATGACACAATCGTTCTTTGCGGCAAAGGGCACGAAACGTATCAGATTATCGGTGAAAATAAGCATCCCTACGATGAACGCAAAATCGTGAGAAACTACCTGAAAAAATAGGGCAGGGTATGAGTCGTGCTTTTAAGGATAGTTTTAAGATTTTATTATTGCACACCTAATTGTAGCCCAGGCTGCAGTTAGTTATGAGTATGGTTGAGGTTTTCGGGTTATCCTAAAGTGAAAAAATTATGATATTCATTTTCCCTACTTGTTATGATACGAGACCAAAAAAGAGGTAATACAGATAAAACTGTGTTACCTCTCGTTTTTTACACTTACACCTATAGTGGTGAGTAAGTGCGCATTTATTCTTCGGACAGTTAAGTGATATTCTGCCTTACGGCAGAGTGATATTATTGTCTTGTGACAATAGTGTTATTTTGTTCGCCACAAAACTTGCGAAGCAAATAACACTGTGCAAAGCACAATAAAACTGCGAAGCAATACAACTCGCCGTATGGCGAATAAAACTGGCGTTGTATCCTTACGGGTACAACGCCTATATCCTGCCTATTTTGTTGTTCGTTAAAATATATAAAAATCAGTATTGAATTTTTACAAGAAAAATCAATAAACCTATTGACTTTGTCGGTTTGTGTTTGATAGAATTTTGTCAAGGAATATCTGTGAAATTTGCAGATGTTTTAAAGGAGGTTTTATAATGAAAAAAAGATTATTAGCCGTTGCTCTGGCGGTTGTGATGATTTTGTCATCAACGCCGTTCGTTTTTGCGGCTGATGTTGTTCATTCCGGTCAGCTTACCGATACCGTAAGCTGGTCTATCGACTCTGACGGTGTTCTCACCATCAGCGGTTCAGGCTCTATGGGAGCCGGCGAATATTGGTATGACTTGCCCTGGTTCGATTATAATGACGAAGTTTACTCCGTTGTTATTGCTGAAGGTGTAACCGATATTATTGACACTGCTTTCTATCAACTCAACAGCATCAAAACAATCTCAATTCCTTCAACTGTTGAGTCAATCGAAGATAGTGATGTTTTTGTTTGTGAGAGCCTTGAGGTAATAACTGTTTCCCCTGATAATGAGTATTTTACTTCGGAATTAGGAATTCTCTATAATATTGACAAAACAAAGCTCATCTACTATCCCTCTGCAAAAGCGGGCGATACATTTACAATCCCTGCTTCAGTTACCGAAATATGTGAGGAGGCGTTTAAAGGTAACACGGTTATTAAAAATCTTATCGTTCCTGATACAGTTAAACTTTTAAATGAAGGTGTTTTCTATGGCGCGTGCATTGAATATTTTTCTTTCGGAAACGGAATAACCGAGCTTCCTTCAAACTGCTTTTTTGCCTGTGATGAACTCAAGAGAATCCTGATTCCTGAATCTGTAACTTCAATCGGTTCAGGCTGCTTTATGAACTCAGGGCTTGAAAACGTAGTCTTTGGCTCAAATGTTAAGTCGGTCGGTAATTATGCTTTTTATAACACTAAGCTTACTCATGTTCATTACCTCGGCACTCAGGAACAGTTCGAAGCCACAGATATCAGCTCAGCTGATAATGATCTTTTAACAAATGCAACCGTGCATTATATTTCTGAGGATGATTTTAAATCCGAGGGCAGTGAGCCCACTTGTTTGAAAGACGGCAGTGAAAGCGGCGGTTATTTCTGTGAAGAATGTGAAGAATTTGTTTCAGGTGTAGTTATTCCTGCCACAGGTCACGATATGGTTAACGGTGTTTGCGGGACTTGTGGTGAAATTTGTTCTCATATCCACAATGATTTAGACGGCATTTGTGATTTGTGCGGTTGTGAGGTTCCGTACCCTGAAATGAAGGTAGGAGACACAATTACATATTACCTTGAAGAAGCTCATATCGGAATTTACTATCAATTTGTTCCCACCATTTCCGGTGAATATCGCTTATATTCTGCAGCATTGAGCAATGCTGATGATTCCGTAGTAACTGTTTATGATTCAAATCTCACTCAGATAGCATACCTTGATGATACTGACTCAAGCTTGCTCTTTGACGGCACCTTTGAGGCAGTTGCAGGTGAAACATACTACTTCTTTTTCAGCAGTTATGACAATGATGCTACATTCAGTGCCACTCTTGCAATGACTGACTGCATTACTCATCAGCCAACAACCGATGAGCCTTATGTTGAGCTCTCTAACAGCGAGGGTGCAACCTACGAATGGTGCAAAATCGGTTATTCAGACACAGCTCCTGTTGAATTTACCGATGAAAATGCTGACCCTTATACTTACGACAGCACCGAGTCAGGCATATACGGTGCTTACGACCCTGAATCAGGTTGGAGCGGTTGCCCGGAATACTATAATTATTGTTATTTCTTTGTAACACTCAACGCGCATGATAAACTCTTTTTTGAGGTTGACGGCACTGCTTTTGAAGTAGGTGTAAGTGATTGGCTTTATGACAGTGCTTCGTATAGTGCTGCGCCTGATGCTGACGGTAAAGCTGAAGTTACAGTACCTGAGTCAGGTGTTTATGTAGTCTATGCAGTAGCCGATGAGCCCGTAAATATCAGAGTTTATAAATCTGAATCTGAAGTATCTTTTGTGGAAGGTCAGTCAGCAGCCGAGCTTACTGCAACTGAGGACGGCATATATTATTGTGTAGCTACATTTGCAAACGGAACAGTCAAAGAATCAAATACATTTGATTACAAGGCAAAAGCAGCCTCTAAGGTGCTTTCTGTTGACTATCCGAAAACTGCTTATGTTGGCACTGACTTTACATTTAAGGTTGACGGCAGAGCTGATAAAATTCAGTTTGTTGTAAAAGAAAACACATTTTTCACTGCAACTTATACAAGAGCTATGGCTGATATTGTAAGCTATGACGCTGACGGCAATGTTGTTGGTGATTTGTCTCGCGAAATTGCTTACGAAGTATGGACTGTTCATTCAACCATACAGGAAAACACATATTACATTCACGCAAAATACGGCTCAGAGTGGGAACCGCTTGAATCCAGCCTTACATTTGATTTTGAGCTTTCAAGAGACCGTAAGGATATATATTCAATCTCTCACGAAGAATGTGAATCTCATAAGCTTTATGAGTTCTGCTCAATCAGAGTTGAAACAGGCCTGGATGTTGTAAAGGTGCAGACCGTAGTTAACGGCAAAGTAACTGCAACCTTTAATAACCCCGAAGTGGGCGAAGAATCTACAGTCTTCAATGTCAGAGCAAAGATGTATAATGTTGGTGAAAATACAGTAACTTTCCGCATTAAAACAGCAGACGGCTGGGAGGATATCGACAATACCCTCACAATCGTAGCAGAAAAATAACAAACGCAGGGTGCTTAGCCGAGTGTTCGTAAGGACACTCGGCAGTTTTATTCGCCATATGGCGAGTGATATTGCTTCGCAGTGATATTTGGCTTTCAGCCAAGTGTTATTTGCTTCGCAAGTTATTGGCGAATAGAATATCACTAAACCCATTGGGTTTAATAGTTAGTAGTAACAACCTGCGAGTTGTTCTGAAAGCATTGTAAAATATTGACAACTGTAAATGCGGTGTTTATAATGAGTGTATAAAGACATAGACAGGGGGTACACCTTCAAATGAAAGATTTTGCTAAGGGTTTTCTTTTGTTAATAAACATATTATCTTTTATTGGTGTGGCAATTTTCGGTGTGATAGGTGTTTTGGAAGAACTAATAGGTCCGATATTTGTTGATAATCTTATGGAAGCATTTAATTTTAGTTTAACTTATAATCAGTTTTACTTAATTGGATTAGGCTGTTTAGCGGTAATGATAATCTCATACTTTATTCGTAAGAAGCTTTAAGCGTGCAGAAGTTGGTTTTATATCTTGAACGAATAATCACTAAGGTAATTCCGAATTACGCATTACGAATTGTATTTTACTCTTGATATTACCTTGTTATAGTGGTATAATTTCAATGTTAATTTTAAACATCCGGAGGTAATTTATTATGGCTTCACAGCTTTCAATGCCCTCAAAGGGCGATATGGTTGCAATTATGACAACCAACAGAGGCGTTATTAAAATCAAGCTTTTTCCTAACGAGGCTCCCAAAACTGTTGAAAACTTCACCACTCACGCCAAAAACGGCTACTATGAGGGCATCATTTTCCACCGCGTTATCAATGATTTTATGATTCAGGGCGGTGACCCCACAGGCACAGGCCGCGGCGGTGAGAGCATTTGGGGCAGTCCCTTTGCTGATGAGTTTGATATTAATCTTCACAACCTCAACGGCGCTCTTTCAATGGCAAATGCAGGCCCCAACACTAACGGCAGTCAGTTCTTCATTGTTCAGGCTTCAAGTGTTGACAGCCGACTTCTTTCTCAGATGAAGCAGATAGGCGAGCAGGGTGGCTTCCCTGAGCAGACTGTTGCCGATTATGAAGCAGTTGGCGGAACTCCATGGCTTGACTTTAAGCACAGCGTTTTCGGTCAGGTTTATGAGGGAATGGATGTTGTTAACACAATTGCAACCACAAGAGTTGATATGCTTGACAAGCCTTTTGATGATGTGATTATTGAAAAAATTGAAATTACAGAGTTTTAATTTATGAGCTGTACTTCGGTACAGCTCTTTTTGTTAATTTTTAATGAAAAATATTGATAATCTCATTTGTCTATGATAAAATTTAACTGATAAAACTGAAAGGAGTTTTATATATGGGACTTATTAAAGCAGGAATCGGTGCATTGGGCGGAACACTTGCCGACCAGTGGAAGGAATTCTTTTATTGCGATTCACTTGAAAATGATGTTTTGATGGTAAAAGGTCAAAAGCGTGTAAGCGGCCGTTCATCAAACACCAAAGGCAATGATAATATTATTTCAAACGGCTCAGGCATTGCCGTTGCAGACGGTCAGTGTATGATTATCGTTGAGCAGGGCAAGGTTGTTGAGGTTTGCGCAGAGCCCGGCGAATTTACTTATGACTCTTCAACAGAGCCAAGTATTTTTACAGGCAAATTAGGCGATACAATCAAAGAAACCTTCAAAACCGTGGGCAAACGCTTTACCTACGGCGGAGATACAGGCAAAGACCAGAGAGTTTATTATTTCAACACTAAAGAAATTCTTGATAATAAATTCGGTACAGCCAACCCCTTGATGTTTGAGGTTGTAAATAAGAGAATCGGTATGAGCCGTACCGTTCAGGTAAGATGCAACGGTGTTTATTCATACAAAATTACAGACCCTCTTCTTTTCTACACTCAGGTTGCCGGCAATGTAGATTATGAATACACAAGAGCAGAAATTGACTCTCAGCTTAAAACCGAGTTCATCTCAGCTCTTCAGCCTGCATTTGCAGCCCTTACCGAGCTTGAACTCAGACCTGCTCAGATTCCGGCTCATACCACCGAGCTTAAAGCCGCTATGAATACAGCTCTTAAGGCGGAGTGGACCGACCGCAGAGGTATCTCTGTTGAGTCAATCGCTATCAATCCTATCACTCTCACAGAAGAGGATATGAAGAAAATCAATCAGATGGAAGATGCCGCAACAATGGGCTCAAATCCATTTATGATGGCAGGCAGAATGACCGACGCTCAGGCAAACGCTATGGAAGCCGCCGCCGCAAACGAAGGCGGAGCTATGAACGGCTTTATGGGCTTTAATATGGCAATGGGTGCTAACGGCGGTTTCAACGCTCAGCAGATGTATAATACAGGCGTTGAGCAGATGCAAAAGCAGCCTGCACCTGCCAACGGTTGGAAATGCGCTTGCGGGGCAACCGTTAACGGCAACTTCTGCACAGAATGCGGAGCTAAGAAGCCCGAGGCAGATGGCTGGACCTGCTCTTGCGGTGCGGTAAATAAAGGCAAGTTCTGCTCAAACTGCGGCGCTAAAAAGCCTGAGGGCGCACCTCTTTATCAGTGTGATAAATGCGGCTGGAAGCCCGAAGACCCCAACAATCCGCCCAAGTTCTGCCCTGAATGCGGTGACCCGTTTGACTCAAATGATGTTAAATAATCTTTATTAAAAGGTGATTTAATGAGTAACTTACTTGATTATAAATGCCCCTGTTGCGGAGGTAAAATTGAATTTGATACTTCGCTCCAGGAGATGAAATGCCCTTATTGCGACACTACCTTTGATGTTGAGGCGCTTAAGGAATACGACGATGTTCTCAACGCCCCGCAAGAGGCTGATAATATGAATTGGGAAACAAAGCCCGGCGGTGAATGGCAGGAGGGTGAAGCCGATAATATTTCGGTTTATGTGTGTAATTCCTGCGGTGGTGAAATTGTTGGTGATGATACCACAGCCGCCACAGCCTGCCCGTTCTGCGGTAATCCTGTTATTATGACGGGTAAGCTTTCAGGCGCGCTTAAGCCAGATTATGTTATTCCCTTTAAGCTTGACAAAAAGGCTGCTAAGGACGGTCTTTTAAAGCATCTTCAGGGTAAACGCCTTTTGCCTGATGTGTTTAAAGACCGGAATCACATTGATGAAATCAAAGGTGTGTATGTACCTTTCTGGCTTTTTGATGCAGATGTTAATGCAGATATCCGCTACAAGGCTACCAAAACAAGAATGTGGAGTGACTCCAAATTTAATTATCACGAAACGAGGTTTTACTCCGTTCACAGAGCAGGTAACATCGGCTTTAACAGGGTTCCTGTTGACGGCTCCAGTAAAATGGCAGACGATTTAATGCAGTCTATCGAGCCCTTTGATTTCAGCGAAGCGGTAGATTTTCAGACTGCTTATCTTTCAGGCTTTTTTGCAGATAAATATGATGTTACAGCCGAAGAGAGCATTGAAAATGCAAACAACCGAATTAAGAAAAGCACTGAAGATGCTTTTGCTTCAACCGTGACGGGCTTTAATTCCGTTACTGCAGAGCATAGCAGATTAAATCTACAAAACGGCAACGCAAAGTATGCTTTGTACCCTGTGTGGATTCTCAACACAACTTGGGAAAATCAGAAGTTTACCTTTGCAATGAACGGTCAGACAGGTAAGTTTGTAGGCGATTTGCCTATGGATAAAAATAAGTTTACCAAATGGCTTTTAGGTCTCGGATTTGGAATAAGTGCGGCAGTTTTCGGCTTGCTTGCAGCATTTTTCTACTTATAAAAGGGGAGGTTGAATTATGAAAAAAAGCGTTTCGTTGATACTCTCCCTGATTATTTGCCTGAGCCTGCTTTCTTTTACTGCAAGCGCTGAAAGCCCCAATATTGTTGATAATGCCGACCTTCTTACCTCTCAGCAGGAATATCTGCTTGAAACAACCACAGATGTTATTCGCGATGACTACAGCTTTGAGGTTGTGGTGGTTACGGTTAATTCAACCGAGGGAATGTCAGCTCAGGATTACGCCGACGATTTTTATGATTATAACGGCTACGGTGTTGATGATGAAAACAGTGGTGTCCTCTTCCTTGTGGATATGGGGGAGCGAAACTGGTTTATATCCACAAGCGGCAAGGGAATTGAGCTGATTGCTGACGGTGAGCTTGATTATATTGAGCAGGAAATCATACCGTATCTTTCACAGGGCGATTATGCAACCTGTTTTTCTGAATTTATCAGCACCTGCGATGAGATTCTCGAGCTTGATGCAAACGGTGAGAATTTTGCCCAGAACTACGGCTACGATACCGAGCAGGATTATTTCTATGCAGATGAATATTACCCTTATGATGACGGTTATTATGATAACGGCTACAGTCAGCCGCAGAGCTTTAATATTTTCAAAAATATTATCATAGCCCTTGTTATCGGCTTTGTTATTGCCTTGATTATTGTTATGAGTATGAAGGGTAAATTGAAGTCCGTCAGAGCAAAGTCAGGGGCGGCAGACTATGTTGTTCCCGGCAGTATGAACCTTACTCAATCTGACGAAAGATTTCTCTATCGCCATGTTACAAGAACACCTCGCCAGCAAAATAATTCAAACGGCCGCTCAGGCGGTTCAGGCGGCGGAGTCCGTGTCGGTTCCTCAGGCAGGTCACACGGAGGACGAGGCGGAAGTTTTTGATAATTTTTTAACAAACCTATTGAAATGTTTCTTAAAACATAGTAAAATAATTTTGTTCAAAAGTGTTTCACTTTTAATATATTAAGAAAGAAGGAATTCCCAATGGCAAACAGATTTGTTCTTAATGAAACATCATATCACGGCGCAGGAGCAATTTCAGCAGTTGCTGATGAAATTCAGGCAAGAGGCTTTAAAAAGGCTTTTGTTTGCTCCGACCCCGACCTTATTAAATTTAATGTAACTAAAAAGGTTACCGATATTCTTGACAATGCCGGCATCCCTTATGAAATCTATTCACAGATTAAGGCTAACCCCACTGTTGAAAATGTTCAGTCAGGTGTTGAGGCATTCAAGGCAAGCGGTGCTGACTGTATCGTAGCTATCGGCGGCGGTTCTTCAATGGACACAGCCAAAGCTATCGGTATCATCATCACTAACCCCGAATTCGCTGATGTTGTAAGCCTTGAGGGTGTTGCACCCACAAAGAATAAGTGCGTTCCCATTATCGCAGTTCCCACCACAGCAGGTACAGCCGCTGAGGTTACAATCAACTATGTTATCACCGACGCTAAAAACAACCGCAAAATGGTTTGTGTTGATGTTCACGATATCCCTGTAGTAGCAGTTGTTGACCCCGAAATGATGGCTTCAATGCCCAAGGGTCTCACAGCCGCAACAGGTATGGACGCTCTTACCCACGCTATTGAAGGCTACATCACAAAGGGTGCTTGGGAGCTTTCGGATATGTTCCACATCAAGGCTATCGAAATTATTGCAAAGAGCCTTCGCGGAGCTGTTGAAAACACTGCAGACGGCAGAGAGGGTATGGCTCTCGGTCAGTATGTTGCAGGTATGGGCTTCTCAAATGTAGGTCTTGGTATTGTTCACTCAATGGCTCATCCTCTCGGTGCTCTTTATGACACACCTCACGGTGTTGCAAATGCAATTATTCTTCCCACTGTTATGGAATATAATGCTCCCGAAACAGGCGAGAAGTACAGAGATATCGCAAAGGCTATGGGTGTTGACGGTGTTGACGCTATGACCCTTGATGAAGCAAGAAAAGCTGCTATTGACGCAGTTAAAAAGCTTTCAGAGGATGTTGGCATTCCTGCAGACCTTAAGGATATCGTTAAGGAAGAGGATATTCCTTTCCTTGCTCAGTCTGCTTTTGATGACGCTTGCCGTCCGGGTAACCCAAGAGATACAAGTGTTGAAGAAATCACAGCTCTTTACAAATCTCTTCTTTAATATAATAAAAATTCAGCCGTCAGCAGTTAATCTGCCGACGGCTGTTTTGCTATTCAGAAATCTTTTTCAATACAGATGAAATCTTTGGGCTTAACTTATCATAAACCTTATCATATAAAATCAATACTGGCTTTTCAATTATCTTATTTCTTATAAATTCAATTACAAAGCACGCAACAAACACGGTAACAGCGCAACAGAGCATGTGTACTAATATAAAATTGCCTGTGCCGAATTTATCGGTTTCAAATATTTCGTTCCACATAAAACCTCTGAAAAATCGGTTATCGTGAATAAGATAAATTCCAAAAATTGTTCCTGAAACCGTGTTGAGTGCTTTTGAACAGAACGGTTTGATTTTTGAAAAGAATGACAGCAAGCCTGCTGAGAGTAAAACAACAAATAAAGATTGTCTGCTGTAAAAATATGTGGCATATTCTGCAAAAGAAGGCATAATTTTTAAAACACCTAAGGCAAAAACAGCGATAAAGCAAGTGCATAAAACAATAAGAATTATATCGTTTCTGTTTTTGGTAAGGAGGTTATTCGGATATTTCCTTATATAAGCACCGATTATATATAAAGTTAAAAACAGCGTCAGCTCACTGCCTGCAAAGCTTCTTGTGGTAAATGTTGGCAGAATGACCCACAGAAATGTTGTAGCCAATAAAACCTTAAGATGCGTTTCTTTTGAAACAGAGTTCAAAAATTTATTCACAAAAGGTGAGAGAAGATACATTACAATATATGTGGTAAAAAACCAATATAGAGAAAAGCTTGTGGGTAAGAATGCCGTTATAGTATCGCTAAACGAAAAGCTGTGAGCCGATGTTAAAAGGCAAACGGCATAAAAACATATACTGTAGAAAACAACTTGAAAAATAAGTGTAAAAACTTTTTTGAAGCTGAATTTTGAGTTAATCAGGAAATAACCTGAAAGTAAAATAAAAATGTCTGTTCCGATGTTTCCTGTCTGAAACAATAAAGTAATTATGCTGTTGAATGAACCGTCTAAATTTTCTCCTGTTCCGTGGGAAATGTAGTGGGAAAATATAATCAAAAACATTGCAAGAATCCGCAAAAGTTCCATTGCAGAATTTCTTTGCTTAAGTGCAGGGGTCATATTAAACACTCCTTAACTTTAATTCGTACTCTTTTCCATAATTTCCAATGCTTTTTTGAGGATGACAAGCTGTTCTTCGCCCGGGTTCAGTTTAATTGCAATATGAGGCTTTCCAGCCGCCGCAACAGTTATCCTGCCGCGCATTTTAGAAGCAAGGGCGGTGATTTTGTTCATATCAAGGCTGTCGATATAAAGGTTAATTTTGTTGCCTGATTTGCCTATTTCATAAATACCCTGAGCAAGTGCCGTGTTTCTCATAAGCGCAACGGTGATAAGCCCCTGAACGCTCATAGGCGGCTCGCCGAAACGGTCAATAAGCTCATCCATAACATCGTCGGCATCATCTCTTGTTCTGATGTCGGCGATTCTTCGGTACATAGCAATTTTGTTGGGAACACTCTTGATGTAGTCAGGGGGAATATATGCATCAATTGGAAGGTCGATAAGACACTCTTTCTCCGGAGCGGGCTGTAATTCGCCCTTTTCTTCACCAACTGCCTGATTGAGCATTTTCATATATAAGTCATAACCCACAGTTTCCATGTGACCGTGCTGTTGAGTGCCGAGAATATTACCTGCGCCTCTGATTTCAAGGTCGCGCATGGCAATTTTAAAGCCTGAGCCGAATTCGGTGTATTCCCTGATTGCCGTGAGCCTTTTTGCCGCAATTTCAGAAAGCTCTTTTCCTCTTGTAAATGTAAAATATGCGCTGGCTCGTCTTGCACTTCTGCCGACTCGTCCTCTTAACTGATGAAGCTGTGAAAGCCCCATTCTGTCAGCATTTTCAACTATGAGGGTGTTAACATTGGGCACATCTACACCTGTTTCAATAATTGTGGTGCAAACAAGAATATCTGTTTCACCCTCCAAGAGATTTTTCCAAATCGAGCTTAGCTTTTCTTCCGTCATCTGTCCGTGAGCGTAAGCAACATTTGCATCAGGCATCATTTCTTTAATTTTTGCCGCAACCTTTGTTATTGTTTCGGTGCGGTTGTGAAGATAATAAACCTGACCGCCTCTGCGAAGCTCATTGGCCATTGCCTGAACAAGAACCTCCATATTATGCTCAATAACATAAGTCTGAACAGGGTGTCTGTCCTGCGGAGCTTCTTCAAGAATAGACATATCCCTGATGCCAGACATCGCCATATTAAGTGTACGGGGGATAGGTGTAGCCGAAAGTGTGAGCACATCCACATTAGGATATGCGGCTTTAAGCTTTTCTTTCTGAGCAACACCGAAGCGTTGCTCCTCGTCGATAATTATAAGCCCTAAATCCCTGAACTGAATGTCCTTTGAAATGAGCCTGTGAGTGCCCACAAGAATATCAATATATCCCTTTTTAAGGTCAGCCTTAATCTGCTCCTGGTCCTTTGCGCTGACAAATCGTGAGAGCATCTGCGCCTCAATGGGAAAGCCCTCAAATCGCTTGCGGATAGTCTGATAATGCTGAAGAGCAAGAATGGTTGTAGGCACAAGAATTGCGCATTGCTTGCCGTCTGCGGCGCACTTGAATGCGGCTCTGAGCGCAACCTCAGTTTTGCCAAAGCCAACATCGCCGCAAAGAAGTCTGTCCATCGGGTGAGATTTTTCCATATCTGTTTTAATCTCATCAATGCAACGAAGCTGGTCGTCGGTTTCGTCGTATTCAAATCTTCTCTCAAAGTCGTTTTGCATATCTATGTCGGGTGAAAATGCATAACCCGGCATATTGATTCTCTTTGAATAAAGCTCAATAAGCTCCTTTGCCATATCCTTAACAGAGGCTCTTACTCTTGAACGGGTCTTGTTCCATTCCTTGCCGCCTAATCGGTTGAGCTTAAGTGTATGAGAATCGCTGTTGGGGCCGATGTATTTCGATACCTGGTCAAGCTGAGTTACAGGCACATAAAGCACATCACCCTTGTCATATTTTATTTTAATATAGTCTTTAACATTACCGTCAGCCTCAAGCTGAGTTATGCCGTCAAAAATACCTATACCGTGATTAACATGAACAATGTAATCGCCCTTGTGAAGCTCTTCAAGGCTGTTGAAAACTGCCGCCTTGTTGACCTTCTTTTTGCTTTTTGCAACGGGTAATGCTTCACGGCTTCCGTAGGTAAATACCGTAAACTTTGCATTCGGATATTCAAATCCTGAAGAAAATCCGCCGGGGAGAACAATTATCTTGCCCTCAGGCACAACCTCAGGCACCTTTTCAAAATAAAGGCTGTCATATCCCTCGGCAATCAAATCGTCGCTGAGGTTGGAGGCAACCTTCTGAGTGCCCGACATAATAACAATGGTCTGACCCTTTCGGTTGTATATGGGCTGAAGGTCGTCCTTTAAAACAGAAAATGTTCCGTTCCAGGGTGAAATCTGCCTTGCGTTGAAGGTAATCAGCTCTTTTGTGGGTGTGTCAAAGCTGCCTCTCGCAAGGTTATCAAGATAAATTACTCCCAAATCCTCATAAAATGTGAGCATTTCATTCCAAGTGATAATATACCTGTCAAGCCCCTTGCATACTGTGCCTTCTTCAAGGTATGCCTTGTATTCCTCGTTAAAAAGCTGTAACGCAGCATTAGCCCTGTCTTTAACCGAAAAGCTTTCGCTTACGAAAAACAGGGGTCTTTCAATATAGTCAAATACCGTTGAACAATCCTCATAAACCAGCGGCAGATATCTGTCAAGTGAGGGCAGGGTAATGCCGGCTTTTAATTGCTCAATGTCTTTTTGTAATGATTCCTTAACCTTAACACTGCCCTTGCCTTTAACCGTCTGCAAAAATGCTTCTATTTTTTCAATAAGCTCGTCGGTGTCACAGCAAATTTCGTTGGCAGGTGTAATGGTGATTTCGTCAATCTGATTAACTCTTCTCTGACTATCAGTTTCAAAAAGTGAAATTGAATCTACCGTGTCGCCCCAGAAATCAATTCTGAAAGGCAATTCGCTGTCAGGTGAAAACAAGTCCACAATTCCGCCTCTGACAGAAAACTGACCGCTTCCCTCAACATTCTCACAAAAAGAATATCCCGAGCGGCGAAGCTTTTGTGAAAGCTCCTCGATGGTTATATCTTCGCCAACCGCAAGGTGAATCCGCCTTGAATAAAGCTCCTCGGGCGGAATGGTGAGCTGAAGCGCCGCCTCAACGCTGAGAACTACGGCATCAGCATTCCCGTCTAAAAGGTTGCCCAAAACCGACAGCCTTTTATGCTCGTATTCACGGGATTTAATCTGAGTTGAGCGCAGAGAAATATCCCCGGCGGGATATAAAAGCGCATTGCAACCGAATGCGTTTAAATCCTTGCACAGGCGGTTTGCCTGCGACTCGTCCGAGGTTATTACTATTGCTACCCTTGGTGCAAATTGCTCACACATTGAGCTTACAAGATGAGCCTTGTGAATCTGAGTAAGACCCAACACACCCAAGGGCAGTCTGTTTGATGTGATTCCCTTTAAAAGGGATTGATATTCGCTTGTGCCTTTTAAGGCTTTAGAAAAAAAGGACATTAAAATCTCCTATAAGGTAATTCCCGAATTGGCCATATCTTCTCTGAGACGGTTGAAATCCCTGTCTTTAAAGCAATGAGCGGCCATTCCGAGCTTGCGTGCTGTTTCAATATTTGCGGGGGAATCGTCAATAAAAAAGCATTCCACCGCTTTTAATGAATATGTACTGAATAAAATATTATATATTCTCTCATCAGGCTTGATTATGCCGTAATCCGCAGAAACAATAAGCCCTGAAAACTTTTCTCCTGACGGAACTTTTTCTTTCAAAAATTCGTGCAGCCATTTTGCACAGTTAGAAAGAACATAAAGTGTATAACCGTTTTTATAAAGCGTATCTATAATTTCGGTCATACCGTCAATAGGCGGCATCTGCACCTCTCTGTCCACAATCATACTGCGCACACTGCCGTGAATTTCTTCAGGGAGGGAAGTGAGCATTCTGTCAACCGCTTGGTCAACCTCGAGTGCGCCTGAATCCATCATTTTCCACTCTTCGCTGTGAAAGGTTGACGCCGAAACGGCAGAGTGAAGCTCGGCGGGTATGTTGTCACGAAGCATTCTTTCTTCGTTAAAATCAATCAATACACCGCCCAGGTCAAAAACAACATTTTTAATTGCCATAATTACTCCTTGATTTCAGCGCTCCAGCTAAAGCTGAATTCTTCATCGGCTGAAATTTTCTCAATGGCTCTCTTTTGTGAAAAATCATCGGTCTTTTCGCCAAAATCGTTTACACCGTACCAAGGCTCAATGCAAACATAAGGTGCGCCGGGCTTAGCCCAAAGGCCGAGGAAAGAGCAGTCACCAAAGGTAAATTCAACATCACCGGGGAGATTTTTGCCTTTAAGAGTGCAGATTTTGGATTTGAGATTTGAAAGCACATGAGCGTCAGCGTCAAAAATGTTTTTGGTAATTGTGAAGATTTTTCCGTCAATAGGAGAGGGGAAGTGCTTTCTGATAATAACAGCATCCTCGTCAATCATTTCGTTGATAACTTCATCCTCAACCGTGTCAAATTCAAGCACATCATCAAGCTGGCAGTTAAAGCCGGGATGAGCGCCGATTGAAAAAAACATATCGCCGTCGCCCTCGTTTTTGATTGTGTGGGTAACTGTGAGCTTTTTGCCGTCGAGTCTGAACTCAATATCAAATACATATCTGTAAGGGTAAACCTTCAAGGTTTCTTCGTTATATTTCTGAGTAAGAACTATGTAGTCTTCACCCTGCTCTTTTAATTCAAAATCTCTTTTTCTTGCAATGCCGTGGCGGAACATTTCATATTCCTTGCCGTCAACATAATATTTGTTCTGGTAAAGAGTGCCTACAATGGGAAAAAGGACAGGTGACTGACCGTACCAGATATCGGGGTTGCCCTGCCAGAGATATTCAAAACCTGTGTCAAGAGATTTAACAGAAGAAAGCTCTGCACCGTACTTCTTGACGCTGATTGATAATTTGCCGTTTTTAGCTTCAAATTTCATAAAACCACTCCTAAAAAATGTTCATAAAATTATACCATAAATTAGTATATAAAATCAATAACTATTTTCGGCTCCCTTGTATTGAGTAAACCTCGTAGGGGCGCAGCGGGCATCAGTCGAAACCAATGTAGGTTAGCTGACAATGTAGACCCCAATGCGCTTGTTGACAAAGAGAATTTGGGTGGTATAATCTGAATATAAGGTGTATCTGCTTTTGAAAACGTAGATATTGAAATTATTGCCTTTGAAAAAGGATTTGGATTGGAGAGAATGGAGATATGAATAGGATGAACTTCAAAAAATTTTTAGCAATCACATATTTGCCGATGTTTGTTGTAATGATTGTTTTTATGTTCCTTCCAAGTTATTATCAAGGATATTCTTTTTATCCAGATATAATATGGATTGTTTTGATGATTCACATTAAACTCAAGCCTGAAAAGAAAAGAATTTATTTTTTTACTGTGATTTCGTATCTACTTTCTTATTTCATATCACTTTTACTCATACAAAGTTTGCAAACAGAGGCTTTTGTAGCAAGCTTGATTTTTAACTTTTTTGTGATAATTGCTACATCTATAACTGTCTATTTTTTGAAAGATGATTTTAATAGAGTTTTTGAAGGTAAATCGTATAATTTAGAAGAGCTTACAGAAATTATGTCAAATGAAGATGCTGTCACCAATGAGTATTTTAATCAAAATGCATTAAAATGCGGTGATGATTATGAGGCTTTTCGAGAATATGTTTTTAAAAATATTTGGCCCAAATTAATAACAGATAAAAATCCAACGAAAAAGAGAATTTATGAAGGAGAATCTTTAAGTATAGACGAGTTTGCCAGCTGTATGTTTTTAAAAGAAAGTAAAGAACAGTGTAGCTATGTAACTCCATATAATTTAAACTTATTTGACTATAATAGTTACAGAAAGAAAATTAAAAGGGAATTGTGGTCTAAACTTCCTAAAAGTCCAAAGGAGAAGGAAACAACTCATATCAAATTGCACGAGTTCATTGCTATGCCATCTTTGGTAGATAAGAAAAGAATTGTGTTGTTTGCTACTAGCATAATGTCGGTCACTTTAACAATATCTATTGTTTTTCTTGGTATCGCATATGTAAAAAAAACTACTGAGATTGAAAACTTAAAAAATGATATTATAGCGAGTGATAAGGAATTTGAAGAATATAAAGATGATTACTATGGTATTTCGTATCAGTATGATATACTGAAAAAAGATTATGATAGAATTAAAGATGAAAATGTGTTTTATTCTTCTTATATTGTTTTTTGTGATGATGCTTCAATTTATTATCACAAGTATGACTGTAACATTTGGGATAGAAATTATTTTTATGCGTTCAATAAAGAGGGTGCTGAACATCAAGGGTATTATCCTTGTCCAAATTGTTTTTAGTTAATAGAAGAGCTTGAATTTCTATCAAAGGGTTGTTGTTTTATCAAAGCCGGTGCATTGCATCGGCTTTTCTTTGCCTCCCTCTGACGAGGGAGGTGGATTTTGCGTAGCAAAAGACGGAGGGAGAGATACATAACAGCCCCCCTCAACCGAGAGTAGGGTGCGGCGATTTTCGTCGCACCGCAACATAGAGTCCAAGGAATGTCGGCAAGCGCATTTCCTGCAAGCGAGCTCGTAAGGGAGGGACTCTGTGCTCTCCCGAAAAAATGGAATATCAAAGGTGGTTTTTCTTGTTGGCAGGGTGACAATCCCTCAGTCTTTTTGCTTCGCAAAAATCCAGCTCCCTTTGCACAAGGGAGCCGAAAAAATTAAGTCATTTTACCTACACTCCGTTAATATAAATCTTAACGGAGGTGTTTTTATGAAACGCGTTATAAGTGTTGTTTTGTGTGTTTGCTTTGTTATTTCTTTTGCATCTTTTTCTGCCTTTGGTGAAAACAAAATGCCTGTTGAGGTCAAGGCTAAGGCGGCAATTCTTATGGACTCAACCAGCGGCAAGGTGCTTATGGCTATGAACGAAAACCAAAAGCTCTATCCTGCATCTGTTACCAAAATTATGACTATGCTACTTGTTGCGGAAGCTCTTGAGGGCGGTAAAATCTCATTTTCAGATACCGTTACCGCAAGTGCAGATGCCGTTAAAAAAGGCGGCTCCCAAATCTGGCTCAAAGAGGGGGAGACTATGACCGTAGATGAGCTTTATAAGGCCATGGCGGTCTATTCTGCAAATGATGCCTGCGCCGCACTTGCCGAATATGTTGCAGGAAGCGAAGAAGCATTTATTGTTATGATGAATGAGCGTGCCCGCGAGCTTGGTATGAAAAATACTAACTTTGAAAACTGCACAGGTCTTGACGACACCGCAGAAAATCATCTCACCACCGCCTATGATATCGCTCTTATGGCCCGTGAGCTTATGACCCACGATTTTGTGCAGAAATATACAACAATCTGGATGGATTCACTCAGAAACGGTGAAACCGAGCTTGTAAATACCAATAAGCTTGTCAGGTTTTATTCAGGCTGTACCGGGCTCAAAACCGGCACAACCTCCAAGGCAGGCTGCTGTGTGTGCGCCACCGCTACAAGGGACGGAACATCACTCATTGCCGTGGTGCTTGGCAGTGACAACAGCTCAGACCGCTTTGAGGGGGCAAAAGCAATGCTTAATTACGGCTTTGCAAACTGGGAAACCGTAACCCCTGAAATCGACCCCAAGCTCATTACCGATGTAACTGTTACAATGGGCTGTGAAAAAACTCTCACTCCTCAGATTCCTGCCGCCGTAAGCGTGCTTGTTCCAAAGGGCAGGAAAGGGGATGTTATTCAGGATATTCACCTTGCCACAAGCGTTGAAGCTCCCGTTGAGTCCAATCAGGTGCTGGGTGAGGTCAAGGTTACTCTTGACGGTGAAACTGTCGGCTCATACTCGCTGACTGCTCCTCATTATGTTGAAAGGCTCACTTTTTCGGAGGTTTACCGCCGTATGCTGGCTGTGTTCTCAAAAAATTGATAAATTTACCAAGAATTATCTAATTTTTGCTTGCAAATCCCAGTTTGTTAGGGTATAATAAACAAAAATAGTATCAATTTTTCACTGGAGGCACAAACCCATGCCAATTAGGCTCAACACAAAGTATGTTGATTCCTTTCTTCCTCAGGGCGCAATGGAATCAATTATTCCCGAAGTTAAAGCGGCTCATGAGTCACTTCTTTCGGGCTCAGGTAAGGGCAGCGACTTTTTAGGTTGGCTCACTTTACCCAAAGATTATGACAAAGCTGAATTTGAAGCAATCAAAAAAGCAGCTCAGAAAATTCAAAACAATTCACAGGTTCTTGTAGTAATCGGTATCGGCGGCTCATATCTCGGAGCAAGAGCAGCCATTGAGTTTGTTAAATCTCAGAACTACAACCTTTTACCCAAAGATACACCTGATATTTATTTTGCAGGCAACACAATCAGCTCCCGGTCATTGGCAGAGCTTGAAAAGATGATTGGTGACAGAGATTTTTCTGTTAATGTTATTTCCAAATCAGGCACAACCACCGAGCCTGCAGTTGCTTTCCGTATTCTTCGCGACAAGCTTGAAAAGAAATACGGCAAAGAAGGCGCTAAAGAAAGAATTTTTGCCACTACCGATAAAGAAAAGGGCACACTTAAGAAGTTTGCCGATTCAGAAGGCTGGCAGACCTTCGTTGTTCCCGATAATGTAGGCGGCCGCTTCTCTGTCTTAACAGCAGTAGGTCTTCTTCCCATAGCTGTTGCAGGCATTGATATTGACGCTCTTATGAAAGGCGCTCAGAACGCAATGGAGCGTTACGCAGATAAAGATGTTTTTGCTAACGATTGCCTTAAATATGCCGCAATCCGCAACATTCTTTACCGTGCAGGCAGAAAGATTGAAATGATGGTCAGCTACGAGCCTTCATACACAATGATGAATGAATGGTTCAAACAGCTTTACGGTGAAAGTGAAGGCAAAGACGGCAAGGGTATTTTCCCTTCATCTGCAGTTTTCTCAACCGACCTTCATTCTCTCGGTCAGTATGTTCAGGAGGGTGAGCGTTCACTCTTTGAAACAGTTGTTTTCTTCAAAAACTCCGATGCAGAGGTTATTATTGAAGAAGATAAAGATAATGTTGACGGTCTTAATTTCCTTGCAGGTCAGCCTCTTTCATTTGTTAACACAAAGGCATTTGAAGGCACTGTACTTGCTCATACCGACGGTGATGTTCCCAACATCCTTATTGAAGCTGACGATATGAATGAAAACGACCTTGGCGAGCTTATCTATTTCTTTGAAAAGGCTTGTGCAGTCAGCGGCTATGTTCTCGGGGTTAACCCCTTTGACCAGCCCGGTGTAGAAAGCTACAAAAAGAATATGTTCGCTCTTCTCGGTAAACCCGGATATGAAGACAAAAAAGCAGACCTTGAAAAAAGATTAAACGGTTAATTCAGTTTAAATTTCGTGAAAGTCACGGATTTAATATATACTAAGGAGGACTAATATATGATTACTCTCATCTTAGGCCATAAAGGCTCAGGAAAAACCAAATTGCTTATCGAAAAGGTTAACGAAGCAGTTGAAACTTCCAATGGCAACGTTGTTTGCATTGAGAAGCAGCCAAAGCTTACTTATGATGTGAACTATCGTGCACGTCTTATGGATACAGACCATTACGGTGTCAGCGGATACGATGCTTTCTACGGTTTTCTTTGCGGTGTTTGCGCAGGCGACCACGACATCACCGACATCCTTGTTGATGCAACACTCAGAATCGGCTCTCGTGATTATAACGAGCTTTCAGCTTTCCTTAAGAAGGTTGACGATTTGGGTAAGAATCACGTTACAGAGAAGAATTTCGTATTCACAATCTCTGCTGACGCTGAAGAGCTTCCTGCTGAAGTATTTGATTTCTGCACAAAGCTTAACTAATTAAAGCAATAACTGACGGGCTCATTTCTTAAAAGGGAATGAGTCCGTTATCTTTGACAATCTGCAGAGCTGAAAATATTTAAAATTTGACAAAAATTTTTAAAAATTGTGTTGACAAATCGCGCCAAACACTATATAATGTTCGGTGCATGACATTTGAGGTGAAGTGTGAATTATGTTCTATATTGAGCTTGAGCCTATCTATAATAACGAAGGCGCTGTCCAGGATTTTGAATTTCCCCTTGATTTAAGTGATTACCCCTATAACGGCGGTTTTCCTTTCAGCGAGCCTGTTCGTGTAAGCGGTCAGGTTAAGAATTCAACGGGCATCGTTACGCTCACAGCTAAAGCTGATTTCACCTTAAGCTTGACTTGCGACAGATGCGCCCAGGCGCTGACTCGTTCGTTCAGCGTTCCGGTTAACCACACTCTGGTTACCGAGGTCAACGATGAAACAAACGACGAACTCATTGTAACAGATACCTTCCGTTACGATGTAGAACCTCTGATTACAGAGGACATTATCCTTTACCTGCCAACCAAAATTATATGCAGGGATGATTGTGCCGGAATCTGCTCGCGATGCGGCAAAAACCTCAACGACGGTCCGTGTGACTGTAAGAAAGAAATAGACCCCCGTTGGGCTGCTCTTTCACTTTTTACGGACGAAGAAGACAGTTAACATTATTTTAACTTTTATTAAGGAGGCGCTCAAAATGGCAGTACCAAAGAGAAGAGTTTCAAAGGCAAGAAGAGATAAGAGACGCTCAAGCGTTTGGAAGATGGAAGCACCTGCACTTGTAAAGTGCTCACAGTGCGGCAGTCTCAAGAGAGCTCACAGAGTATGCACTGAATGCGGCTACTACAACGGAAGATTGGTAGTAAGCAAAGAGGCATAAGTCTTTTGAACAACAAAAGGTAGAGAAGTACTCGAGTCTTCTCTACCTTTTTGACTTTTTAGAGAGTAGGAATATCTATGTCTGTTGTTATAGACTCAGTTGCGCCCCGTTCCAAGGCCTGGTGGCACGGCATAAAAGCAGGGGACAAGCTGATTAAAATAAATTCTCATAATATAAACGATGTGCTTGATTACCGATTTTACATCACTGATGAAAAGCTGGAGCTTTTAATTGAAACAAAGTCGGGCAAAAGCCGCAGTGTTAAAATTCGCAATAAGCAGGGCGGGGAAATCGGACTTTCCTTTGCGACTTATCTTATGGATAAACAGCGCCGTTGCGCCAATAACTGCATTTTTTGCTTTATTGACCAGCTTCCCAAAGGACTTCGTGAAAGCCTTTATTTTAAAGATGATGATTCACGCCTTTCGTTCTTTTTCGGTAATTACATCACACTTACAAACCTGAAACAGGAAGATATTGACCGCATTATTGCAATGCACATAAGCCCCATAAATATTTCTGTTCACACCACCAACCCCGAGCTTCGTGTTCAGATGATGGGCAATAAGCGTGCAGGCAAGGTGCTTGATTATATCAAACAGTTGGCAGATGCAGGCATTGAGCTTCATACCCAGCTTGTTCTTTGCCCCGGCTACAACGACGGTGATGAGCTGACCAAAACCCTTAACGATTTAGGCAAGCTTTATCCGTCACTTAAAAGCATTGCCTGTGTGCCTGTGGGCATTTCCTGCCACCGTGACGGTCTAACAGAGCTTCACGATTACACAAAAGAGCAGGCATTGGATGTTATATCGAGAATTAACATTTACAACGACGAATTTTTGTGCTATAATAAAACGAATATTGCTTATGCTTCTGATGAATTTTACATCAAGGCAGGTCTTCAGATGCCCGATGCTTCACGCTACGGCGATTTTGACCAGCTTGAAGACGGTGTAGGTCTTTGGACAATGCTCAGAGATGAATTTTATGAAGCAGCTGACGGCTTTAGCTTTGATGCCAAAAACAGAAGAGTGACCCTTGCAACAGGGGTTGCAGCATTCCCTCTTATCAGCGAGCTTTGCAGCAGGGCAAAAGAAGTTTGCCAAAATCTTGATGCTCAGGTTATTGAGGTTGAAAACAGGCTTTTCGGTGACAAAATAAATGTTGCCGGTCTTATCTGCGGTGAGGATTACTATAACGCTCTTAAGGATGTTGATTTGGGTGACGAGCTTCTGATTCCTGCCGTTTCACTTCGTCACGAGGGTGATATGTTCCTTGATGATGTAACCCTTAATGAGCTTTCACAAAGGCTTAATATTAAAATAACTCCCGTTAAAAATGACGGATATGAATTGTTAAATAAAATTACAGGAAAGGAATGATTTTATGTCAAAACCGATAGTTGCCGTTGTAGGCAGACCGAATGTTGGTAAATCCACACTTTTTAACAAGCTCATCGGTAAAAGACTTTCTATTGTAGATGACACTCCCGGTGTTACCAGAGACAGAATATACGGCGACTGTGAATGGCTTAATAACACTTTCCTGCTTGTTGATACAGGCGGTATTGAACCCCATTCAGACGATATTATTCTTTCTCAGATGCGCCGTCAGGCAGAGCTTGCAATAGACAGCGCTGATGTTATTATTCTTGTAACAGAGCTTCATTCAGGCGTTGTAGCCACTGATGAAGAGGTTGCCGCAATGCTCCAGAAAAGCGGAAAGCCCATCGTACTTTGTGTTAACAAGTGTGATAAGGTGGGTGAGCCTCCTCTTGAATATTATGAATTTTACAACCTTGGCCTTGGTGACCCCATTCAGGTTTCAGCCGTTCACGGTCACGGAACAGGTGACTTGCTCGATGCTGTTGTTGCCCATTTCCCCAAGGAGGAAGAAAATGAAGAGGATGATGAACGCGTTAAGGTTGCCGTTATCGGTAAGCCAAATGTAGGCAAATCTTCTTTAATCAACGCTATTTCAGGTGAAGAAAGAGCTATTGTTTCTGATATTGCAGGCACAACCCGTGACGCTACCGACACATTGATTGACAATAAATTCGGCAAATTCACCTTTATTGACACCGCAGGTATGCGCCGCAAAAGCAAGGTTGACGATGCCATTGAAAAATACAGCGTTATCAGAGCAAGAATGGCTGTTGAAAGAGCTACCGTATGCGTTATTATGATTGATGCTCAGGAGGGCTTTACCGAGCAGGATTCAAAGGTTGCAGGTATTGCTCACGATTTGGGTAAGGCTTGCATTATTGCTGTTAATAAGTGGGATGCTGTTGAAAAAGACGGTAAAACAATGGACTCTTACCGCCGTAAGCTGATGAATGATTTTTCATTTATGTCTTACGCTCCCATTATTTTCATTTCAGCTAAAACAGGTCAGCGACTTGACCGTCTTTTTGAGCTTATTAAATTTGTTGATGCTCAGAACGCAATGCGAATTTCAACAGGTAAATTAAACGATGTTTTGGCAGATGCAACGGCAAGAGTTCAGCCGCCCACAGATAAGGGTAAAAGACTTAAGATTTACTATATGACCCAGGCATCTACAAGACCGCCAACATTTGTTTGCTTTGTAAACCGTAAGGATTTGTTCCATTACAGCTATCAGCGCTATCTCGATAATCAGATAAGAGAGGTTTTTGGCCTTGAGGGTACACCCACAAAAATGGTTATAAGAGAAAGAGATAAAGACAGAAAATGAATGTAAAAAGCAGAACTGAAATTTTCAGTTCTGCTTTTATTTTTTGTTTGGAATGTCTGTTAATCCTGCAATATAATCAATTGAAACATTATAAAATTTTGCAAGCTTAATAATTAAATCAAAAGGAGGCTCTCTTTTGCCTTGCTCATAGTTGGTATAAGTAGTTTTGTGCATTCCGAGCCTTTTCACAAGTTCATCTTGTGTCAAATCCATATCTTCTCTAAGGTCTCGAAGTCGGGGATAATAATGCATAATAAATCACCTCAAATTTATTATTACATAATCTGACATTTAACCTTGACAAAAAACAACGAATGATGTATTATGAATACATCAAATGTTGTTTTCGTGCTTATAAGTGATATTTTATGATGATTTCTAAAGAGTTATACGAAGAAATTGTATTTTCTACATTATACCCGCCACCCGAAAGCGGAGGTCTTCTCGGCGGCCACAACGGAGTAGTTACTATATTTGTTAGTGACAAGGGGAGTGACATAAAAACGTCATACAAGTATAAGCCTGATACAGTGTTTTTTAATAGAACTATAAACGAGTGGCTAAATAAAAATATTGATTTTATGGGGATTTATCACTCTCACCCACATAATTGTGAAGCATTATCAAGCGCTGATATTGAATACATAAATGAAATTATGAAAAGTATCAGCGGTTATACTGATAAGTTGTATTTTCCTATAGTTATTCCAAAGGAAAAAATAATAAGTTATTATGCGTTAATTGTTGCGGATGAAATTCAAATTTTTCATGACGCAATTCAATTATTATAATTTTTAAAGGATGTGTATCAAATGAAAGAAAATTCAAGAACAATCAAATTGCCCGAAGGTACATTCTGCGGCGGTAACTGCTCAACTTGTATCTATGCCAATTTCCGCGACAGAGACAGCTACGGCAGAGTTAAGTGCGAAGGCGGCTACGGCGGATACAATAAGCCTGAGGACAGAAACGGCTGTTTCCATTGGAAAGGTTAATATAATAAGTAATTATAAAAGACTCAAAGTACAGCATTCAATTAGGTTGAATGCTGTATTGTTGATTGATTACAGGAGGAAGAAAATATGGGACTTATCGGAGATAGCATTTTGATTTTATTATCTACATTCAGAGAGGATAAGAGAGTTAAAAAAGGTAAAGAGAAAAACAGCAATCTACCTAAATCGAAAGAAATGGAAATTCAAAATCTCGAAAGAAGAGCTGCAGATGGTAACTATGAGCAGTATTATACTTTGGGCTTAATGTTTTTGCAGGATAGCTCTGTAGGTTATGACCCCCAAAGAGCGATTGGCTATTTCGACAAGGGTAGAAAAATGAAAAATTTCAACTGTTCTTATGCAGGTGCGCTATACTATAAAGGACACTGGTCGTATCAGCATGTTGATGATTATAATTCATATATGTGGTATTTAGATGCAACTGATTGTACAACAAATAATCCGGAATTTATGAAAGAAGCAAAAAGAGCGATAAATGAAGATTTTAAAGTTACTTCAACAAAAAAAGATGGCATAAAAATAACGATGATTAAAGATGTTAAAATCTTGTAAATGAAATATGGGATATTATGACGGAAAGGGTATTTACCGTACCCGAGGTGAAAGCGGTTATGATGCCCTGGGTTATTTTCGTTCACCCGGTGAGGGTGGCTATGATGCCAAGGGCTACTTTAGGTCAGCAGGCGAAGGTGGTTATGATTATATGGGATATTTTCGTTCTGTTGGCGAAGGAGGATACGATTCTAAAGGATTTTATCGTGATGGCTTTGAGGGCTGGTCGATAATTTCTGTGAATATGTATTAGTAACATAAAAGGAGAATGGTAATGATTGAAAAAATTAAATATGTATTGTTTGATTTCAGTGTCGGATTTAAAAATGATTTCTTTAACACATTTAAAAGAACAATAGCTTTTCTTGTTGTGGGAGCAATTTGCTTGCCATTAAGCGGAGTGAACGAATTCTTTTCCGTTATTGGCGGATTGGGTATTGTTATTTTTGGCTTTTTGTGGGGCCGTGAATTTATAAGCTCACTTTCTTCTTTTGGAAACAATATAGGCAATTTCATTTTCAAGCTGTTTTGGATTATTTTTATGTTCTTTATTGCACTTGCAGTTGGATATGTATATTTTGCTTGGTGCGTAATCAAAATAATTATTTTCTACATAAAAAAAGCAACAAAAAATAAAAACTAAAAACCAGTTTATGTGTTTTTGATTCAACGGAAGAGGTAAAAATGGTTATCGTATTTATTTTAATAGCAATCGTTTTGATTATGGTTGTAGTTAATTATTTATCAAAACCTAAAAATGATGTTAAAACCAATATAGAAAAGCTCAAGGATTTGTCTGTTGACGAATTAGATAAAATTTTATCAGGAACGGCAATGGCGATTCTTCTTCACCATGAAAATGTTAAAAGTGTAGGAAGAGAACAGGCAGATAGAGTTTGCAAGTATGAAAAATACGGTTGCAATAATTATGCAGAGGTAAAAATGTTTCATGAAGCGGTGAGAGCAGAGCGAGACAGAAAGAAAAATAATCGATAAAATTAATAGCAACATAAAAAGTAATTAAAGCATCCATATTGGGTGCTTTTTTTCTTGATATTTGTAATTCAATATGTTATAATGATATGAATTTAATTTATGGTGGTGTAGTATGAGAATTCTCGGTATTGACCCGGGTTATGCTATTGTGGGTTACGGTGTGTTAGATTACCAAAACAATCATTTTTCCGTTGTTGAATACGGAGCAATCACCACCCCTGCAGGAATGGATTTTAACCGCCGCCTTGAGCTGATTTATGACGAAATGAATGTTATCATCGGCAGAACAAAGCCCGATGCAATGTCCATTGAAAAGCTGTTTTATAACACAAACGCCAAAACGGTTATTGATGTTGCTCAGGCAAGGGGAGTTATAATGCTCTCAGCTCAAAAAAATTCACTTGAAGCCTTTGAATACACCCCCTTACAGGTTAAGCAAAGTGTAGTAGGTTACGGCAGAGCCGAAAAAAAGCAGGTTCAGGAAATGACAAAGCTTATTTTAAAGCTTACTAAAGTGCCAAAGCCCGATGATACCGCCGATGCTCTCGCTCTTGCCATTTGCCACGGCCATTCAAGCGGTTCTTTGATGGGTAAATTGGCAAAATATAAATAAAGGACTGATAAGATGTTTTACTCCCTTACAGGTAAGGTCATTGCTATTGAAGATTCTTCTGTTGCGCTTCAGTGCGGCGGAATTGCTTTTCGTTGTATGACCACCCTTAACACTATTTCAAAAATAGGCAAAACAGGGGAGGAAGCCACTCTTTTCACCTACCTTAATGTTAGAGAAGATGCAATGGATTTGTTCGGCTTTTACACTCAGCAGGAACTCTCCTGCTTTAAGCAGTTGATTTCTGTTTCAGGTGTCGGACCTAAGGCAGGTCTTGCAATTCTTTCACAGCTTTCACCCGATAAGCTTGCGCTGTGCATAGCTTCAGGTGATGTAAAATCAATCACCAAGGCTCAGGGAGTGGGACCAAAGCTTGCTCAAAGAGTAGTCCTTGAGCTTAAAGATAAATTTTCAGCAGGTCTTGCCCAGGGAGGAGTCAATGTCGTTTCAGATTCACCTGATTCTCCTGCAGGCGGTAACAGAGCCGAAGCTGTTGAAGCTCTTATTATGCTTGGCTACAGCCGAACTGAGGCCGCTTCTGCAATCGGCAAGTTAGACCCTTCGTTACCTACGGAAGAGCTTATAAGACTTGCTCTTAAGTCTTTGATATAATTGTGAGAAAGGAGCAATATAATGGAACCGGATTATGAAAGCAGAATCGTTGCCCCCGAGTATTCTTCGGGCAATGACAGTGAAATTGAATATCAGCTCCGTCCTCATTCTTTAAGTGACTACATCGGTCAGGAAAAGGCAAAAGAAAACCTTTCTATTTTTATTGAAGCCGCTAAAAACCGCGGTGAATCCTTAGACCATGTTTTGCTTTACGGACCTCCCGGCTTGGGTAAAACAACCCTTGCAGGCATCATTGCTAATGAAATGGGAGTTAATTTCAGGTTAACATCAGGCCCCGCTATTGAAAAGCCCAAGGACTTAGCCGCCTTGCTTACAAACCTCAATGAGGGTGATGTTCTTTTTATTGACGAAATTCACAGAATGAACAGAATTGTTGAAGAAATTCTTTACCCTGCAATGGAGGATAACGCCCTTGATATTATTATCGGTCAGGGCCCTTCGGCAAGGAGCATCAGAATTGACCTTCCCCACTTCACACTTGTGGGCGCAACCACAAGAGCAGGTCAGCTTAGCGCACCTCTTCGTGACCGATTCGGTGTTGTTCTTAGACTTGAATTATATTCTGATGAAGAATTGTCAAGAATTGTTAAAAGAAGTGCAGGCATTCTCGATGTGCAGATGGACGATTACGGTGCTATGCAGATAGCCTCCCGTTCAAGAGGAACACCCAGAATCGCCAACAGACTTTTAAAGCGAGCAAGAGACTTTGCTCAGGTGCTCGGCAACGGTGTTATTACCGATGCTACAGCTAATATGGCTCTTGAAAAAATGGAGATTGACGAGCTTGGTCTTGACTCAATCGACAGAATGTTATTGACCTGTATGATTAAAAATTATAACGGCGGACCTGTCGGTCTTGAAACCATTGCGGCTGCAATCGGTGAAGAAGCCGTTACAATAGAAGACGTTTATGAACCCTACCTTATGCAAATCGGTTTTCTTTCAAGAACACCGAGAGGAAGATGTGTAACCCCCGCGGGCTATCGCCACTTAGGCTTTGAGATGCCCGGTCAGCAACAGTTATTTTAATTTTAACTTAATTTGGAGGTAATTATGGGCAGATTATTCGGAACAGACGGTGCAAGAGGTGTTGCAAACACAGAGCTTACCTGTGAGCTTGCTTTGCAGATTGGCAGAGCCGCCGCAATGGTTTTAATTGACGGCAATAAAAAGCGACCCAAGGTTATGATTGGCATGGATACCAGAATTTCATCAAATATGCTTTGCTCAGCCCTTACGGCAGGTCTTTGCTCAGTTGGTGCGGATGTTATGCACTTGGGTGTGCTTCCCACTCCTGCAGTTGCTTATCTTGTTAAAAAATATAAATATGATGCGGCTGTTATGATTACTGCATCTCATAACCCTTGTGAATATAACGGAATTAAAATTTTCCAGAAAGACGGCTTTAAGCTCCCTGACGAGCTTGAAGAAAAAATTGAGGCTATTATTCTCGACGGTGCGAGCGTTCCTCCTGTTAAGGTTGGTGCAGATGTTGGAAGAACAAGAACCTCCGAAATGCCTATTTTCGATTATGTCCGTTACCTTGAAAGTACGGTTGACTGCACATTTGAAGAGTATAAGGTAGCTCTTGACTGTGCAAACGGTGCTTCGAGTGTTACCGCTCACGAGCTGTTTACCGATTTGGGTGCCGATATGTATGTTCGCTCATCAATTCCAAACGGTGTAAACATCAACCGTAAGTGCGGCTCAACCCACATGGAGGGTCTTCAGCAGCTTGTTGTTGAAAACGGCTGTGATGTAGGCTTCGCTTTTGACGGCGATGCTGACAGAATGTTGGCTGTTGATGAAAAAGGAAGAATTGTTGACGGTGACAAGATTATTGCTATCTGTGCATCAGATATGAAAAAACGCGGAGTGCTTAAGGATAATACCGCAGTTGTTACCGTTATGAGCAATATGGGCTTCTTTAAGTTCTGCGAAGAGCACGGCATCAAATGTGAAAAAACTAAGGTTGGCGACAGATATGTTCTTGAAAATATGAAAGCCAACAACTATAAAATCGGCGGTGAGCAGTCAGGTCACGTAATCTTTTATGATTATGCAACAACAGGTGACGGTCAGCTCACAGCAATTCAGCTTCTCTCAGTTATGAAGAGAACAGGCAAAAAGCTCTCTGAGCTTGCAGACGAAATGGAGGTTTATCCTCAGGTTCTCGTTAATGTTAAGGTTTCTCAGATGGGCAAAAAACGCTACGAAAACGATGAAGAAATCAAAAAGGCTATTGAAAGCGCAGAAAGAGAGCTTGGTGATTCAGGCAGAGTTCTTGTTCGTGTATCAGGCACAGAGCCTCTTGTGAGAGTTATGCTTGAAGGCAAGGACGAAAAGCAGATTACTGTTCTCGCTGATGAAATAGCACAGGTTGTTAAAGAAAGACTTATTTAATTAGGACGGCAAATATATGAGAAATACTGTAGATTGGTCAGATTATGAGCTTATTGATTGCTCTGACGGTGAAAGACTTGAACGCTGGGGCAACATTGTTCTTATAAGACCTGACCCTCAGGTTATATGGAAAACACCCAAAAACCACCCTTTGTGGAAAAATGCTCACGCTCGTTACCACCGCTCACAGACAGGCGGCGGTAAGTGGGAGCAGTATAAAAAAATTCCCGATGCGTGGAGAATTAACTATAAGGATTTAGCCTTCAATGTTAAGCCAATGGGCTTTAAGCATACAGGCCTTTTTCCTGAGCAGGCTGTCAACTGGGATTTTATGATGAACCTCATCAAAAATGCAGGCAGACCTGTTAAGGTGCTCAACCTCTTTGCTTACACAGGCGGTGCAACAGTTGCCGCCCTTAAGGCGGGAGCAAGCGTTGTTCATGTTGACGCTTCAAAGGGTATGGTTGCCTGGGCTAAAGAAAATGCCGTTGCCTCAGGTGTTGACGGCGCACCGGTAAGGTGGATTGTTGACGATTGTATCAAGTTTGTCAACAGAGAAATCAGACGAGGTAATAAATACGATATTATCATTATGGACCCGCCCTCATACGGAAGAGGTCCGGGCGGTGAGGTCTGGAAGCTTGAGGATGAAATTTATTCCTTTGCTGAAATTTGCTCTCAGGTGCTTTCAGATGACCCTCTTATGGTGCTTATAAATTCATATACAACAGGGCTTTCTCCGTCTGTTATGGAGTATATTTTAGGCTCACTTGTATCAAAGCGTTACGGAGGAAAGCTCACCTGTGATGAAATCGGACTCCCTGTTACCAAAACAGGTATGGTGCTTCCTTGCGGAGCATCAGCTATGTGGTTAAAAGATTAAGCTTCTATTTGAAAGGCATTATTATGAATAAGGACATACTCATAAAATTTAATAATGTTACTTTTGCTTATACTTCGGTTGACGAAGAGGAGGAGAATGTTACAACTCCTGTTTTAACTGATTTTTCTCTTGAAATACCTAAGGGTCAGTTTATTGCAATTCTCGGTCACAACGGCAGCGGCAAATCAACCGCCGCCAAAATGATGAATGCGCTCCTTGTTCCTCAGTCAGGCAGTGTTGAGGTTGACGGTATCCCTACCGATGATGAAAGCAGAATTATTGATATCCGCCGCAAGGTGGGTATGGTTTTTCAAAACCCCGATAATCAGCTTGTAGCTACTATCGTTGAGGATGATGTTGCTTTCGGACCCGAAAATTTAGGCGTTCCTCCCGAAGAAATCCGCAAGCGTGTTGACAATGCCCTTAAAGCTGTGGGTATGTATGAATTTAAAGACCGTGAGCCTCACAAGCTTTCAGGCGGTCAGAAACAGCGTGTAGCCATTGCAGGTATAATCGCTATGCAGACTGACTGTATCGTTATGGATGAGCCGACTGCTATGCTTGACCCGCGAGGACGCAAAGAGGTTATGGATACCATAAAAATGCTTTGCGACGAGCTTGGTATTACTGTTGTTTTAATTACTCATTATATGGATGAGGCTGTTAAGGCTGACAGAGTTGTTGTTATGAATGACGGCAAAATCTGCCTTGACGGTGAACCTCGGGATGTGTTTTCCAATGTTGAGCTTATCAAGTCTTTGGGCCTTGATGTTCCCCAGGCAACCGAGCTTGCATACAGGCTCAACAAAGCAGGCTTTTCGGTAAATTACAATGTATTAAATGAAGAAGAATGTGCTGATGCTCTCTTCTCTTTTTTGGAGGTGAAGTGATGAGCACAGTAATTTCAGTTAAAAACTTAACTTATCAATACAATATAGGAACTCCTTCCTGCTCAACAGCTCTTGACAATGTGAGCTTGGATATTGAAAAAGGCGATTTCATCGGTCTTATCGGTCATACAGGCTCAGGTAAAAGCACCCTTGTTCAGCATCTTAACGGCCTTATTAAGCCTACAAGCGGCTCAGTTTATTTAAACGGCAAGGATATTCATTCTGATAAAAAAGCAACGAGAGAGGCCCGTTTTAAGGTTGGTCTTTGCTTCCAATATCCCGAATATCAGCTTTTTGAAGAAACTGTTGCAAAGGATATTGCCTTTGGACCCCGCAATATGAAGCTGTCTGAAAAAGAAATAACAGCAAGAGTTGTTAAGGCGGCAATGTATGTCGGTCTTAAAAAGGAGCATATGGACAAATCTCCCTTTGACCTTTCAGGAGGCGAGAAGCGCCGTGCCGCAATCGCAGGTGTTATGGCTATGGAGCCTGAGGTGCTTATTTTAGATGAGCCTACAGCAGGTCTTGACCCTAAGGGAAGAGATGTTATTCTTTCTCTTGTTAAAAATTATCAGAAGCAGACGGGATGCACAGTTATTCTTGTTTCACACTCTATGGAAGATATTGCCAAGGTTGCCGATAAGGTAATTGTTATGAACAAAGGCAAGGTCGAAATGTACGGTGATGTTAAAACAGTATATTCAAATTGTGACCGTCTTTCCGAAATCGGACTTAATGTTCCTCAGATAACAAGAGTGTTCTCTCTTCTGAAAGAAAAGGGAATTGAAATAAACGAAGATGTTTATACAGTCGAGCAGGGTTTAACAGTCCTTTCTGAAATTTTAAAAAGGAGGGGACACAATGATTAAAGATATTACAATCGGTCAGTATTTTATCGGTAATTCATTTCTGCATAAAATGGACGCCAGAATGAAAATTCTGCTGACCTTTGCGCTGATAATTGCAATTTTTGTTTGCAAAAGTATTCCTTCTCTTCTGCTTATGGTTGCAATAACCGCTTTGCTTGTAGCTGTTTCCGGTGTACCTTTCAAAATGGTGCTTAAAAGTGTTAAACCTATAGCAATTATAGTTGTGTTTACTGGTGTTCTTAATCTTTTTTATGTAAGAGGCGGAACAACGCTTTTTGAATGGAGCTTTATTCATATCACCACTAAAGGTATTTTCACCGCCGTATTTATGGCTGTGAGAATTATCTGCCTTGTGATTATAAGCTCACTTCTTACTTATACCACCACTCCCACAATGCTGACAGATGCTATTGAACGGCTTTTGTCACCCCTTAAGGTGTTTAAAATTCCCGTTCATTCTCTTGCTATGATGATGACCCTTGCTTTGAGATTTATTCCGACTCTTATTGAAGAAATTGACAGAATCTCAAATGCTCAAAAGGCAAGGGGCGCAGATTTGGATTCAGGCGGACTTATTGAAAAGGTCAAGGCTTTGATTCCTATAATCGTTCCGCTTTTTGTTTCATCTATCAGGCGTGCTTACGAGCTTGCAGATGCAATGGATTGCCGCTGTTATGTTGGCGGTGACGGCAGAACAAGAATGAAGCAAATGAAGCTTAAAGCAACAGATTTCGGTGCATTGGCAGTTACCGCTTTGCTCATTGCAGGTCTTGTTTTGTTAAATCATTACTTCACAAAGGTGATTTAATTGAGAAATTTACTTGTTACAATAGCTTATGACGGCACTGATTATCACGGTTGGCAGGTTCAGCCAAACGGAATTACCGTTCAGCAGGCTGTGCAGGATGCTATTGAAAAAATTCTCGGAAAAAGAGAAAATATAGTTGGTTGCAGCCGTACTGATTCAGGTGTTCACGCCAATAATTTCTGCTTCAATATGAGAACTGAAAGCCCCATTGACCCATTCAGATTTGTTGGTGCAATGAATGCTGTTCTTCCTGATGATATTGCTGTTAAAGAATGTGTTAAAGTTCCTATGGAATTTCACGCAAGGTATGATTGCAAGGGTAAGGAATATATATATAAAATATGGAACAGTCCCCAGCGCAATCCCTTTTTACAGGACAGATATCTTCATTATAAAAAGCCTCTTGATGCCGAGCTTCTCAATAAAGCGGCTCAGGCGTTTGTCGGTAAACACGATTTTTCAGCCTTTTGCGCTTCTAAAACAACTGTTGAAGATTTTGTCAGAACAGTTGAATATGCGGCGGTTACTCAAAATGACGAAGAAGTTTGTTTTACCGTTAAAGCTGACGGCTTTTTATATAATATGGTGCGTATTATGGTCGGCACGCTTCTTGAGGTTGCGGAGGGTAGAATTTCTGCCGACTCAATAGGTAAAATTATAAATTCTCTTGACCGTAATCAAGCGGGGAGAACTGCTCCCGCTCACGGTCTGTATCTTAATAAAGTCTTTTATTAAGGGGTGATATAGTGGCAAATAATCAAAAAAAGAAAAAATCTCAAAAATTAAAGCCCGGAGTTGCTCTGGCTTTGAAAATTGCTTTAATTGTGTTTATTGCAATAACACTTATTTTCTTCGCCGCAAGAATGTTAGGCGGAATAACCCTTACAAGTGTTGTTGAAAATATTAAAATTTCAATTTCAAATTTAGGTGCAGGCGATGGCTATCCTTATTCGGTTGAGGGCACAGGAATTAAAAAGGCTTTTGTTTATTCTGATAAGCTTTTTACCTTTGCTGATGACCGAACACTTCTTCTCAGCTCATCTGCCAAGGAGCTTTCTACCGAAACAATAGAATACGGCTCACCGGTAATCGATTTTAAAGACGGTAAGGCTGTTGTATATGACACTGATTCAGGTAAGCTCAGAATTCAGAACACTTCAAAGGTTGTTTCTACATCTGAACTTAAAAATAAAATTACCTGTGCCGCAATAGGTGAAAAGGGTAACTTTGCCGTATCTTGTATTACGGGTAATAATCAGACGGTTTTTACCGCCTTTAACAAATCTCAGGAGGAGATTTTTACCTGGAATTTTGCAAGCGAGCTTGTTACCTGCATTGACCTTTCCTCTGACGGTAAATATGCAGTTGTAGGTACTGTTAAATCTGAGAATGCAGAAACCGATTCCAAGGTTTATGTGTTCAAGTTTGATTCAGAAGAATATGTTTCTTGCTTTGACTTTAATCAGAATGTTGTAATCAGCGTAAGATATGTAAAATCTCACGACATTGAGGTTATAACCGATAAACAGCGCGCTTATATTACAGACAATTCCACCAAAGCAACCGAGCACAGCTTTGAATCAAACACTCTTCACGATATAAGCCATATTGATTCGCGCTACACAGCAATTTCTATGCTGAAATACGGTAGTGATTCAAATGTTGTGGTTGATGTGTATGACCGTGACGAAAAGATTTATTCTGTTGATTTAGGCTCTTCTGCCAAAGCTGTTTCGGTTAATGAGCGTTATATGGCGGTTTTAACTGACAGTAAGATTACTATTTATAACAAAAAAGGTGAAATCAAGGCTGAAATGAGTGCAGATGTTTCCGCTAATGATATAGTTGTTTCAAACAAAAAGGTTTATATGATTACCCCTGTTGAAATAATTTGTATGCCTTTTTAAGGAGTAACGGATGGATTTTTTAAAAATTTACATAATAGACATAGTTTTATGCTTGATATTTATCCTATGTGTGGGTTATTATTATCGCAAAGGCTTTGCCCGTTCAATTCTTGAGTTCTTTTCATTTTTTGCGGCAGCTGTAGTAACCAAAGTTTACTACGGAGATGTTGCAAGGTTTTTAATTGAAAATACCTCATTATTTGAGGATGATGTTTTGTCAGAGCAAAAAATCAGGCTTATTTCTTTGATTGCTCTTTTTGTGGGCGCATCAATTCTCATTAAATTGATAATAAGCCTTATAGACCGATTCTTTAAGCTTCCCCTTATTAAAACTGCCAATAAGGCGCTTGGGCTTTT
Source organism: Clostridia bacterium (assembly GCA_017465465.1). GTDB lineage: Bacteria > Bacillota > Clostridia > Oscillospirales > Acutalibacteraceae > CAG-488. The sequence goes on along the minus strand of JAFTWE010000043.1, from coordinate 27,233 downwards.
AATCGGTGCCCTTTGCGGATTTTTGCTTGTTACTGCAATTTGTTTGGTTATAAACTTTGTTGCAATGACCGGCTATGAGCCTTTGGTTAATGCAATAAGTAATTCAAAAGTTATGGAAATCGACTCGCAGATTATTGATGTCGTTTTTCCTGAAATTAAAAGTTTGATTTAAGGAGAGTTACTATGAATCAGATTAAAACCATTTTAAAAGATTGGAACACGATTCCCAACTGGCTGTCTTACATAAGAATAGCTCTTATCCCTGTTTTTGCCGTTCTTTTTTACAATGACCATGAGATTATCGCTCTCATCGTGTTGGTTGTATCAGGAAGTACTGACTTTTTTGACGGTAAGCTTGCCCGCAAGCTTAATCAGGTGTCAGATTTAGGTAAATTGCTTGACCCCGTTGCAGATAAGCTCACTCAGATTACACTTTCAATCGTGTTTTATCTTGAGTTCCGCAACAGCACCGTTGAGCTTATTAACACCTTCAGCTGGGTATTCCTTATTTTTGTAATCAAAGAATTGGTTATGGTTGTTTTCGGCGGACTTATGCTTCTTGTGGGGCTTCGTCCCGTCGCCGCAGAAATTGTGGGCAAAACAGCAACAATGGTGTTTTATCTGGTTATGATTTTTATAGTTATGTTTGGTCCCGAGGTTGGCGTACTTTCTCATCTCTGGGCAATTCCCGAAAAACTTCTTCTTGTGCTTGTGGTTGTTTCGGCGTTCATAACAGTGCTTGCATTTTTAAGCTATCTTCCGTCAACCTTCAAGCAGGTTGCCGATAAAATGAAAGAAAGAAAATAATTTAGGAGAAAATATGAAACAGGTCTTATGCAGTAAATGCAAAATCCGTCCTGCGGTGATTTTTATGACTAAGATGGACGGGGATAAAAAGTCAGATTCAGAGGGTCTTTGCCTTAAATGTGCAATGGAATCCACAGGTCCTATTAAGCAAATGATGGAAAATATGGGTATCACCGAAGATGATGTTGATGCAATGAGCGAACAGTTCGGCGCAATGATGGGTATGGGTGATAACGGTGAAGGCTTTGAGCCAGGCGGAGTTCCCACATTCCCGTTTATGCAGAGTATGATGGGCAAGCCTAAGGATGATGAAGACGGCTCAGCTGATGATTCTGACGAAAAAAAAGGTGACAAAAAGGATAAAAAATCTAAGGATAAAGGAGAAAAGAACAACAAAAAGAGAAAGTTCCTTCCGCTTTATTGCACTAACCTTACTCAGCGTGCCAAGGAAGGCAAGCTTGACAGAATTATAGGCAGAGATAATGAAATTTACAGAACAATTCAGATTCTTTGCCGCCGCAGTAAAAATAACCCTTGTCTTATCGGTGAGCCCGGTGTAGGTAAAACCGCTATTGCCGAAGGTCTTGCTATTAAAATTGCTAACGGCGATGTTCCTGCAAAGCTTGCAAGCAAAGAAATTCATTTGCTTGACCTTACATCACTTGTTGCGGGTACTCAGTTCCGCGGTCAGTTTGAAGGCAGAGTAAAGGGCCTTGTTGAAGAAGTTAAGACAGACGGCAATATTATTCTTTTCATTGATGAAGTTCATAATCTTGTCGGCACAGGCGGAGATGCTGAGGGCTCAATGAATGCCGCTAACATCTTAAAGCCTGCCCTTTCAAGAGGAGAAGTGCAGATTATCGGTGCTACCACCTTTAATGAGTACCGTAAATATATTGAAAAAGATGCCGCTCTTGAAAGAAGAATGCAGTCTGTTAAGGTAGAAGAGCCTTCTATTGAAGACACCTGCCAGATGCTCAAAGGCATTAAAGACTATTATGAAAATTACCACAGAGTAAAAATCAGCGACAATCTTATTTATAAAGCTGTTTCTCTTTCTGAACGCTTTATTAACGATAGATTCTTACCCGATAAAGCAATAGACCTTCTTGACGAAGCCTGCACTTGTGCAAATCTTCGCAATAAGAATATCAGCGACCACGAGCTTCTTGAAAAAGAAATTGCCGCTCTTAAGGTAAAACAGCAGGAGCTTATGGAAGAAACAGAGATTATCGACTATGAAGCTATTGCAAAGGTAAAAGGCGACATTATTGTTGCTCAGTCTAAGTGTGACGAGCTTCAGGAGCTTATTAAAGACGTTGCTGTTACCGAGGATGACCTTGCAAGGGTAATTCAGCTCTGGACAGGTATTCCTGCTCAGAAGATTGTTGAAAGCGATTTAAGACGCCTTGCTGACCTCGATAAAAAGCTTAAGTCTAAAGTAATCGGTCAGAATGAGGCTGTGGATATGGTTTCTGCCGCTATCAGACGAGGCAGAGTAAATATCAGCCCGCGCAAGCGACCTGCATCTTTTATTTTTGTAGGTCCAACAGGCGTTGGTAAAACTGAGCTTGTTAAGCAGCTTGCAAATGAGCTTTTTGACACTCCCGAAACTCTTATCAGACTTGATATGTCCGAGTTTATGGAAAAGCACAGCGTTTCAAGAATTATCGGCTCGCCACCCGGTTATGTAGGTTATGATGAAGCCGGTCAGCTCACCGAAAAGGTTCGCAGAAAGCCTTACAGCGTAATTCTTTTTGATGAAATTGAAAAAGCTCATCCTGATGTTATGAATATTCTTCTTCAGATTCTTGATGAAGGCAAAATCACTGATGCTCAGGGCAGAACAGTTGCTTTTGATAATACCGTAATTGTTATGACCTCAAATGCAGGCAGTGAAAGAGGGGATTCAGCTCTCGGCTTTGGCAAAACTGCCGCAACTGCTTCAAGCGAAAAGGCTATGAAAGCACTTCGCGAATTCCTTCGTCCTGAATTTATCGGCAGGGTAGATGAGGTTGTTGTTTTCAGACCTCTTGAAGAAGAGGATTTCTGCAAAATTGCAGTTCTTATGCTGGACGAGCTCAAAGAGCCTCTTGTTGATAAGGGTATTGCCTTCAGCTATACCGATGAAGCTGTTAAGCTCATTGCCTCAAAATCTGTAGGAGGTAAACGCGGAGCGCGCGATTTGAGAAATTATATTCGCAGAAATGTTGAAGATAAAATTGCCGCTTTGATTATTGACAGCATTGACGCACCTCTTGAGAGCGTTAGCGTAGATGTTGCTGACGGCGAACTTTCAGTTAAATAATTTTAAGGCTGTGGGGAACTCACAGCCTAAATTTTTAAATAAAAGTTAAAATTTGTGTTGACATTTAATCTTAGTTGTGATAGAATAACGAAGTCGTCAAGACGCGGGTGTAGTTTAGCGGTAGAATTCCAGCCTTCCAAGCTGGTTGTGTGGGTTCGACTCCCATCACCCGCTCCATTTTAATAAGTGCGCTTGTAGCTCAGCTGGATAGAGCAACTGCCTTCTAAGCAGTAGGCCAGGGGTTCGAGTCCCTTCAAGCGCGCCATATGGTGGATATAGCTCAGTTGGCTAGAGCGCCAGATTGTGGCTCTGGAGGTCGTCGGTTCGAGCCCGATTATCCACCCCATTAAATATAACGGCGGAAGTCTTAAGACTGCCGCCTTTTTTATAATTATCAGTAAAATTAAATTTAATATTGGGGTGTCGCCAAGGGGTAAGGCAAGGGACTTTGACTCCCTCATCCGCTGGTTCGAATCCAGCCATCCCAGCCAAACAGCGCCTCGTTCGAGGCTAAGATAAGAGATAATATTGAATAAATAATAGATAATAGTGAACGTGAAAGAATCGTGCGCTGTTTGTATTATTATCTATTCATTATTATCTCTTATTTATTATCCGAAAGGAGAAAAGATATGTCTGCAAACAGTATTATTCTCGATAAGTCTTTGAGATTTTCCGCACGAATTGTAAAACTTTATAAGCATCTTATTAAAGAGAAAAAAGAAACAGTAATTTCAAAACAAATTATTCGTTCTGGAACAAGCATCGGTGCCAATGCCAACGAAGCAATTTACGGTTCAAGTAAAGCGGATTTTATAGCTAAATTGCAGATATCTTTAAAAGAAACTGCGGAAACTGAATATTGGCTTAGGCTGTTGATGCTGTCTGATTATATATCAGAAAAAGAAGGTATGTCTTTGCTTGATGATTGTCTTGAAATAAAGCGAATTTTGGTTTCAACTCTTAAAACTGCGAAAAATAATAAATAGTTACCTAATTTTTGCGTAAACGACAAGTTTCAACTGAAATTTGTCGTTTTTTCATATTATATTAAATTAACTGTGAGGTTTTTGTTTTAATATCGTATAATAGATGAAAGGATAATTCTTTCAGAGGGGGGATTCGATGGATAACGGTGCAAGTAGCTACCGCCGTTTTCTTTCAGGCGATAATACCGGGATTGTTGAAATTATTGAATTATACCGAGACGGATTGATTTTGTATATCAATTCTTTTACTCAGAATATTGCAGAAGCTGAAGATATTGCCGAAGATGTTTTTGTAAAACTCATTATAAAAAAGCCCCGATATAACGGTAAAGCCTCATTCAAAACCTGGATATATACCATTGCAGGCAATCTGGCAAAGGACAGGTTAAGAAAACAAAACCGTCACGGCACTGTTGATTTGGGCAGTATTTGTGAGCTCACCGATGATGAAGTTGAATTGGAAGAGCTTTATTTAAAAGAATCCCAAAAGATACAGTTGCATCATTCTATGAGAAAGCTGTCACCCGAATATCAGCAGATTCTCTGGCTTATATATTTTGAAGGTATGAGTAATAAGGAAGCTTCAGCAATCGTGGGAAAAAGCGTACATACCACTGAAAATCTTGTCTACAAAGCACGCAAATCCCTTAAAGCACAATTAGAAAAGGATGGTTTTGATTATGCGAACTTATGAAGATACTTTTGAAAGAGTAATGATTAAAAAAGCTAATGCAGAAAAAGCAATCAGAGCAAGAAATAAGAAGATTGTTTTCACCGCTACTTCATTTTCCTGCCTGTGCATTTGCATTATGGCTTCCCTTGCAATCAACAAATCATTTATAACTGCAGACGGCAACAAGCCTGTTGAATCAGGTGTTTCTCAAAAAATTTCAAAAGAAGAATTTACCGTCAGCTCAACCGTTGCTGATGTCCCGGAACCCGATATTGTAACTGAAACTTCAACGCAAAAGAAAGAAGATGTAACCAATCCGAGTGAGAGCAAAGTAACCACAGTGAAAATCAAAGAGGATGTTACAAAGCCGAGTCAAAATAATGTGCCATCGACTTCTTATAACACACAAAAAACTGAACCGATATCAGGCACTACAAAACCGTATCCGCAGATAGTGGTAACCAATCCAAGCGGTGGTGTGGAAATACCTGATTGGAAAAAAGAAGAGTTAGAACGATGGCGAAAGTATCACCTTAATTATGCAATGTCTGCTCTGAGCGATGAGGAAAAAAGCAAGATAGATATTGATAAATCTTATGTTGATGGCGGATACAGTAAGCCGGAAATTCCCGGTTCAGAATATCTTATTATACATCTTGAAGGGGATACTTTTTGTTATGAAGTTGGTATAGATTCAGGACACAGTGAAGTTGATTATATAACTAGATTTAATAAGTAAATATATTATTATGCTCAACTTAAGTGAAAGGTAGTGAAATTATGTCTAAAAAATTACTCTCAGCTATTTTGTCAATATCAATCATATTTTGTTCAATTTTGGGAATATGTGTGATTAGTGGTTCGGCTTCGAGTATAATTGATAATGTGTCAAAAATTTCACCGGAACTTAAAGATTTTGATAGCGATAAAAAAACAACTGTTTATGTTTGGTTTAAAGATTCAATTGATATGACCCAGATAAACGAAAAAGCAGAAAAAATAGTAGGATTTACACAAGAGACTCTGGAAAAAGAAGAAAAAGAATTGTGTGAGTTTCATGGGGAAGTTTATATAAATAATAACTTTACCGAAGAGTATATAACATTTTTAAAAGAAACCAAGGAACGAAGACATATAATCTTGGAAAAACAGAATGTTTTAATACAAAAGCAAAGAGATTTAACAAAAGAATATTATTCGCAATATAATGATGAAATGTTAATTTTGACGGGAATATCTGAAAAACAAGTTATTTATAAAAGTTTATGTTCTCCGGTTATAATTATTGTCGCCGGTAATAATGAAATTAAAAAACTTAGTGAAAACGAGAATGTAGAATATATTGGCTATAAGGATAATAATGAGCCTAAAGAAGATTTCTCTTCTTCACCACAAGCTGTGGATTCGGTCAGATATGCTTTCGCTTGGAGATAACGGTCAAATTAACTTAGCGGCTCGCTTCGGCGAGCCGTTTTGGTTGACTTTTTCACGGATGATTGATATACTCTATACAGTTTGATTTCGGAGGAAGTTATGTCTGATATTTTAAATTGCTTCAACAGAATTTTTGAGAATGATATTATAAAGCTTGTTATCAGTCAGCCTATCAATAAAGACGGTGAGTATAAAAAAATCACCGTCAGCCGTATGCCCAAGTTTTATCAGATTGCAAAGTTTACCGAAAAGCAGGTCTTTCACGAAAATGTGCAGTTTGATGCTGTTGCAGAGCGTTGTGCTGAGCTTTCAAACGGGTTTAAACAGATTTTTGCCCGTGCTGACGGCAAGGAAATTCACATCAAAATTTCTCAAAACTGCAAAACTGCATATAAAGAAAAAGTAACAAACGAACAAAAAACTTGCTGTGAAAGCACCCATAACAGGCAGAAGAAATATTTGCTTGCTGAGGGGCAGATTATTGAGCCTCTTGTGGATATGGGTATTTTTACAAAAGAGGGCAAGGTCGTGCAGTCAATGTACGATAAATACAAGCAGATTAACCGCTTTATTGAAATTATTGATGATTCAATCCGTCAGCAGGATTATAAAAAGCTGAACATAATTGATTTTGGCTGCGGTAAGTCTTATCTTACCTTTATTGTGTATTATTATCTTACACAGGTTAAGAAAATTGATGCAACCATCATCGGTCTTGACCTTAAAAAGGATGTTATTGAAAAATGCAATAAAGCCGCCGAAAAATACGGATATAAAAATCTCCGTTTTGAATTAGGCGATATCAACGGCTTTAAGTGTCCTTTTGAAGTGGATATGGTTATCACTCTTCATGCCTGTGACACGGCAACCGATTACGCTTTGTATAACGCAATTAACTGGAATGCGAAAATGATTTTCTCTGTTCCTTGCTGTCAGCACGAGCTGAACAGCCAGATTTCTGCAGAAAGTCTTTCAATTCTGACCCGATACGGAATAATTCAGGAGCGTTTTTCTGCGCTTCTTACTGATTCAATCCGGGGAAATTTGTTGGAATATTGCGGATACAAAACCCAGCTACTTGAATTTATTGACTTTGCTCATACACCGAAAAATATTCTTATCCGTGCAGTGAAAAAACAAAGTGAAAACAAAAAATCAAAAGAAAAAGCGCTTGCAGAAATCAAAACCGCTTTATCGGAATTTAATGTTGAGCCAAAGCTTTATAAGTTGCTTATAGAAAAGGAGTAAAAATGGACAAGCGTTTAGAAGAAATTCGTGAAAGTGAAAGAAAATCACACATTGAAATGTATTCAAACGAAGAACTTTATAATAGTGAAAGCTGGTTGAAAAAGCCTATAAAAACTGTTCGTGATTTAATCCCTTTGTTTGATGATTATGAAAAGCTTGATGTTTTGGATTTAGGCTGTGGAGTGGGCAGAAACTGCCTCGCTATTGCACAAGAATACCAAAATATTGATTGCAGTATTGATTGTGTTGATATACTTGAAATTGCTATTGAAAAGCTTTCAAAATATGCCGCCGAACACGGAGTACTTCATTGCATTAACGGAATTGTTAAGCCCATTGAAGATTATAAAATTGAAAAAGAAAGCTATGATTTGATTATAGGAGTTTCTTCTCTTGAACACATTGATACAAAAGACTCTTTTATAAGTAAATTGACAGAAATAGGAAATGGAACAAGAAAAGACGGCATAGTATGTTTTGTCATTAACTCGCAAGTTAAAGAGTTTGATAAGTCCTCAGGAGTAGAAATACCTGCACAGTTTGAGGTTAATTTGTCAACTGAAGAGATGCAATCGATTCTCAATAAAATATTTGACGGATGGACGGTGCTGAAATCTACCGTTCAAAGGCAACAGTATGATATTCCAAGAGAAAATATTATTAGTGACCTTAGAACGAATGTTGTTACTTTTGTTGCAAGAAAATGATAAAAAAGGCTTGAAATCGTAAATGCGATTTCAAGCCTTTTGGTGAAGACGAGTGGGCTCGAACCACCGACCCCCTGCATGTCAAGCAGGTACTCTAACCAACTGAGCTACGCCTTCATACAAGTTGCTATTATACACGCTTTTTATCAAAAGTCAAGTCTGTGTATTGTAAAGAATTTGTTAAATTAAGTTGTTAGTTATTGATAAATTTCCCATTTTGTGTTAAGTTAATTACATAATGGAAATAACCCTTTTGAAAGGAAAAAGCTATGAATAAAAAGAGAGATTATTCTGAAATTACACCTGCTTTAAGTAAGCTTGGTGATTTGTTATATGAAGAAAATGTTATTGACCCGGCCCTTTATTCTCAGCACAAGGTCAACCGCGGCTTGCGCGATATCAACGGAAAAGGTGTTTTAACAGGTCTTACCGAGATTTCAGAGGTGCTGTCCCGTAAGGTTGTGGACGGTGAAGAGGTTCCCTGCGACGGTGAGCTTTATTATCGCGGTTATAATGTTCACGATTTAATTAACGATTTTATTGCGGACAGACGCTTTGGATTTGAAGAAACAACATATATTCTTCTTTTTGGTAAATTGCCTACAAAGGATGAGCTTGAAGAGTTTAAAGATATTCTTTCTGATTACCGTTCATTACCCAATTCCTTTGTTCGTGACTTTATTATGAAGTCTCCGTCATCTGATATGATGAATTCACTTGCAAGAAGCGTTCTTGCTCTTTATTCTTATGATAATAATCCCGATGATACAAGCATTAACAATGTTCTTCGTCAGTGTTTGCATCTGATTGCATTATTCCCTCAGCTTGCTGTTTACAGCTACCGTGCGTATGATTATTACCGCAAGGAAAGCAGTTCTTTCTTTATCCACATGCCTAAAAGGGAATATTCAACTGCGGAGAATATTTTGTATATGCTTCGTCCTGACGGTCAGTTCACACCCCTTGAGGCTGAAATTCTTGATATTGCTCTTGTTCTTCACGCTGAACACGGCGGCGGAAACAACTCGTCTTTTACAACACATGTTGTTACATCTTCGGGAACGGACACTTACTCAGCAATAGCAGCGGCTTTAGGCTCGCTTAAAGGACCTAAGCACGGCGGAGCAAACATAAAGGTTTGCAGTATGTTTGAAAATATTAAAGAAAATGTGTCTGACTGGAGTGACAGAGAGCAGATTGCAGATTGCCTTGATAAAATAGTAAGCAAACAGGCTTTTGATAAAACAGGTCTTGTTTATGGTATCGGTCACGCAATTTATTCTATTTCAGACCCAAGAGCCACAATTTTCAGAGGCTATGTTGAACGCCTTGCTCAGGAAAAGGGCAGAAGCGATGAGTTTGAGCTTTATAAGTCTGTGGAAGAGCTTGCACCTCAGATTATTGCAAAACACAGAAATATGTATAAGGGTGTCAGCGCAAATGTTGACTTCTACAGCGGATTTGTTTATCAGATGCTCGGTCTTCCTCAGGAGCTTTATACTCCGATTTTTGCCATTGCAAGAATTTCAGGTTGGTCAGCTCACCGCCTTGAAGAGCTGATTAACGGCAACAAAATCATTCGCCCTGCATATAAATCTGTATCAGGCAGAAGAGAGTACAAAAATTTAAAAGACAGATAAAAATCACCCCAAACCTCAGTGGTTTGGGGTATCGTTTATTTATAAAGTTTTCCGCCGATTATAACATCCGACACAGAAAAATTATCATTGATAATGACAATATCGGCATCATAACCTTTTTCGATTTTTCCTTTATTAAGATTAAAGCGCTTTGCAGGTGTTTCACTTGCCATTTTAACAGCTTCATAAAAATCAATACCGAAGCTGACCGCTGTTTTTACACATTGAAGCAAGGGCTGAGAGCCGCCGGCTAAGGTGCCGTCTTCAAGGGTTAGCGCACCGTCATTCATAATAACAGTAAGACCGCCTGAATCGTATCTTCCGTTAGGAAGCCCTGCAGGGCGGATAGCGTCGCTGATGAGAATAACTTTGTCACTGCCCATCATTTTATAAAGAGCCAACACAGCCGCTTTGGATACATGCCTGCCGTCGCAGATGAGTTCGGTGTAAATTTCTTTCTCTGCCGCCGCACCTATAGGGCCCGGTGCTCTGTGAAGCAGGGGAGGCATAGCGTTAAAAGTATGGGTAAGTCCGTCTGCACCGGCTTCTATTGCTTTAATTGCAGTTTCACAGTCACAGTCTGTATGACCTATTGAAACTCTGCAAGCGCAATTTTCGATAAATTCTATTGCACCGTCAAGCTCAGGCGCAAGTGAAATCACCGAAACATTGTTAAATTTCTTAAATTCATCTAAATCGGGCGATTTGATAAAAGCTTCATTTTGTGCGCCCTTTTTCTTAGTGGAAATATACGGTCCTTCAAGATGATAGCCGACTACATTTGCACCGCTTTCGGGTAACGGCTGATTGGTAGTTTTAATAAGATTTTCAACGCTGTCGGTCATTGTTGTGGGGAAAAACGACGTTGTTCCGTCAAGTGCAAGGGCACGGCTGATTACGGAAAGATTGCCGTCAGATGTATCTACACCTGCATATCCGTGGATGTGGGTGTCGATAAGTCCCGGAATAGCACGCTTGCCTTCGGCGTTGATATCACCTTCTTTGTCAAAGTTTCCGATGTCTGAAATTTTGCCGTCTTTGATTTCGATATCAAAGATGCCGTTTTGAAGTCTTGCGTTTTTGATAATCATAAAATCACCGTCACTTGTTTTTTAAATATGCTGCCGCACCGACAAGACCTGCATCATTGAAAAGAACGGCAGTTTTGATTGTGGTTTTATCAGTAAGATTTTTTGTAAGACTATTTTCATTTACAAGCTTTTTCAAAGGCTCGATAAGAGCTTCTTTTTCCTTAGACATTCCGCCGCCGATACATAAAATTTCGGGTTGAAGGAGGGTGATGAGGTTAATAACACCAATACTGAGATAATTAAGAAACGATTTGAGCACTTCTTGTGAGATGCTGTCTCCTAACTCAGCGGCTTTAAAAACCGTTTTTCCGTCAACTGCGTTAATGTCGTTGCAGATTTCCCACAGCTTGCTGTCGGGGTGGTCAATCATTGCTTTTTTTGTGTCTTTAACAAGTGCGCTTGCAGAGCAGTAAGCTTCAAGGCAGCCCTTGTTTCCGCAAGCACAGCTTCTGCCGTCTTTTTCAACAGTAATGTGACCAAGCTCTGCTCCTGCGCCGTTAAAGCCGTCAATAATTTTGCCGTCAATTACAATTCCGCCGCCGATTCCCGTGCCGATAGTAACAGCAACAAGGGAGTGAATGTTTTCATCCTTTAAAACAATATATTCAGCAAGAGCAACTGCATTCGCATCATTACATACTTCACATTTGAGACCTGTTTTTTCTTCAACTATAGCCTTAAGAGGAACGTTGGTGAACTTAAGATTAGATGCAGAAACAACAACGCCGTCTTTAATAATTCCCGGGCAAGCAATGCCTATTTCAGTAATCTCTTCAACGGGAATACCGGCGCGCTCTGAAAGGCTTTGGTATGTTGAAATAATGTCATCACATATTTCCTGTGCGCTTCTCGGCGCATTAGTTTTAAATGAGTCTTTAATTATAACATCATAGTTTTCATCGATTATTCCAACGGCAACATTTGTGCCGCCGATGTCAACTCCGAGTGTATATTTCATAAAATCACCGCCTCTAATATAATAATACGATTACGGTATTGATTTTTCAATAGAAATATGTATAATTATTAGTAAAATAGTAAAAATTTTACGAAGTGATGTTTATGGATACCAAGCTTAATACTATCGAAATTTTAAAAGATTTTCATAAAATTACGGGAGCAAGAATTTCATTACACGACCTTGATTTTAATGAAATTGCAAGTTACCCCGAAAGCCTTTCTGTTTTTTGTAAAAGAGTTCAGCAGACACCCCAGAGCAGAAAACGGTGCGTAGACGCTGACCTTAAGGCTTTTGAAAAGGTGAGAAAAACAGGTGAGGCATACTCTTATAAGTGCCATTGCGGACTTATTGAAATTGTTGCTCCGATTTATAACTACGGCATTTTATCGGGCTATGTAATTATGGGTCAGATTACAGACAGTAAGATTTCAAGTGAGCAGAATATAGTAGAAAAATCACGCCAATATTTTGACGGTAAGGAGCAACTGAATTCTGCCGTTAAAAACATACCTGTAATTAAGCAGGATGAGCTTCAAAGCTATGTTAATATTCTTCAACTGATTGCTGAATATATGACTCAGACCAACCGTATGGCTCCGAAGTCGAAGGACCTGGCTTTGGGTATCAGAAAGTACATAGGCAATAACTTTGATAAAAAGCTGACTGTTGAGCTGATGTGTGAAATTTTTGGCTGCAGCCGAACAACGCTTATGAACACATTCAGGGATAGGTATGGCATCACAATAGGGGAATATATTAACAACTGCCGTCTTGAAAGAGCTGAACAGATGCTTTTAAAAACAAATGAAAGCATTAAAAATATTGCCGTTGAATGCGGATTTTCGGACCAGAACTACTTTTCAAAAGTCTTCATCCGAAGATTTGGTGTAACACCGACAAAATTCAGAAAAATGCGCGAAGAAACTGCATTTCAGCACTAAATAATAATTGCAAAAGATACATATATTTGTTATAATAAAAATGTTAAATTACTTTTGGGAGGCAGAAAATGAATTTTAAGTCTGTCAATAATAATGGTACTGTTGAGGGCTTTTGCCTTGTTAAGACTATCGAAGTTAAAAAGACTGCAAAGGGTCTTCTTTATCTTGATATGATGCTTACTGACAGCTCCGGTGAAATTAACGCTAAGCTTTGGGATTATAAAGAAGAGCTTCATAGCGGAATTAAGGCAAATTCAATCGTTAAAGTCAGAGGCTCTGAATCAATATTTAACGATATGCCTCAGCTCAGAGTTGACCGTATCCGTCCTGCTGTTGAAGCGGATAATGTAAGAGTTGAAGATTTTGTTCCGTCGGCAGAATACAGCGGTGAAACTCTTTTTGATGCAGTTTACGAGGTTGCCGATAATTTTGAAAACGAGGAGCTGAAGCTTCTTGTTACTTCGATTTTGTCAGAACATAAAGAAAAGCTTACGGTTTGCCCTGCGGCATTCAGACTTCACCACGCAATAAGAGGCGGTCTTATGTACCATACTCTTTCTGTGTTGCGTTTGGCTCAGAGCGTTTGCAAAATTTACCCAAGCGTTGACAGTGAGCTTCTTTTCAGCGGTGTTATTCTTCACGATGTGGCTAAAATCCGTGAATTTGAGCTTTCTGAAACAGGAATAGTCTCAGGCTACAGCGTAGAGGGCTCTTTGGTCGGTCACCTTGTAAGAGGAGCTATGGATATTGAAATCAGAGGCAGAGAGCTTAATATCAACCCCGAGCTTCTGATGCTTGTTGAGCATATGGTAATTTCTCACCACGGTGAGCCTGAATTTGGTGCGGCGGTGAGACCGATGTTTTTAGAGGCAGAAATTCTTTCTCAGCTTGACTTGCTTGATGCCAGAATTTATGAGGTCACTCAGGCTGTCAGTGAAGTTCAGCCGGGAGATTTTACTCCGAGGCAGTGGGCTCTTGAAAACAGAAAGCTTTATAACCCGGGAATAAAAGAAATTAAACCCAAGGCAGATTTATTATAAAGGAGAATGGCTATGAGAAATCATGAAGTAACAAACATTCAACCCCTTTTAATGGATGACGGCAGTTTACGCGAGCCCGGTTGGTCTAAGCAGCTTTTGCAGATTTATAACCGTAATGATATCAAAGCTCCGAAGTTCCGTATTAAAGAATGGGACTATTATCTCGTAATTTCTGAAGAAAATCAGTTCGGTGTTGCTTTTACCGTGTCTGATGTTGGTTATGTTGGTCTTCATTCTGTTTCACTTCTTGATTTTTCTGTTCCGTGTGAACATACTGAAACTATTTTAAAGCCTTTCCCCATGGGAAAAACAAATTTACCGTCAACTTCTGAAAAGGGTCATGTTATCTTCAATGATAAGCGCCTGCAGATTAAATTCTTAAAGCTTGACGGTGAGCGCAGAATTATCTGCCGATTTGATGACTTCAAATACGGTAGGCCCTTTGAATGTGATATTACCCTCAAACAGCCCGAAATGGATACAATGGTTATTGCAACCCCTTGGAAAGAAAAAAAGACAGCTTTTTATTATAATCAAAAAATTAACTGTATGCCGGCTTCCGGTAAGGTTAAGTTTGACGGCAAAGAATACGTCTTTAATCCCGAAACAGACTTCGGTACTCTGGACTGGGGCAGAGGTGTCTGGACTTATGACAACACCTGGTACTGGGGCTCAGGCAACGGAATTGTTAACGGTAAACCCTTCGGATTTAATATCGGTTACGGTTTTGGTGATACTTCTGCGGCAAGTGAAAATATGCTTTTCTATGACGGCAAGTGTCACAAGCTTGATGATGTAGCCTTTAACATTCCAGAGTCAGGCTACACTGACCCGTGGACTTTCACATCTTCCGACGGCAGGTTTGAAATGAATTTTGAGCCTATTATTGACAGATGTGCCAAAATTGATATGAATGTAATTATCACAGACCAGCATCAGGTCTTTGGTAAAATGAACGGCAAAGCGGTGCTTGATGACGGTACGGTGCTTGAAATTAAAGATTTACTGTGCTTTGCCGAAGATGTTCACAATAAATATTAAGGAGTTATTATGGATTGGACTGAAATTAAAATCGGCGTTAGTTCTGCCGATGTTGACAAAGCAGGGGACATTGCACAGATGGTTGTCCCTTACGGAATTTACATAGAAGATTACAGTGACCTTGAACAGGCCGCTTGGGAAATTGCAAAAATTGACCTTATTGACGAGGAGCTTTTGCAAAAGGACCGCAACAAGGCTTTTGTTCACGTGTATCTTCCACCACACGAAAATCCTACCGAAGCTGTTGCTTTCTTGTCTGAAAGATATACAGCAGAAGGTATTACAAACGAAATTGATGTTTCGGTTTGCCGTAACCAGGATTGGGAGAATAATTGGAAGGACTATTTCAAATCCTTACCTGTTGGTGAAAAGATTATGATTCATCCCGTATGGGACGATGATTTTGACCCGGGTAACAGGGTAGTGCTTGATATTGAACCCGGTCTTGCTTTTGGCAGCGGCGGTCATGATACCACAAAGCTTTGCCTTGAAACTCTTGAAAAATATGTTAATGAAGAAACCACTCTTCTTGATGTCGGTTGCGGAAGCGGTATTTTAGGCGTGTGCGGCCTTTTGCTTGGCGCACAAAAAGCAGTAGGTGTGGATATTGACCCTCTCGCGGTAAAAAAAGCTTGGGAAAATGCCGAGCTTAATGGCTTTGACTCAACAAAATATACCGCTTATGAAGGCAATCTCACAGACAAAGTAAGCGGAAAATACAGTGTTGTTGTTGCTAATATCGTTGCTGATGTTATTATTATGTTCTGCAAAGATGTTGGTGCTTTTATGGAAGATGATGCCGTATTTATAACATCAGGTATTATTGATGTCAGAGAGCAGGATGTTATTTCTGCTTTCGAAAAATACGGATTTGAAGTTGTTGAGCGTCACGAAAGTAACGGCTGGTTATGCTTTGTAACCAAAAAAAGAAGTTGACTTTTTTTACCAAATGTATTATTATCTCTTGGAAGGAGTAGATAAAAATGAAAAAATCAGTTAAAAAATTTATTTCAATAGTATTATGTGCAATTATGATGTTCGCAATGGGCGCAATCGCTTCAAGTGCTGCAACTTATGCAAACCCGGCATTTGAGCTTGTTGTTGTAAGCGAATCAAGCTCTCAGGTTACTGTTTCACTTAACCTTGTTTCAGGTAAGTTTAACTGTGCTGACTTCACTTTTGTTGCAAAGTCAGGTTATACTTGTAAGAGCATAACTCAGAGCTCTTCAGTTGGCGCTGCAAACGGTATGTTTGTTGCAAATGTTGCAAACGGTAAAGTTTCAGGTGCATTTATGAATCTTTATTCTACTAAGGGTTCTTTCTATACAGCAACATTTTCAAAATCAGGCTCAACAAGCTTTAAGAGCGGAGACATTACAGTTAACTTCTCAAACTGCTCAATTCTTGAAAAAGGTGAAACAATCGTTCTTTCACCAACAGTTGCTTATCCGTCAAGTGTTACACTCAGCGATACAGAAGTTGCAATGAATTATAAGGACTCTAAAACACTTACTTACACTGCAAATGCACCTTCTAATGCAATTGTTACCTGGACATCCTCTGATGAAGATGTAGTTACTGTTGATGAAAACGGTAAAGTTTATGCAGCAGGCACAGGCAACGCTACTGTTACCTGCACAGTTACAACTCCTGCAGGCGTTGTAATCGGTGAAGCAAGCTGTGATTTTGATGTTAGCTATTCAGTAGTTCAGTGGATTATCATTATTGTTCTTTTCGGTTTCCTCTGGTATATCTGATTATAATTTAATGTTGACAATAAATGTATTTTATGTTAACATAACTACGAAGTAATGGTAACATTACTGATAATTTTGACAGCATCTTTATATTATATCCCCCCTCTGTGGCCAACATCGTAAGGTGTTGGTCACAACCCCTTTTATGTGAAAATCCCTGTCAGCATACTAACTGACAGGGATTAGTTTTTGTTATTATGTCAAGTCTGCAATGTCGTAGATAAGGCGTTCCGTCTTTTCCCAACCAAGGCAGGGGTCTGTGATTGACTTTCCGTAAATGCCTTCACCAATTTTCTGAGCACCGTCTTCAATGTAGCTTTCAATCATAAAGCCTCTCACCATTGAGTTGATATCTTCAGAATGGCGGCAGGAATGAAGAACTTCCTTAGCTATTCTTATTTGCTCAAGATACTTTTTGCCTGAGTTTGAGTGGTTGGTGTCAACGATAACACCCATATTCTGAAGATTGCAGGCGGCATAAGTATCGTGAAGATTGATAAGGTCTTCATAATGATAGTTGGGGTGAGTTTTACCGTGCTTGTCCACAGAGCCTCTGAGGATAGCGTGTGCAAGGTCATTACCGCTTGTGACAACCTCCCAGCCTCTGTAAATGAATGTGTGAGAATGCTGAGCAGCTGTGATTGAATTGAGCATAACAGAAATGTCACCGCTGGTTGGGTTTTTCATACCAACAGGAGTTGTCATTCCGCTGGCGGTAAGTCTGTGTTCCTGATTTTCAACAGAGCGGGCACCAACTGCAACATAACCGAGTAAATCGTTTAAATATCTGTGATTATCGGGGTAGAGCATTTCGTCAGCACAGGTAAAGCCTGTTTCTGCAATAGCTCTTGTATGAAGTCGGCGGATTGCAATAATGCCTTCGAGCATATCAGAGGCTTTTTCGGGGTCAGGTTGATGAACCATACCCTTATAGCCGTCACCTGTAGTGCGTGGCTTGTTTGTATAAATTCTCGGAATAATTAAAATCTTGTCTTTTACCTTTTCCTGAACCTTGGCAAGTCGTGAAATATAATCAATAACCGAGTCTTCGATATCTGCGGAGCAAGGTCCTATGATAAGTGCAAGTCTCTTATCTTCTCCGGTAAAAATTTTGCGGATTTCCGCATCTCTTTCTTCCTTGATTTTAACAAGGTTTTCACTCATTGGGAACTGCTCTTTAATATCCTTTGGTATGGGCAGTTTTCTTAAAAAATCCATTCCCATTGTTTTACGCCTCCAAAACTAATATAGGTGTAATATTATCACTTTGTTTAAAAACAGTCAATGATTTTATTTGAGTTTTCACTATTTACAAACTTTTTTATATGGTGTATAATGCAAAAAGAAAAATCAATAGGGGAGAATGGTTTTGAAAAAAATTCTTACAGTGATTTTATCTTTATTAATTATTGGCTTGTGTGTTGTTCCTTCCTTAGCGGTTGCGGACAATGCAAAGCTTACATATTTATATCTTGATAAAGGCAATATCGTCATTGGTGACGGTACGGTTTCAGGCTACGGTTATTTCGGTGAAGTGATTACTACTCCCGATGAAGACGGATATTATATTACGCAATCAACTACCGACACCGTTACAAATACCTTAACCTTTAACGGCGGTACAAATTATGCCGTTATCAGCAATCTCAAAATGTCTATGTCAAGCCAGTTTGTTTGCGCAGTAAATTTAACAAACTCCGCTGATATTACCCTTAATCTTGAAGGTACCAATGTTTTGGTAAGCGGCGCTTCGAGGGCAGGTATTGAGGTTTCGGTAGGCTCAACACTTACAATAATGGGCGACGGAAAGGTTATGGCAGGCAGTAACGGTCAGGCAGGTATCGGCGGTGGCAACGGTAACTCAAGCGGAACTGTTATTATAAATTCAGGTACGGTTGTTGCACAAAGTAAAAGTAACAGCGCGGGTATCGGCGGCGGAAGTGCAGGCTCAAACGGAAAAGTTGTGATTAACGGCGGAAATGTTACTGCTGTCGGCGGTCCGTCAGGCGCAGGTATCGGCGGCGGTTGCACAGGCGACGGCGGTGAAATAATCATAAACGGCGGAACAGTTACCGCAACCGGCGGTACTAATGCGGCAGGTATCGGCGGCGGTTGGTACGGCTCGATGGGTGAAATTATTATAGACGGCGGCTCTGTTAAAGCTATAGGCGGAACTAATGCGCCGTCCTTGGGTGCCGGAGCAGGTGTAGCTTCAGGTACTGTTACAAATTCCCTTGGTGAATTGGTTTATCTTGCAAAAGTAAATACTTCGTCTGTTTCGTCTGTTAAGGATATTTACACTAACGGTAAAGCAAATAATTTAAGCTCATATCATACTAATGACTCTAATTTTTATTTCTTTCTTCCCGATAAAACTCACATTTTGGCCGCAGATTCAGATGAAAGTATAACAAGCTATTGGAAGGCGGACTTCAACACCGCTTTCACTTGTAATGCGGTAACTCCGTTTGAATGTGTTAATTCTTCAAGTGTTCAGGGTGATGATATTTTCAGAGGACTTTCCTGCGGATTAACGGATTTGAATGATTATATCAGCCTTAGTGACGGATTCTCTTTTGATTATTCTGACTCTGTTATAGGAACAGGCACAAGGGTTGATTTGGTCTATAACGGACAAGCTGTTTTCAGCTATAAGGCTTTAATTTACGGCGACCTCAACGGCGACGGATTTTATGACGGCGAAGATTCCGTTATCGCTTCGTTGATGCTTTGGGGGCACCTTACTTCCTCAAATACCGAATCCTTTTATTTTGAGGCGGCTGATGTCAACAGAAGCTCTTCTGTTGACACTAATGATATAGCTACTCTTCAGCAGGCAGGCTTGTTGCTCCAATCTGTTCCTCAGAATGAAGATGGAACGGTAGATACTGACAGCACACAGTGGGAAGAGTATATTTTACTGGTCGACCAGACTGACGAAAAAGAGTCTGATTTTTTGCTGAGTTTAATGGATTTTGTTAAATTTATTGTTGAATATATCAAAAACATAATTACTTCTTTGTTAATTGTTTAAAAACTTCAGTTTTTTCGGTTTTATTATTGAAAAAAAATACAACATATTGTATAATCAAGTCAAATTATACCGATTTCAGGTGAATGCAGTGAAAGTTTTAAAAGACAGAATTTTAAAAGACGGCAAAGTTTTCCCGGGAAATGTGCTTAAGGTTGACAGTTTCCTTAATCATCAGATGGATATTGAGCTTCTTCGTCAGATAGGTGAGGAGTTTCGCAACCGTTACGGTGATTGCGGGGTAACAAAGGTGCTCACTATTGAGGCATCAGGAATTGGCATAGCCTGCTTTGTGGCCCAGAGCTTTGGCGTTCCGATGCTTTTTGCCAAAAAGAATAAAACTAAGAACATCGCGTCTGATGTTTACACTGCAAAGGTTGAGTCTTATACTCACGGAACAACCTATGATATAATTGTGTCTAAGGAGTTCCTTAATAAAGACGACAAGGTTTTGGTTATTGACGATTTCCTTGCCAAGGGTCAGGCATTGTTAGGGCTTATCAATATTGTTGAGTCTGCGGGTGCTGAGCTTGTCGGAACAGGAATTGTTATTGAAAAAGGCTTCCAGGACGGCGGAAAGCTTTTAAGAGAAAGCGGAGTGAGAGTTGAATCCCTGGCTATTGTTGAGTCTATGGATGACAACGGTAACATCATCTTCCGTAACTGATTGCGGCAATAATAAATTGCAATATAAAAATTGGAGGAATTACCAATGAAAAAATTTTTAGCAATTCTTTTAGCTGTAGTTTTCGTTGTTTGCACATTTGCTGCTTGCGGCGGTAATAACAGCGGCGAAGAAGAAAAAAAGGTTGATTTGAAGGTAGGCTTTATTTTCCTTCACGATGACCAGTCAACTTATGACAAAAACTTCATGGATGCTGCTAAAGCAGCTTGTGAAGCAATGAATGTTGAGTATGCTCAGAAAACTCAGATTCCTGAGTCAAGAGACTGCTATGATGCAGCAGTTGAGCTTATCGAGGTTGACGGCTGTGACATCATTTTTGCAGACAGCTTTGGTCACGAATCATTCCTTATTGAAGCAGCTCAGAAATATCCTGATGTTCAGTTCTGCCACGCAACAGGTACTCAGGCTCACACAGCAGGTCTTTCTAACTTCCACAATGCATTTGCTTCAATCTATGAAGGCCGTTACCTTGCAGGTGTTGCTGCAGGTCTCAAGCTCAATGAAATGATTGCTGACGGCAAAATCACTGCTGACAAAGCAAAGATGGGCTATGTAGGCGCTTTCACATTTGCTGAAGTTATTTCAGGCTATACATCATTCTACCTTGGCGCAAAGTCAGTTTGCCCCTCAGTAACAATGGATGTTAAATTCACAGGTTCTTGGTATGACGAACAGCTCGAAAAAGAAGCTGCTCAGTCACTTATCGCAGGCGGTTGCGTTCTTATCAGCCAGCATGCTGACTCAATGGGTGCTCCCACAGCTTGTGAAACAGTAGGTGTTCCTAATGTTTCATATAACGGCTCAACAATTTCTGCTTGCCCCAACACATTCATCGTTTCTTCAAGAATCGACTGGACTCCTTATTTCAAGTATATGATTCAGTGTGTAATCGACGGCAAGGCTATTGACACAGACTGGACAGGTACAATCGAAACAGGCTCAGTTGTTCTTACTGACATCAACACAAAGGCTGCTGCTGAAGGCACAGCTGCAAAGCTTGAAGAAGTTAAGGGCAAGCTCCTTGACGGCTCAATCAATGTATTTGATACAGCTAACTGGACAGTAAAGGGCGAAAAGCTCGCAAGCTACAAGGCTGATGTTGATACAGATGCAAACTTTGAGGCAGATACAGAAGTTATCGATAACGGCGTATTCTATGAATCAAAGCATCGTTCAGCTCCTTACTTTGATGTAAGAATTGACGGAATTACTCTTCTTGACGAAAAGTATTAATTAACGGCTGATTATTTTCACTTCTAAGGCGGGGAAACCCGCCTTAGATTGAATTTTGAAGAAATTGCTGTAAGTATGACAACAATTTCTTGAGAATTAAATGAACGGAGGTTTAATGTGGCTAAACAACCTGCTATTGAATTAAAAAATATAACAAAAAGGTTTGGTGCTAAAGTTATCGCCAATAAGAATGTTAATCTTACCGCTTACCGCGGCGAGATTTTATCTGTTTTAGGTGAAAACGGCAGTGGTAAAACCACCCTTATGAATATGATTTCAGGTATTTATTTTCCTGATGAGGGTCAGATTTTTATTGACGGTAAAGAGGCTGTTATTGCTTCACCAAAGGATGCTTTCTCATACAAAATCGGTATGATTCACCAGCATTTTAAATTGGTTGATGTTTTCAGTGCTGCCGAAAATATTGTTCTCGGAATTGAGGACGGTAAATATAACCTTAAAAAATCTGTTGATGAAATCAAAAAAATCAGCAGTCAGTATGGTTTTAACCTTGACCCTGAAAAGAAGATTTATACAATGTCTGTTTCAGAAAAGCAGACTGTTGAAATTATCAAGGTGCTTTACAGAGGCGCAGATATTCTTATTCTTGACGAGCCTACAGCCGTTTTAACTCCGCAGGAAACTGATAAGCTTTTTGAAATTCTTCGCAGAATGCGTGATGACGGCAAGTGTATAATCATCATCACCCACAAGCTTCACGAGGTGCTTTCACTTTCTGACAGAGTTGCTGTTTTGAGAAAGGGCGAGTATGTCGGCACAGTCAATACCTCTGAAACAAACGAGAGTGATTTGACTGAAATGATGGTTGGTAAAAAGGTTGACCTTAATATTGAACGCCTTGAAACAGGCGACTGTCAGGACAGACTTGTTGTTAAAAATGTTACCTGCTATGACAGAGTCGGCGCTAAGGTGCTTGATGATGTTTCTTTCACAGCCAAAAGCGGTGAAATTCTCGGCATAGCCGGTATTGCAGGCTCAGGTCAGCGTGAGCTTCTTGAATCTATTGCGGGTCTTCAGCATTTGTCTTCAGGTGAAATTCTTTATAATACCCCCAAAACCGGCAAGGTTGAAAATCTTCGCGATAAAACCCCGATGCAAATAAGAAATATGGGTGTCCGCCTTTCCTTCGTTCCGGAAGACAGACTCGGCATGGGTCTTGTAGGCAATATGGATATAGTTGATAATATGATGCTCAGAAGCTATTCCAAGGGGCACTCATTCTTCTTAAAGCGCAAGAAGCCCAAGGACCTTGCAATGAAGATTATTCACGACCTTGAGGTTGTTACCCCCGGTGCAGGTACTCCTGTTCGCCGTCTTTCAGGCGGTAATGTTCAGAAGGTACTCGTTGGCCGTGAAATTGCGTCTTCTCCAACCGTTCTTATGGTTGCTTATCCCGTAAGAGGTCTTGATATAAACTCCTCTTATATGATTTATAAGCTCCTTAATGAGCAAAAGAAAAAGGGTGTTTCCATTATCTTTGTCGGTGAGGACCTTGATGTTCTTGTTGAGCTTTGCGACAGAATTATGGTTATCGGCGGCGGTCATATCAACGGCATTGTTGACGGCCGTAACACTACTAAAGAAGAAATCGGTCTTTTAATGACCAAATCCAAGTATAACGGAAAGGAGAAAGACAATGGCTGATATTTCTGCTACCAAAAAACAGCGTGAGCCGCTTATTCATGTTGTTAAGCGTGACGATATGCTTTCCTGGCAGGCCTGGCTCATTCGCGGTGCAACTGTTCTTATCGGACTTATAATTGTTGGTGTCCTTTCTATGCTTGTTACTCAAAAAGGCTTTTTTGAAACATACGAGATTATGTATTCAGGTGTTTTCGGAAAGCTGTTTGAAGGCTACACCACAATGTTCTGGAAGTACCTTCAGGAAATTGCAATTCTTCTTTGCCTTGCTTTGGCTTTGACTCCTGCTTTCAAAATGAAATTCTGGAACTGCGGTGCTGAGGGTCAGGCTCTTATGGGCGGCCTTGCATCAATCTTCTGTATGATTGAATTTGGTGAAAAGCTTCCTTACGGCGTTTTAATTGCTGTTATTGCAGTTACCAGTATTCTTGCAGGCGCAATCTGGGGTATAATTCCTGCTGTTTTCAGAGCTTTGTTTAATACAAATGAAACTCTTTTCACTCTTATGATGAACTATATTGCCACTCAGATAATTGCTTATTATGTTTATATTGAGGGTGGCGGCTCAAATGTTATCAACCCTGTGTCAGCAGGTAATTTCCCTGCAGTTGGCAAAAACGATTATTTCGTTAATATAGTAATTGTTGCTGTTATAACAATACTTATGTTTGTTTACCTTAAATACAGTAAGCAAGGTTATGAAATTTCTGTTGTTGGTGAAAGTCAGAACACAGCTAAATACATTGGTATCAATGTTAAAAAGGTTATCATTCGTACCATGGCTATTTCAGGTGCATTGTGCGGCGTTACCGGTATGCTCCTCGTAGCAGGTAAAGACCACAGCATCAATACAAACCTTGTAGGCGGTCAGGGCTTTACTGCCATTCTTATGTCCTGGCTCGGTCAGTTCAATCCCTTTGTTATGATTGTTATGACTGCTATTGTTGTTTTCTTGAGAATCGGTGTATCAAAGGTTGCAGACGCTTCACTTCTTAATTCATCATTCTCAGAGATTATGGTCGGCATCGTTATACTTATGCTCGTTGGTTGTGAATTCTTTATTCACTATTCAATTAAATTCCGCAGTAAAAAGAAGGAGGTTAACGCATGATTATTCAATTTATTTGCCGTGCGATTCTCCTTGGCGTACCGCTTCTTTTTGGCTCAACAGGCGAAATTATCACAGAAAAATCAGGTCATCTTAACCTCGGTATTCCCGGTATTATGTATGTTGGTGCAATCAGCGGCGTTGTTGGTTCATTTGTTTATGAGAATGCCTGCGGAAACGACATTACAGTGATGAACGGATTTCTTGCAGTTATAATTCCTTTGATTTGTGCCATAATCGGTTCTACAATTATGGGGCTTATTTACAGCTTCTTAACCGTTACTCTTCATGCTAATCAGAATGTTACCGGTCTTGCTCTTACTACTCTTGGTATAGGTCTTGGTAACTTCCTTGGTGCATCTCTTATCAACATCACAGGCAGTGAGCTTCCTTCAATCGCATTGACTAAAACAAGCTCATTCTTTGCCTCAAAGCTTCCTCTTGCTGATGATTTGGGCTGGTTTGGTGAATTGTTCCTTTCACACGATTTCCTTACATACCTTGCAATTATCATTGCTGTGATTACTTCTTTGATTCTTAATAAATCAAGAGTCGGTCTCAATCTCAGGTCAGTTGGTGAAAGTCCGGCAACAGCCGATGCCGCAGGTATAAATGTTGTAAAATACAGATATGTTGCTACTTGTATCGGTAGCGCAATTGCGGGACTCGGCGGTCTTCAGTATGTAATGTCTTACGCAAGCGGTGTATGGTCAAACAACGCTTTTGGTGACCGTGGTTGGATGGCTATTGCACTTGTTATCTTCGCATTGTGGAAGCCTTCATTTGCTATTGTAGGTTCATTCCTTTTCGGTGCGTTGTGTAATGCCAATAACTATATTCAGGGATTGGGCACAGAAACTCAGGAGCTTTTCAAAATGCTCCCGTATGTTGTTACAATCATCGTTCTTGTTATTACAAGTATGAGAAAGAAGAGAGAACATCAGCCTCCTGCAGGCCTTGGACTTTCTTATTTCAGAGAAGAAAGATAATTCTGGCGGATTGCATTTTATTATGCAATCCGCATTTTTATGTTGAAGATTAGATTTCTGTGTGATATAATTAGTTGAATTTATTTAGGAGATTTGTTATGGCTATTGAAAAGGTTAAAGAATATTTTAAGCAGTTCGGTATGGAAGACAGAGTGTTGGAGTTTGATGTTTCAAGTGCAACTGTTGAATTAGCGGCCAAGGCTCTTGGTTGCGCTCCTGAAAGGATTGCTAAGTCTATCACATTGAATGTTGACGGTGGCTGTGTTATGGTTATCGCCGCAGGAGATGTTAAAATTGACAACGCTAAATATAAAGCAGAGTTTTCAACCAAAGCCAAAATGCTTACTGCTGACGAAGCTCTCAGTATGACAGGTCACGCTGTCGGCGGAATTTGTCCCTTTGCTGTAAATGACGGCTGCAAAGTTTATCTTGATGAATCTCTTAAAAGATTTGATTTTGTATATCCTGCTTGCGGAAGCAGTAACAGCGCCATTAAGCTTACAATAGAAGAGCTTGAAAAGTATTCGGGCTACATCAAGTGGATTGATGTTTGCAAAATGAGATAAGGTGTTTTTATGAAAAGCTTTGACATCAAAACAAAAATATATTTCGGTGAAAGCTCTCTTGACCGACTTGAACAGCTTGATTCAAGCAAGATACTGATTGTTGCGGACCCCTTTGTGGTTAAAAGCGGCTTAGGCAATCAGATAACCTCACGCCTTGACAGAGCAAGCATTGATTATGAAGTGTTCAGCGATGTTATTCCTGACCCGACGATTGAAAAAATCACTCTTGGTGTATCTTTTCTTGTTAAAAGCAAGGCTGACACAATTATTGCTGTTGGCGGCGGCTCAGCTATAGACCAGGCAAAGGCAATGAGAGAGGTTGTAAGCCAGATGGACGAATACAAGGGTGTTCACTTAAGGCTTGTGGCTATTCCTACAACGAGCGGAACAGGCTCGGAGGTTACTGCATTTTCTGTTATTTCTGACACTGAAAGCGGTCAGAAATTCCCGCTGGTTGCTGATTCTATTTTACCTGATGAAGCAATTCTTGATGTTGAGCTTGTTAAAACCGTTCCGCCTGCAATTACGGCAGATACGGGTATGGATGTGTTGACGCACGCTATAGAGGCTTATGTCAGCAAAAATAATGATGAATTTTCAGCTGCCCTGGCAGAGAAAAGTGTTGAAATTATCGGCTCTTTTTTGCTTCGCTCATACCTTGATAATAACGATACTCACGCAAGGAGCAAAATGATGTGTGCATCCTGCCTTGCCGGTATTGCTTTTAATCACGCTAATCTCGGTCTTAATCACGGTATGGCTCATCAGCTCGGAGCAAAGTTTCATATTCCTCACGGCAGGGCTAATGCCATGCTTTTGCCGCTGATAATTCAGTATAACAGCGATATTAACAAGCACTCCCGCAGTAAAAAAGAATACCCCAATCATGTCCGCAAGTATGTTACTCTTGCAAGGCTGTTGGGGCTTCAGAATTTTAATACAATCACCACAATCCGCGCTTTGGTGAGCTGGGTTGAGTTTATGGTTAAAGAAATGGATATGCCTCTTAATGTGTCATCAATGAATGTATGCTCTCAGGAGGAATATTTTGCCGCCATACCTGAAATGGCAGAAGCGGCTCTTGCTGATTCATGCACGGCCACAAACCCGAGAACTCCTACCAAAGAAGATGTTATGAAAATTTATATTGATTTATGGTAAAACTAAAGCCGCACCCGAAATGAAGTGACCCCCAAAGTTTAGACAAAATAAAATATTAAATTGATAGAGAATGAGTTCGGTATTGTACCGGGCTCATTCCTTTTAGTTTTAAGGAAATACGTTCATTGTTGTAGTAATGAATGTATTTCTTTAATTCATCA
>JAFTWE010000042.1 GCA_017465465.1 Clostridia bacterium | reverse complement strand
TTACATATCAAAAGCATAAATTCTTTTAATCTTTAAAACTCGGCGTCTTTGACGTCTGTTTTGTTATGCCTTTTTTCACCGTCTTACATTTCACAACATTTTTTGATTTTTACTATTGACTTTTAATAGTTAGTCTTTCGTTATTTTAATCTATATAAGGATTTGTCTGGTTATTTTCATCATACCAGGCCTGAGGAAAACGCTGGTTAGTGTTAACTCTGGCGGCTGAGGTGTCAACCGAAGGCTCCTCACCGTCACGCACAAGCCTTGCCATAACAACAAACCGTGAGTCATCAAGAAGCAGACTGCAGGTTGACAAGGTGAGAATTTTATCCTCAGGTGTAACATCTGTGTCGGTTATGAAATATGAGCGCTCCATAACCTCATCGTAAAAATCATAAAATTCCCGGTCGGTGGCAAAGTCGGTGCGAAGATAATTAAAAACATATCCGCCGTCGTGCTCGGGTTGAGTGTTAATCAAAAATGCGGCAAAAACCTTCCACTTATAATCCTTATAAATTGTGTTGAAGGTTATTACGGGGCACGCCTTATAGGTGCTGAGCTTTTTATACATACTCAGCATACCGAACTGGGTGCCGTCGCGCATATTGTGGCCGAAGATAATGGTGTTCTGATTGAGATTTACAAGGTCGTTGCGATAATCCACAAACAGAGCCCCGTGCTTATCCTCTTCACCGTCAATGTTATATTTTAAATAATAAGAATTGTCTTCTCCCTGAACAACGGGAAAGTCCATTTTAAGCCCCTTGACAATGAGCTTGCCTGCAAAATCTTCATATTGGCTTTTGATTTGAACATATTTCTCCTGCACAGGGGGAGTTCCTTCATTTTGGGAAGACTCATTCTGCGAGGTGTTTGATTGCTCTTCATCAACATTGAAAATTTCATTTTGCTTCTGTATTGAATAAGGGAGCCACACAAGGTCATAAATAAGATAACCTGAACTGCCTATGACACCGATAATGGCAAGCACAAGCAGACATTTTCTTATCAATTCTTTCTTTTCTCTGGGGTTCATCTTAGTCTTCTTTCTTAGTTGAGCGTGAAATAATGTTATCTTTATCAAATTTCAGCTCAGCGTTCAAGGGCTTGGAAATGGGAATATCCGCAGGGGCATTTTCCTTTTTGGAGGATTGCTGAATTTTAGCAATAGCCGCTTCTTTTTCTGCTCGTGCTTTAGCAATAGCGGCCTCCTTCTCGGCCTTTGCTTTGGCAATGGCGGCGTCCTTTTCGGCTCTTGCCTTGGCAATAGCCTCATCACGTTCTCGTCGGATTTTTTCAGTTTCTGCCATACGGGCTTCTTCGCGTGCCTTTCTTGCGGCGCGTTTTGCGGCAAGCTCCTCGCGGTGAATCCGTTCAGCCTCAGCTCTTGCTTGGGCTTCGGCATCAAGGCGGGCCTTTTCTTCCCTTGCAAGTCGGGCGGCCTCTTCAGCTTCTTCTTTCTGAGCCAGTGCATCGGCGGCAGCCTTGCGCATAGCCTCAAGCTCTGCCATTAACTGCTGAGCATCAAGTCGGGCCTGCTTGGCGGCCTCCTGCTGACTTTCAAGCTCACGGCGGGCAAGCTCCTGCTGTTGTTGATTCTTTGCCTGTTCAGCCTCTTGCTCGCGGCGGATACGCTCCTTCTCTTCTGAAAGCTTGCGGTTAGCCTCCTGCGCGGCAAGCTGAGCGGCGCGCTGAGCATCTTCTTTTTGTTTCTTAGCAAGCTCAATGACCTTTGCGGCCTCTTCGCTTTGCTCTTTTGCTTTCAAAAATGCTTCTTTTGCGATACTTTCTGCATCAGCTTTTGCCTGCTGAGCCTGCTTAACTGCAAGTTCAGCTTCTTCTTTTTCTTTTTGAGCTTTTTCTGCGGCAAGCTTGGCTTCTTGCTCGGCTTTTGCCTTTTCGGCCTGAGCTTTTTCAGCGGCAAGCTTAGCTTCTTGCTCTGCCTTTGCCTTTTCAGCCTGAGCTTTTTCAGCGGCAAGCTTAGCTTCTTGCTCGGCTTTTGCCTTTTCAGCCTGAGCCTTTTCTGCGGCAAGCCTGGCTTCTTGCTCGGCTTTTGCCTTTTCGGCCTGTGCTTTTTCAGCGGCAAGTTTAGCTTCTTTTTCAGCCTTTTTCTTTTGAGCTTCTGCCTTTTCTGCGGCGGCTAATGCCTGCTTGCGCTGAGTCTTTGCCTTTTGGGCAGAAATAAGGTCTTGCTGAGCTTTGGCTGTAGCGCCCTTGCCAGAAATATCGGCAATTTTGCTTTCAAGCTTTGCAAGCTTGGCTTTTTCTTTTTCGGTCATTTTTTTAGCCTTCAGCTTTTCAGCCTTAAGCTGTGCTTTTCTGATTTCTTTTTCTGCTTTTTTTCTTGCCTTTGCCTTTTGCTTTTCAAGGCGGATTTGAGCCTTGATTTCTTTCTTTTTCTGCTTTTCTTCAATTCTGCGTTTGGCTCGTGAAAGCTTGGTCGGCTCTGTAAAAAGCTCGGTGCTTTCTACAGACACCTCTTCCACCTTATTGCCGTTGGCAAGAGTATCCGCCTCGGATTGGAAAATAACCTTGGTGTTGGTTTTATACATATCACGAAGTCGGGGAGTGTCGTCATCTTTTCTTGCATCTGCCATTTTAAAGGCATTGGGGTTGTCGTCAAGAACATTGTAGCCGGCTTTTTCAAAAATACTTTTCGGGTCGGTTGCGTCTTCTGCTTTTTTAGATGCCTGCTTGGGGGTTTCAACCTTGCCCTGCTTAATAGGTGCAACAAATTCTGCCGGTTTTTCGGCTTCATCTTCACTCAAAACCTCAGCCTCTGAAAAAAGCTTGGAGAGCGGTGACGGCTCAACGCCGTTGGCATCCTTGGGAATACTGCCTGCAGGGGTGCCGTAATAGCTGTAGCCTCTGTTGGCAGAAAGGTGCCTTTTTATAAAGCCCATTTGCTGGGGAGGCTCCATAGTTTCCCTCACTCCGTCATCAACCTCAACTGAAGCAAATGTGTTTTTGAGATTTTCAACGCCTGTGGTCACTATGTAACCGCTTAAATTTTCTGACGGGTCAGGCAACGGTTGGCCCTTATCGTCAACGGGGATAGCTTCAGGTAACTTCTGCTTATCGTCCTTTTTAGGCATAATAGGTTTGTCAAATCCGTCTGCCATTCAAATTTGCTCCTTTCGTGAGATTTTATTTAGAGGGCTTCCAGCTTCTGTAAGCTGAGTAGGGGTTAGATTTGCCGTTTTTGTCATACCAAATCTGAGGGCGGCGATAATCAGCGTTTACTGTTACATTTTCAGTGTCAACACTTTCGCTTTCACCGCTTCTGAGCAATCTGCCAACCACAACAAAACGGGCGTCAACTCCGCCGTCTTTAAGGCTGTCATAAACATGGGTGCAGGTTGAAAGAGTGATGATTTTATCGGTCTTTTCAAGACCTGCGTCGGTTGTATAAAGTGCGTATTGATTAAGCATTTCAATATAACCGGCGAAGCTCTCATCGCTCATATTCGGGTTGTAATAATCAAACACATATCCGCCGTCAACACTGCCTTGGGTTGTGGCATAAAACACTGCGTAAACCTTAAAAGTATATGAGCCTGTGAGGGTGTCATATTTAATAGTGGGGTGAGTTTTATAATGCTCAACATCTGTGTAGCTGTCAAGTGAGCCGAAGTGAGCGTCGTTGTTCATTCTGTGACCGTAAATTACCGTGTTTTTGCTAAGGCCGTTTTTTGTGCAACGGAAGTCGATAAACGGCGTGCCGTAGCGTGCGCTTTCATCAAAAGCGTTGTTGTTGTAAAGGTAATATTTGTTGGCGCTGTCCTGCATAATGGGGTAGTCAATAGCTGTTCCGTCAATGGTGAGCCAGCCTGCAAGGTCGTCATTTTCAGAATACATTGCCTTGAGATTTTCATTGATTGAATCGGGGTAAACCGTTTCGTTATAATTAACAACCAAATCACCGTAAGGGTCAAACACCTGAGCCTGATTATTGACTACGGGAGTGTCTTGAGTGTCGGATTTGCCGTCAGCCTTGTTGGTGAAATTCCAAACAGCCAGAGCGGCGCAAGCAACAGTTGCAACTAAAAGGATTATGCAGATAACAGTGGCAACCGTTCCCTTCTTTTTGCTCTTGTCTGCCAAAAAGCCTGTAGGGCCGTCGTCGGGGAAGTCCTGAGGCTCACTTTGCTCTTCGGTTGTGTTGTTTTCTATATCAAGAATAGAAGAAAATGCGGCAAATTCAATCTTGGGAGCCTCGTCAGCCACAGCTTCAAATTTCGGCGGCTCAATGGGCATTTCATTGTCAACATCTGCCTGCTCAAGAAGCCTTGCGGAAATTTCTTTCTGCTCCTGAGCTTTTGCTTCTTCCGCCTTTTTTGCAGCCAAAGCGGCGGCCGCGGCCTTTTCGGCGGCTCGGCGTGCCTCTTCTCTTTCTCTGGCTTCAAATTCAGCTCTTTTCTTTGCGGCAAGCTCTTCGGCGGCTTTTCTTTCTTCCTCTTCTTTTTTGCGCTGTGCTTCAAGGCGGATTCGCTCCTCCTCGGCGAGTCTTGCGGCTTCTTCAGCGGCTTCACGCTCGGCTCTTTCTTTTGCTTCTGCCTCGCGTTGAGCATCCTCTTCTTCAAAATATTCTTTAAAGTCGGTCAAATCAAATTCAGTTAAGTCAATTTCACTTTTACCGTCTCTTTTTTTGAATTCGTCCATATATTCATCCCCTAATTAAGGTTATTTTCAAGATAAAGTCTTACAAGGTTAAGAGCGTTTGACGCATTAACCAGGCGGTTATAATCGCGGCAACCGGGGCCGTTTTTACCTGTAAGGAGTTTCTTTACAACTACTGTGCCGTCTTTGGCGGCAAGAGCTATAAAGCTAAGACCTACGGGCTTGTCAGTGCCGTCACTTTCAGGGCCTGCGATTCCTGTTACGCCAACTGCTATGTCGGCTCCGCTGAGCTTGAGCGCGCCAAGTGCCATCTGACGGGCAACAGGCTCGCTTACGGCTCCGTAGTTTTTAAGGTCATCCTCATTTACACCGAGAATTTTTGCTTTTATTTGGTTGGAATAAGAAATAATTCCGCATTCAAAAACTGCCGAAGAGCCTGAAACATCGGTAATTCTTTTGCCGATAAGCCCGCCTGTGCATGATTCTGCAGTGGCAAGGGTCAGGCTTTTTTCTTTGAGCTTTTTAACAACGGCGGTTTCGATGTTCGGTTCATCAATACCGTAAACAAAGCCCTTTAATCTTGAACAGATTTCATCAATTACGGGCTTTGCAAGGCGGTCAGCTTCTTCTTTATTGCCTGCCATGGCGGTAACGCGCAGAAGAGCCTCCCCCTCTTTTGCATAGGGAGCAACGGTGGGGTTTTGGCTGTTCAGTAAATCATCAACCCTTTGCGCCATAACGCTTTCACCGATGCCGAAGGTGCGGATGTTATGAGAAATAATTATTTTGTCAGAAAATTGCTGAAGGTATGGCACAGCGTAATTTAAAAACATCGGCTTCAGTTCCCTGGGTGGGCCGGGGAGCATAAGAATATGCTTTCCGTCTTTTTCTATGGCACAGCCGGGAGCGGTACCGTTATCGTTAGGGAAAATAACGCCGTCAACGGGGAGCATAGCCTGCTTTTTGTTGTTTTCACTCATAGAAAGCCCTTTTGATGAAAAATAGCTTTCCATTCTGTCAAGGCTCTCTTTATGAAGAACACACTCTTTTTCTAAAAATTCACAGCAGATTTCTTTTGTTAAATCATCGGGAGTTGGTCCGAGACCGCCTGAGGCGATGATGATGTCACTTCTCTCTGCCGCAATTTTAAGGACATTGCGAAGCCTGTCAGGGTTGTCCCCGACGGTGGTCTGGTGAAGCACGCTGATACCCATTTTTGCAAGCTCAACTGACAAAAACTGAGCATCGGTGTTCACAATGTCACCTAAAAGAATTTCCGTTCCTACGCTGATGATTTCGCAAATTGCCAAAATTAGTCGCCAACCTTTATCTGTCTATCATAATGAATTTTGTGTTTGCAATGGCCTCTTTAACAAGACCGTCAACATCAATCAGAGCCTCTGCCTCTTCAAGCTGAGAAAGCTTTGGCTTGGTTTTGGGGTGCTTGGGGGTAAATACCGTGCAGCAATCCTCATAAGGGAGAATGGAGGTTTCAAAGGTGTCAATTTTTCTTGAAATGATAACAACCTCATCCTTGTCCATACCGATGAGAGGACGGAAAACAGGCATTGTTGCCACAGCCTCGGTGCAAGCGATTGCCTGCATAGTCTGGCTTGCAACCTGACCCACACTTTCACCTGTAATAAGTGCGCCGCAATCCTCTTTTTTTGCAATTATTTCGGCGCAACGCATCATTAGTCTGCGCATAATGAGGGTAAATAAATCCTCAGGGCAGTTGTCTTTTATTTCTTCCTGAATATGGGTAAAGGGCACAACGAAAAGAGGAATTCTGCCGCAATACTGCGACACTTTTTTGCAAAGGGTGTGAACCTTCATTTCGGCTCTCTGTGAGGTGTAAGGGGGAGATGCAAAATGAATGCCCACTATATTGAGACCTCGTTTTGCCATCATCCAGCCTGCAACGGGGCTGTCGATACCGCCTGACACAAGCAAAGCGGCTCTGCCTGCGGAGCCTGTGGGCATACCGCCTGCGCCCTTAATCTGGTTGCCGTGGATATAGGCGTAGAAATCACGCACCTCAACCATAACAACAACATCAGGGTTGTGAACATCAACCTTAAGGTGATGGTACATACTGAGAATTTTGCCGCCAACCTCACGGCAGATTTCAGGTGACTTGAGAGGGAAGTTTTTGTCGGAACGCTTTGCCTCAACCTTAAATGTTTTAGCTCCTTCAAGCTGGTCACGAAGGTATTCACCTGCACAGCCCAGTATAACATCCATATCCTTTTCAACTGCGGCGGCTCTTGATAATGCGGCAATGCCGAAAACCTTGGTCAATCGGCGGACTGCTTCGTCAAAATCTACATTTTCGTCCTCGGACTCAACCATAATAGTTGATTGAGCCGAGGTGAATTTGAACTTACCCAGGTCACTCAGACGGTGACGCATATTTTTTATAAGAATGTCTTCAAAAGTGCGGCGGTTAAGACCTTTGAGGGCTAACTCGCCGTTTTTTATAAGAATTGTTTCCTTCATTTTGAACTCCGTTTCGTTATTTCATTCGCCTCATTGTTTTTTGGGCAGATGCAACGCCCTGAATGAAATAGTCAATTTCTTGCCTTGTGGTGTATCTTGAAATGCTTATTCTCACAGCACTGCTGATTCTCTGAGAATCAAGCCCGATTTCGGTAAGAACTCTGCTCTTGTGGCCCTTTGAACAGGCTGAGCCGCTTGAAATATAAATGCCCATCTCCGAAAGGTAATTGAGAAGCACCTCAGAGGGGATGCCTGTTACCGAAATGTTGGTAACATAAGGCAGAGCATCGGCAGGTGAGTTGATTACAACTCCGCCAAGCTCAACCAGGCGGGATATGAGATAATCTCTTTGCTGAGTTGCAATCCTGAGGTTAACATCTATATCCTTAATTGCATCGGCAGCCGCACCGAAGCCTGCTATTGCGGGCATAGGCTCTGTGCCGGGGCGGATTCCCTTTTCCTGACCGCCGCCAAAAACTGTTGTGGCAATGCGCGAGCCTTTTTTAATAAACAAAGCGCCTGCACCTTTCGGGCCGTGAATTTTGTGGGAGCTTATGCTCATAAGGTCAATACCCATTGCGTGCGGCTTCAGGGGGATTTTGCCGAAAGCCTGAACAGCGTCACAATGAATAAGAGCAGGAGCGTTGTATTTGCGAACAGCAGATTTAACCTTTTCAATGGCTTCGATTGTGCCGATTTCATTGTTGACAGCCATAATGCTGATGAGTGAGGTGGATGTGTTGACCGCGGCATTGAGCTGACGCTCATCAAAACAGCCGTTTTTATCAACATTGAGCCTTACAACATCATAGCCCTCTTTTTCAAGCTGCTTCATCGGCTCTTCAACGCTGGGGTGCTCGATTGATGTGGTGATAATTCTCATACCCTTTGGTCGGAAGGCGTGAGCCGCACCGAAAATTGCGATGTTATTGCTCTCGGTTCCGCCTGAGGTGAAGAAAATTTCACTGTCATCACAAGACAGCTTCTTAGCTATTGAATGCCTTGCATTTTCAAGAACTTCAGAAGCTTCAATTCCGCCAAAATGCAGAGAAGACGGGTTGCCCCAGCACTTGGTTAATGTGTT
The DNA here is from genome assembly GCA_017465465.1 of Clostridia bacterium. Taxonomy (GTDB): domain Bacteria; phylum Bacillota; class Clostridia; order Oscillospirales; family Acutalibacteraceae; genus CAG-488. The sequence continues at coordinate 52,613 of JAFTWE010000042.1, read as the reverse complement.
ATTGATTGCCTCAATCGCCTCAGGGCATACGGGCGTTGTTGCGCTGTTATCAAGATAGGCTTCCATTAAACTTCCCTCCAAAATGCGAAATTTTCGCTACTTTAAAATATACGCTTACATTATACATCACTTTTACCTCTCTTGCAATATTTTTTTCGCTATTATAGGTATTATTTATAATAAGAAAATAGTGGTAGATTTTTGCGGGATTTTTTGCAATTTTTATCCCTGTTATCATAATATGAAGGTCAAACTTTTTCTGTGTGTATTTTTAAATTTTAAAATTCTTAAAAAATAAAGAAAAAGTGAGAAAATCAAAGAAAACAAGCGATAATTTTAATTTTACAATAAAATTAAAGAAATTTGACCTTGTTTGACCTTTTGACTTTTGATTTTTGTGTGGCTATAATATAGTCAAAGTCAAAGAAAGTCAAAATCAAAAAGCGAGATGATATTATGAATATGAGTAATGAAATAGCCAATATGATTCTCAGAATGCTTGAGAGTGACGGCTTTACTGAAATACAGCGAAACGAGCTGGCTCAGACAATCGGTTGCGTACCAAGTCAGATTAACTACGTTATTTCGTCAAGATTTACGCCCGAACACGGGTATATTGTAGAGAGCAGGCGAGGCGGCGGAGGATATGTGAGGATTTCACGCGTGAGCTATGATAAGGGCTCGGCGCTTATGCACGCTGTAAACAGCATTGGCCCGTCGGCAGATGAGGCCACCTGCAGAGCTCACATAAGTAATCTCAATTATCAGAATCTGTTAAGTGATGAGATTTCAATAGCGGCTCTTGCGGCAACCAGCGATAAATGCTTAAGAGAAGTTTCATTGCCCTTGCGTGATACCGTCAGGGCGTCAATATTTAAGAATATTTTATTGTCAACAGTTAAGAAAGGAAGATGAGTATGCTTTGTCAGAATTGCGGAAAAAATGAGGCTACAACTCACATCAGAAGGGTTGTAAACGGGGATACCACGCAGATGCACCTTTGTGCAGAGTGTGCGGCACATCTTGGCTACGGTGATATGTTTTCAGGCTTTGGTCTGAATCTTGATGATTTCTTCGGCGGCTTTCTGGGGGATACCGTGCAGAAGCTTGCGTCACCTGTTGAAACAAGATGCAAAAAATGCGGAAATACATTTGGCGACATCGTAAGAAGCGGTAAAGTCGGATGCAGTGAATGTTATGAAACCTTCTATGATAAATTGCTTCCGTCCATTCAGCGAATTCACGGCAGAATTAAGCACAACGGTAAGCAGGCACCGGCTGTAGAGGCAACGGTTGCTCCTGTGGAAGAGGTTAAGGAAGACCCTGTTGAAAAGCTTAAAAAAGAGCTTGCAGAGGCTATTGAAAAGCAGGAATTTGAGCAGGCGGCGATTATCAGAGATAAGATTAAGGATTTGGAAAACAAATAATCTAAAAATTTAGATATTTGTTGATATTCCAATGAAAGGATAGGTTTTGAACTATGAATAAATGGTATATAGAAAGCGGCGAGCAGGGAGATATCGTTTTAAGCACACGAATTCGTTTAGCGAGAAATATCGATGAATATCCGTTCCCTTGCAAGCTCACAAAAGAGGGCAAAAAAGAGGTCTGTGAAAAGGTAAGAGATATACTCCTTTCACAAAAGTATTGGGACTTTTCTTACACCGAAACAGCCACTCTCACCAAGGCTCAGGCAGTGTCTTTGGCAGAGCGCCACCTTGTTAGCCCTGATTTTGCAACCGACAGCGACGGAGCGCTTGTGCTCACAGATGACGAGGCAATCAGCATTATGCTTTGTGAAGAGGACCATATCAGGCTTCAGGTTATGATGTCGGGTCTTGCGCTGAAAGAGGCATACAATGTTGCCGATAAAGTGGATAACATCATTTCATCAGGTGTGGACTATGCCTTTGACGATAGAATAGGTTATCTTACTCAATGCCCCACAAATCTCGGCACGGCAATGAGAGCGTCTGTAATGCTTCATCTGCCTGCCCTTACAAAGTGCGGTCAGATTGGAAAGCTTGCTTCAACGGTGTCAAAATTGGGTCTTGTTATCAGAGGCGCTCACGGTGAAGGCAGCTCGCCAAAGGGTGCAATTTATCAGCTGAGCAACCAGATAACCCTCGGCATTTCAGAGCAGGAGGCTCTTGATAACTTGCAGTCAATCACCCTTCAGCTTGTGGCTCAGGAAAGAGCTGCCGCAAAGAGCCTGCTTGAAAACCCGGCTCAGGTTGATGAAATCTGGCGCGCAAGGGGAATTTTGCAATATGCAAGAATGCTCACCTGTGACGAATTTATGGAGCTTTCTTCTTTGATTCGCCTTGGAGCAAGAAGCGGAATTTTTGACTTTGATATGAAAAAGCTTAACGAACTCACTTACAGCGTTCAGCCTGCAACCATTAAAGCCCGTGAAAATCAGGAGCTGACAGCATATCAGCGTGATGTTATCAGAGCTGACGCGGTGAGAGAAATTTTTGCATAAAAACGGATATAATATAAATCTGCGAAGCAGATATATCACTCAATGTCACAGACATTGAACTAAAAAAGGAGAGGTGCTGAATGTATAAATTCACAGGCTTCACACAAAAAGCAAACACAGCGTTAAACGATGCCATTGAATCGGCTGAAAACTTAGGTCACACTTATATCGGCAGTGAGCACCTTCTTGTGGGCTTGCTGGGGGTTGAGGGCAGTGTAGCCCACACGGTTTTAACAAGCAAAGGAGTTACTGCTTCTTCTGTTGAAAACACACTTAAAACAACCGTAGGTATCGGCACTCCCACAGTTCTGTCGCCTAACGAGTTTACCCCAAGAAGCAAGCAGATTATTGAAAGCGCAATTTCTGCCGCCCGTTCAATGAATCATTCTTATGTAGGAACGGAGCATATCCTTATCGCCATTGCCAAGGATTCAAGCTGTTTTGCAATGAATATACTTGAGAAATACGGAATTTCACCAAATGAAATAATCAATGAAATTTCAAAAAGTGTTTCTTCCTCAAATTCATCTGCAGGTGATAAAGGCAAGCAAAGCAAAAAGAGTGACACGCCCACCATTGAGCAGTTTGGCAGAGATTTGACCGACCTTGCCCGCCAGGGGAAAATTGACCCGGTAATCGGAAGGCATACCGAAATTAACCGAGTTATTCAGATTCTTTGCCGCCGCACCAAAAATAACCCTTGCTTAATCGGTGAGCCGGGTGTTGGTAAAACGGCTATTGCCGAGGGTCTTGCCCTTAAAATTGCAACGGATGAAGTTCCCGAGCTTCTCAGGGGCAAGAGGATTATTTCACTTGACTTAACAGGTATGGTTGCCGGTACAAAGTACCGAGGCGACTTTGAAGAGCGAATTAAAGCCGCTATTGATGAAGTAACCAAGGCGGGGGATGTTATTCTCTTCATTGACGAGGTGCACACCCTTATGGGTGCAGGCTCAGCCGAGGGAGCGGTGGATGCGGCAAATATCCTCAAACCCTCATTGGCAAGGGGAGAAATGCAGGTAATCGGTGCAACCACCCTTGAAGAGTACCGTAAAAATATAGAAAAAGACTCTGCTCTTGAAAGGCGTTTTCAGCCTATTGTTGTTGGTGAACCCTCTCAGGAGGAGGCTATTGAAATTCTAAAAGGTCTTCACGATAAATATGAAGCTCACCACAATGTAAAAATCCCTGATGAGGCCATTGAAGCGGCAGTTCATCTGTCATCAAGATATATCACTGACAGATATCTTCCTGACAAGGCAATCGACCTCATTGATGAAGCGGCTTCTAAAATCAGGCTTCGTGCCTTCACTCCCCCTGAAAACATCAAGGAGCTTGAGGATAAAATCAAAGCGGTGTCTGATGAAAAATCAGCCGCAGTCAACAGCCAGAATTATGAGCTTGCCGCAAAGCTGAGAGATGAAGAAAAAGAGCTTCAGAAAAAGCTTGATGAAACCAAAGAAAGCTGGAACCGCAAAAACTGCGAAATGAAAGGTGAGGTAACACCCGAAGATATCGCGGCTGTTGTGTCAGAATGGACACATATCCCCGTTGTTCAGCTCACTCAGGAGGAAAGTCAGCGGCTTCTTAACCTTGAAGAAGAAATGCACCGCAGACTGGTTGGTCAGAATAAGGCTGTTTCTGCCATTGCCAAAGCTATCCGCCGCGGCCGTGTAGGTCTCAAAGACCCCAACAGACCCACAGGCTCGTTTATTTTCCTCGGCCCTACAGGTGTGGGTAAAACGGAGCTTTGCAAAACCTTGGCTGCTACAATGTTTGGCGATGAAAATGCTCTTATCAGGCTGGATATGTCAGAATATATGGAAAAGCATACTGTTTCGCGAATGGTAGGCTCGCCTCCCGGCTATGTAGGCTATGATGAAGGCGGTCAGCTCACCGAAAAGGTTCGCCGCAAGCCATACAGCGTGGTGCTTTTTGATGAAATTGAAAAGGCTCATCCCGATGTATTTAATATGCTTTTGCAAATCCTTGATGACGGTGTGCTGACTGATTCTCAGGGCAGAAAGGTTGACTTTAAAAACACCGTTGTTATTATGACATCAAATGTTGGCGCAAAGCTCATAAGCGGCGGAGCAGGCAAATCTCTTGGCTTTAATGCTGATGATAACGGCGGTGCGCTCTCTGACAGCAAAATTCACGATGCTGTTATGGGTGAGCTTAAAAAGCTCTTCCGCCCCGAATTCCTTAACAGAGTTGATGACATAATTGTGTTTGAACAGCTCAAAAAAGACGATATTAAAGAAATCGCTTCAAGAATGCTTGAAACGCTTCGTAAACGCACAAAGGGCTTGGGCATTGAAATTGAGTTTGATGACAGCGCGGTTTCTAAAATTGCTGACGAGGGCTTTGACCCGGTTTACGGTGCAAGACCGCTGAGAAGAGCCATTCAGTCCAAAATTGAAGACCCGCTGAGTGAAAAAATGCTTGATTTAACAATAACTTCGGGTCACAAATATATCTGTAAATACGAAAACGACAGCTTCGTTTTTTCACAGGAATAATCTTAAAGCGGTATTGCCTACGGTGATACCGCTTTTTATTTGACTTTATTACATATAAATGTTAAAATAAAATGTCTATTTGTGTGTTGAAAGAGGTGGCAAAATGGCAGTTTATAAAATTGCAGGCTTAACTGTGGAATATTCCTGCCGTTTTGACCTTTTAAAAAGCAGAAGCAAGAAGTATATTTGCGATGAAAAAGAGCCACAAATCAAGCTCTCTTTAGGGGAAGATTATTATATTTCAAGGCGAAAAAAATTCCCGACTCTCACCGATGAAGAGATTGAATATATCGGTATGGGTGCGGCATTTTATAAAGAACTTCTGAGCTTTGACGGTATGATGCTTCATGCCTCTGCGGTGGAGCTGGAGGGTGAAGCGTACCTCTTTTCTGCCCCCAGCGGAACGGGGAAATCTACCCACACCGAGGGTTGGCTCAGGGTGTTTGAAAAAGCAGAGATTATTAACGACGATAAGCCTGCTGTAAGAAAGGTTGACGGGCAATATTTTGCCTTCGGCACACCCTTCAGCGGCAAAAATGATATAAGCGTCAACAAGGGATACCCCATAAAAGGAATTTGCTTTCTTGACAGGGGGCAAAATCAGATTAAAAGGTTAGATGCTCAAAGTGCGATGACGCCGCTTTTTAATCAGACAATCCGCCCCGATGATGAAGGTAAAATGGATTTGCTTTGTTTGAGGGTAGAGGACTTGCTTGAAAATGTCAGCTTTTATGCAATGCTTTGTGATACAAGCAGTGAAGCCGTTAAAATGGCTTATGATATGATGAAATGACGGAGATTTTATGAAAAAAAGGAACCGACATCAGGATATGACAGCCGTTAAATGGATGTACCGCGTATCAAAAAATCACCTTAAGGGTGTGTTTGCTTACGGGGTGCTCAGCGTTGTGCTGGCTTTTGCAGGTGTGTTGTCGGCATTCGGCACAAAGAGCATTGTTAACGGTGCAACCTACCGTGATATGGCTGAGCTTACACAGGGTGCAATTATCCTTGGTGTGATTTTATCTGTGCAGTTTGTTTTTAAAATCGTGAGCAGAAACATTTTTGAACGCTCCAAAACCAAAATAGAAATGAGACTTCGGGCTCATATTTTTGAAACTGTGCTTAAAAAAGATTACAGCGAAATTTCTGCTTTCCACAGCGGAGAAATTTTGAACAGACTGATTTCTGATGTGGGAGTTGTAACTGACGGAATAATGTCCCTTTTGCCAAGGCTGATTACACTTGTTGTCCGTCTGGTGCTGGCTGTTTTGATTATGCTCAGCTTTGACCCGGTTTTCACCCTTGCCTTTGTTGCAGGCGGCGGGCTTCTTGTTGGATTTTCAAGGCTTTTTAAAAAGTATCTTAAAGAAATCCATAAAAAAAGTCAGGAGGCAGACGGCAAGGTGCGCTCCTTTATGCAGGAAGCTGTAAGCGAGGTGCTTGTGGTTAAGGTGTTTAACGCTTATGACCGCATCTGTCAGAAGGCTGATGAGCTTATGGGTGAAAATTACCGTGTAAGAATTAAAAGAGCCACTATAAGCATTTTTGCAAACAGCGGAGTTAATCTTGTTTTCAGCGCAGGGCATTTATTTGCAATTATTTGGGGCGGCTACCGCGTATATAACGGAATTCTCGATATCGGCGAAATGTCGGCTGTGCTTCAGCTTGTTAATCAGATTCAAGGCCCGCTTTCTGCCCTTTCCGGTATTTTACCCTCGTTTTATGCAACGGTTGCCTCTGCCGAAAGGCTTATGGAATTTGAAAATCTCCCTGATGAAATTTGCTGCGGCAAAAAAATTGATGATATCAATGATTTTTACAACGGCCTCAGCTCAATAAAAATTAAAGATGTCACCTTTAAATATAACCGTGATTTGGTTTTTGAAGGGGCAAATTGTGAAATCAAAAAAGGCGATTTTGTTGCAGTTACGGGTATTTCGGGCATCGGCAAAAGCACACTCTTTAAGCTTATGATGGGAGTGCTTACTCCTCAAAGCGGTGAAATCTGCCTTTTGGGAGAAAAAAGCAGACTTGCCGACAGAGAAACACGCAGGCTGTTTTCTTATGTGCCTCAGGGCAATCTCCTTTTATCAGGTACTGTGTATGAAAACATCACCTTTATGAACAGCGGAAAAACCGAAGAAGAAATCCACAGGGCAATACGCCTTAGCTGCTGTGATGAATTTATAAATGAATTTGAGCAAGGGCTTGATACCCTTCTCGGTGAAAGAGGCCTCGGACTCTCGGAGGGTCAGGCTCAGCGAATTGCCATTGCCAGAGCTCTTCTGTATGATGCACCGATTATTTTGCTCGACGAAGCAACCTCTGCCCTTGATGAAGAAACAGAAAAGCGCCTTATCAAAAACCTCAGGGAGCTTGAAAATAAAACCCTTATGATTATCACTCATAAGAAGGCGGCCTTGAGCGTATGCAACAAGGAGCTTAAAATAACTGACGGAAAAATAACTATTGAAGAAACGGGTGATTTTTATGAAAATTAAGCCTGAATATAAGCTTCGCGAGGTCAGCGGAATGAACATTGTTGTGTCAACTGCAGGTATGGATTTTCAAGGAATTATCACCGTTAATGAAACTGCAAAGTTTATATGGCGAATGCTTGAAAAAGGGGCAGAAAAAGATGAAATTATTTCTTCCCTTGCAAAAGAATGTAATGTTACGGCTGAAAGCATCAGCGCAGATGTGGATGAATTTATCACAACCCTTGAAAGGGCGGATATAATTGAGTAACACTCTTTCATTAAAAGAAATGGCACCTGTAATTGAAGAAATTTTATCCTCAGGCGGTAAGGTTAGAATTACTGCGTCGGGGAAAAGTATGGAGCCCGTTATTAAAGACGGTGAAGATATTGTAGTTATTTCTGAAATCAAAAAGCCCCTTGAGGCGGGGGACATTGTTCTTTTTAAAAGAAGCAACGGAAGGCTTGTTCTTCACAGAATTCTTGCAATAAAAGGCAATGAAATCACCTTGCGCGGTGACAGTCAATGGACAACGGAAATTGCTGATAAATCAAGCGTTCTGGGCATTCTTGAAGCTGTTGAACGAAACGGCAGAGTGCTGAATTCTGACAGCGCGTATTTTAAAAAATATAAAATTACTCTGCCTGCAATCAGGTGGAAAAACCGAATAATAAATTCTATTAAGATAAGATTAGGAGCAAAAAACCAATGATAAGCACAGTAAATGTAGGACTTCAGTATGGCGGCAGAGAGCTTTTTAAAAATGTTGATATGACATTCACCAAGGGTAACTGCTACGGCCTTATCGGCGCAAACGGTGCAGGTAAATCAACCTTTTTAAAAATTCTCTCAGGTGAAATCGAGCCCAACAAGGGCGAGGTAATTTATACCCCCGGTGAGAGGCTTTCTGTTCTTAAGCAGAACCACTTTGAATTTGACGAATATTCAGTTATCCGCACCGTTCTTATGGGAAATATGGACCTTTGCAAAATTATGGACGAGCGTGATGACCTTTATTCAAAGACTGATTTAACTGAGGAAGAGGGAATCAGAGTTTGCGAAATTGAAGACGAATTTGCAGAAATGGGCGGCTACAGTGCCGAGAGTGACGCTGAAATTCTCTTGAACGGACTTGGTGTTACCAATGAATTTCACTATCTTCAGATGAGTGAGCTTACCGATGCTATGAAGGTTAAGGTACTTCTTGCTCAGGCTCTTTTCGGCAATCCTCAGATTCTTCTTATGGACGAGCCTACCAACCACCTTGATATTGATGCAATAAGCTGGCTTGAAGAGTTTTTGATTGAGCTTGACAGTACGGTTATTGTTGTTTCTCATGACCGTCATTTCCTCAATAAGGTTTGCACCCACATTGTTGATATTGACTTTGGCAAAATCGCAATGTATGTGGGTAACTATGACTTCTGGTATGAATACACACAGATGGCTCAGCGTCAGCTTCGCGAGCAGAATAAAAAGGCCGAAGCCAAGAAAAAGGAATTGCAGGAATTTATTGCCCGATTCAGCGCTAATGCCTCAAAATCCAAGCAGGCAACCAGCCGTAAAAAGCTCCTTGACAACCTTGTTATTGAAGATATTCCCGTTTCTTCAAGGCGTTTTCCGTTTGTGGATTTCAAGCCCGACCGTGAGGTTGGTAACGACCTTCTTACCGTCAGCGGAATTTCAAAAACTGTTGGTGAAAGAAAGGTGCTTGATAATGTAAGCTTTACAATCAAGCCCAGAGAAAAGGTTGCTTTTGTAGGCACAGACAGCCTTGCAAAAACCACTCTTTTCAAAATTCTTATGGGTGAAATTGAGCCTGACGAGGGCGAATTTAAGTGGGGCGTAACCACTTCGCAGTCATATTTCCCCAGCGACAACTCCGAATTTTTTGACGGCTGTGAGGACAGCCTAATTGACTGGTTGAGAAGATATTCCGATTTGATTTTTGAGTCTGATGTTCGCGGTTGGCTTGGCAGAATGATGTTTTCGGGTGAAGAGGCAACCAAAAAGGCAAAGGTGCTTTCGGGCGGCGAGCGAGTTCGCTGTATGCTTTGTAAAATGATGCTTTCAGGTGCTAATGTTTTGCTCTTTGATGAGCCGACAAACCACCTTGATTTGGAATCAATCGCATCACTCAATAACGGAATTATCAAATTCCCCGAAACTGTTTTGTTTACCTCTCACGACCACCAGTTTGTGCAGACAATAGCCACAAGAATTATTGATGTTACCACCGGCAGCTTCTATGATAAGGAAATCACCTTTGACGAATACCTGGAAGAAATGGCAGACGCCTCCCTTGTGTAAAGGTTTACAAAAGCAATAAATAAAGCTCCCTTTCGAGGGAGCTTTACTTGTAAAATACATAATCTATTGCATCACCGTCTTCGTGAATTCGTTCTAAAACAAAACCGGCTTTTTCAAAGCACCTTTGTGAAGCCTTGTTGCTTGGGTAAATGACTGCTTCTGCTTTTTGAATTTCTTTGCCGAGAATTTGTTTACTGTTTTCTATAAGTTCTTTGATAATCAGTGTGCCTTTCCCTTTGTTGCGCATTTTTGGTGAAACGAGCATTTCCATAATGACAAATGAATCTTCGTGAAATCCTAATGCAATCACACAAAACGGCAAGCCTTTTTCTGACACGACCTTACACCAATAATTTTGGTTGAGGATTGTGTCTTTTTCATTTTTCCAATATTTATAGAAGTCTTCCCAACCGTCATCCATTCCGGTGAATTTTACAGCTGTTTTATCGAGCCATTTTTCAACAAATTTCATTTCGGTCGGGTTATAATCAGTCCAATAAAAATTCATATTATCGCCCCAATGTTTTTTTGTTATTATAGCATAACATTTAATTAAGTTCAAACACTACCTTTGAGGTGGTAGTGTGAAATCATTGTGGCAAGAGGGCAGGCTTATGCCCCGTTTTGAGCATTTGCAAGGCGATTGCAAAACTGATGTTCTCATAATCGGCGGTGGAATTGCAGGCTTGCTGACGGCATATTTTTTGCAGCAAAAAAATATTGACTGTATTCTCGTTGAAAAAAACTCGCTTTGCAGTGGGGTAACAGGAAACACCACTGCAAAAATTACCTTCCAGCACGGGCTTATTTATCACAAGCTTATAAAAAGCATCGGCATCGACGGAGCAAAAGCATACCTTCAGGCAAATGAAAAAGCTTTTGAAAAATACCGTACGCTTTGCCAGAAATATGAGTGTGATTATCAGGTGAAAAATAACTTTGTGTATTTACTTAATAACAGGCAAAAAATTGAAAACGAACTTTCGGCTCTTCAAAAAATCGGATATTCTGCAGGTGTTTGTGAAAATCTGACCTTGCCATTTGAAACTATCGGTGCGGTGGAGTTTAAAAATCAGGCGCAGTTTCATCCCTTGAAATTTTTGTCAGCTGTCAGCAAAAATCTCAGAATTTATGAAAATACATTTGTTAAAGAAATGGTCGGCAACACCGCCATAACCGATTACGGCAAAATCAATGCAAACAATGTGGTGGTTGCAACCCATTTCCCCTTTATTAATAAGCACGGACTTTTTTCTGTTAAGCTGTATCAGCACCGCTCCTATGCCATTGCTCTTGAAAATGCGCCTGATGTGGGTGGAATGTATGTGGACGAAAGCAAAACAGGTCTTTCTTTTCGCAACTACGGTGATTTGCTCATTCTGGGCGGCGGTGACCACAGAACGGGTAAAAAAGGCGGGAATTGGCATGAGCTTCGGGATTTTGCGAGGGTGAATTACCCTGATGCCAGAGAAAAATTTTATTGGGCTGCTCAGGATTGTATGAGCCTTGATGAAATTCCTTATATCGGCAAATATTCAAAACACACAAACAGGCTGTTTGTTGCAAGCGGATTTAATAAATGGGGAATGACGGGGGCGATGGTTGCCGCTGAGCTTTTGTGTGATTTGATTGAAGAAAAGAGGAATGATTTTGCTCATATTTTTGACCCGTCAAGGAGTATATTGAAGCCTCAGCTTTTGGCAAACGGATTTGAAACGGTTACAAATCTTTTATCTTTTTCAACCAAAAGATGCCCTCACCTTGGCTGTGCCCTTAAGTGGAATGATGCTGAACATTCATGGGATTGTCCCTGCCACGGAACACGGATTGACGAGCAAGGAAAAATACTTGATAACCCTGCAAACGGCAAATAAAAAGCAACCTCTGAGTGAGACACTTCGTAAATAAGTTGTCTCGCTCGGTTTTTATCCTCACAAAACAAATGACACTTTACACAAGAATTGTGAAAGTGTCATAGTGGATTACATACTTTGGGAAAGGTTGTATATTTCTCGGTGGGTAAAGTGATATTTATGCCAAGAGGCAAAAGTGATATTGAAACCTTGCGGTTTCAGTGATATTATATTCGCCCTTGAAACTGCCCGAAGGGCAATATAACTATGCGTAGCATGATATAACTGCGAAGCAATATAACTCGCCGTCAGGCGAATATAACTGAGGCGCACTTCCTTACGGAATGCGCCTCTGAGTGAGGTTGCTTAATTTTATCCTAAAATATTCTGAAAAATTCCGCCGGTGTCGTCCATTGTTCCTGCTTCGGTAGGAGCTTCTGTGGGCGGCTCGGTGGTGGTTGTCGGCTCGGGACCCCAAACAGTGAGGATAACCTGAGAGCCTTTGGGGTAAATCTCGCCGCTGTCAAGGCTTGACTGATAAACAGTGCCCTCAACATATCCGCCGGGGTTGCTCTTTTCAACCTTTGTAACCTTGTAGCTTGATTTTTCAAGCAATGTCTTAGCGTCGTTAAAGTCAACACCTATAACACCGCTTGTGGGGAATGAAACATATTCAAGACCCTTGCTGACGGTGAGAATAATTGTGCTCTTCTGCCCAACCTGAGTGCCGGGGGCAACATTCTGGCTGATAACCACGCCTTCTTCAACAGTTTCACTGTAAGATTCCTGCTTCTGAATGTTGAAGTTAGAGGTGTAATATTTGTCTGCCATAATATCCTCAAAATCCTTGTTAAGGAAAGAGGGAACCTCTACCATTTCCTGATTGATGGATGGGGTAGTGGTGTCGTTACCTGAGTCAGAGTCAAGCAACGCAAGGCAAACACCAACAGCAACAACGCCGATAGCAATTATTGTTACAATAGCAATAATGAGCATATTACGGTTATGCTTTTTCTGAGCCTCTGCACGCTTTTCAGCGGTGTCATTAACCTTTGCGGGTTCTGCACGCTGAGTTTTGCGGATTTTTTCAACCTCCATTTTATCTGCGGCGGCAACCGCATTGGGAGAGGCTGAAAGCTCATCTCTCAGCTCGTCAACGCTTCTGATACGGTCATCAGGCAAAATCTGCAAAGCGTTAACAAGGCCGTTAATAACATAAGCGGGGAGCTGTTCGGCAAATCTGCCGGGAATCATCAGTCTGTCATTAGCCACGCGCTCCTGGGCGTCGATGGGGTCGGTGCCGATAAGCGTGCGGTAAAGCACTGCGCCAAAAGCGTAAATATCGGTGCTCGGGCCCTGCCTGCCCTCAAAGCCATACTGCTCAAATGCGGCATAGCCCGGGAAGATTTCTTCTTTTAAATCTGTGTGAGCAGAGCGAACTGCGCTGATGCTGAATCCTGTGATACGGATTTTTCCGTCAGGGGCAACAATAAGTGTGGAGGGTGAAATTCCTCTGTGAACAATACCGTTGCTGTGAAGAGTTCCGAGAGTGGAAAGAACAGGCATAAGCATTGGTCTTGCCTTTTCCCACGAAATGTAACCTGCGGAATTGTTTCTTAAAAGATGCTCTCTTAAGGTGATACCGTCAATATTTTCGGTTATGGCGTAGCAAGTTCCGCCGCCCTCAATAATATTGTTGACCTTAAGCAGGGCTGAAAGACCGTTTAAACGGTGAAGCTTGCGCCAAAGCTCGGTAAAGCTCTGAAGATATTCGCTGAAAAGCTTCTCCTTGCCCTCGGCAGGTGAAACGGTGAGAGCTTTAGGGTCACGCTGAGCAACGCCTATAGGAAAATACTCACGAATATTTACAGCCTCTCTCGCGGTGAGGTCAAAGCCCATATATGTGGCGCCGTCGCCGTTAAATTCAAGAAGCTTGCCTACAAGGTAGCGGTTGCCTATAACCGTACGCACAGGCAAATAATCGGCAGGCTGTTGAGAATCAACATGGAAACCGCAATAAGGGCATTGCTTTTCTGCGCCGATTTCTTTCATACAGCTCATACATAAATTATCTGAATTTATCATAGCCGTCTTCCTTTCATAGAGTGTGCAAAACATTTATACACATTATACTACCACATAAGCAACTCTTTTGTCAAGAAATGGGAAATCGTGTGTTCTTTAAAGGAAATAAAATAACGGCTTGCACAGTTAAATTCTGCACAAGCCGTTGGCTTAATTCGGGTTTATTGAGTAAATAACCGAAACACCGCTGTCAAGGGTTTTTGTTTTGCCGTCTGAACAGAGCTTCAGCTCTCCGCCTGTCTGCGCCTGAGTGTCGGTTGCGGCGGCAGACTGATAGCTTTTAATATAAGCAAATGAATTGCCGTCAACAGCAAAATGCTTAGGGCTGACTTCGCTGTCAATTCTTTCAACTTCACCCTCAGAGCAGAGGAGAAGCTCGGCGTTTAACAAAACATCGTTTTCATAAATGCCTTTGAATGAAATCACTTCACCCGAATCGGTGGTGATAAACTGAACATTGCTTTCACAAATCAGCGCTGAGCCTGACTGAGGGTCGTAAGCGTAAAGGTCAGCTTTTGTGCCGTTTGACTTTGTGTAATAAAGGGTGTTGCCGTTTACTTCAAAGGAAATGACATTTTCACTTATCAGAGCAGGCTTTGCAATTTCCTTACCGCTGACTGTGCTGATATAAAGAGCCGAATCGGTGCTGCCTGTAATAACGCAGGTAACAATGCTTTCTCTGCCCAAAAAGTCAAATTTACAGTCTGCAATGTCACTTTCAGGGTCAAAGTCATAAGCCATAACCTTGTTGCCGTCGTACCACGAATATTTACAGCCCGTGCTGATTTCATAATTGTTATTAAGGACGCTGATAACATAATCCATAGCGTCAATAACTGTTTTATTTTCGGCAATTTTATAAAGGGCGCTCATATTAATCTTTTGCTGTGCGTCAATGCCAGAGGTTTTGTAAATTATTCTCGGAGCGCCTGTTTTTGCAAAAGCAATAAGATTTTCAAGCTTAACACTGCCTGCGAGCTCCTTACTTAATTGACCGTCATATACCTTAACCTTGTATTCGGCAGAAACCGCAAGACCAAAATCCAGCCTATCAAGGGCTTCACGGATTTTATCACGGGTGAGCTTTTTGTTATACTCAGCCATAGCGCGGTTATATGCCTGCTCGTCAAGCTTGGTGCGTTTGAAGATAAATCCGACGGTAACAAGATAATCACCTTTGTCGGGCTTTTGTGCGGTGGAATCTGAATCATAATATGGGTCATCGACAAAGTCGTTCCAGTTGAGATTTGCTTCGTTTTTAACAAAGTAATATAAATTTCCGCCCGGGGTGTAATCGTCAAGGTAAACCTCGCTTACATTGTCGGCAATTTTAATTTTCCGGCTGTCACCTGAAATTTTATAAAGAGTGAAATCGTCTTTTTCTGCATCGTCACCGGGTACGGTGTAGAAAATCTCCATAACCTCATCACTTTTGGTTGCCTTAACATTTTTAGCATCGCCCAAGGATTCGGTTTCTTCACCAAAGCGTTTGCGATAAAGCATGGTTGTGCCTGCACGCTCACGGGTGTAATAAGCTATATCGCCCATTGGGGGAGCAAAAAATTCTGTGGCATCGGCAACAATCATTTCGGTTTCACGGTTTTCGGTGGAATACACATAATATTTCACACTGCCGCTTTCGGCTTTTTGGTAGTAAACGAAGCAACCGCTTTTGTCCATATACCAGTTTTCTTCAATTCCGCTGACAATAACCGAGCCTTTGTTTTTGACTGATGTTCTTTTTGAAAAGTCGATAACGCGGATATCGTATTTGCCTGTTTTAGAATCAGTATCCTGAGAATAAACGAGCACCTTTCCGTCATCAGAGAGCTTTAGCTGAGCCACATCCTCAAGACGGATAGTATCGTTGTTTTCAAGCAGAACATTTACGGCAGAGTCTTTTTCATAAACGGCAGTTGTACCGTGGGCAAAATCATCAATATGGAAAAAGGCTATATAAATGCCGGCAAGCACGCAGAGAATCAAAGTCACAACCACAGCGGCTCTGATAAGCCTTTTGGGTGACTCCTTTTTATGGGTTGTGTGCCTTGAGGGCTCGATATCTTCCTTTTCGTCATCGGTTAATTTGCTGTCGGTAACGTTATCTTCAAATTCAACAAAATCACTTTGCTGAATGTCGTCAAGAGGCTGAATATCTGTTCCGTTTTTCATTTCTCTTAAAATCGAAGAAAGCTCAGGGGAGGATTCCGCCTGAGCCTTGTTAACGTTATCGGGCTGTGGGCTGTTATTCATAATACACCGTCACCCTTTAAAATTTATTTTTTAGCGCTGATTGCTGCTTTTGCCTTTTCAACGATGTGTTCTGCGGTGAGACCGTAAATCTTAAGCATCTCAACTGCAGGACCTGAAGCACCGAAGGTGTCTTCAACGCCAACTCTCATTACGGGAACAGGGCAGCTTTCACAAACAACCTCTGCAACCGCTGAGCCGAGACCGCCGATGATATTATGCTCTTCTGCGGTAACGATAGCGCCTGTTTCCTGAGCGGCGGCAATAACAATTTCTTTATCAATAGGCTTGATTGTGTGCATATTGATAACTCTTGCGTTAATACCGTCGTTTGCAAGGATTTCTTTAGCGGCAAGCGCTTCACTGACCATAAGGCCTGTTGCGATGATTGTAACATCGTTACCCTCGCAAAGCTGAACGCCTTTGCCAAGCTCAAATTTATAATCAAGAGTGTTTACTCTCGGAACTGCAAGGCGGCCGAAGCGAAGGTAAGCGGGACCTTCATAATCTGCCATTGCAAGCACAGCGGCTCTTGCTTCAACATCGTCAGCAGGGTTGATGATAACCATACCGGGGATAGTTCTCATAAGAGCAATATCTTCACAGCACTGGTGGCTTGCACCATCTTCACCAACAGAAATACCTGCGTGAGTTGCGCCGATTTTAACATTGAGGTGAGGGTAGCCAACTGTGTTGCGAATCTGCTCAAAGGCTCTGCCTGCGGCAAACATTGCAAAGGAGCTGGCAAAAACTGTGTAGCCTGTGGTGGCAAGACCTGCGGCAACACCAATCATATTACATTCGGCAATACCTGCATCAAAAAATCTTTCAGGGAATGCCTTTTTAAACATACCTGTTTTGGTTGCGGCGGCAAGGTCAGCGTCAACAACAATAACCTTGTCGTTCTTTTCGCCAAGCTCAACCAAAGCCTTACCGTAAGCGTCACGAGTAGCAACTTTAATAATATCAGCCATAATTACGCCTCCAATTCTGCAAGGGCGGCCTGAAGCTCAGCCATTGCCTGATTGTATTGCTCTTCGTTGGGGGCGGCGCCGTGCCATGAGCACTGGTCTTCCATAAATGAAACGCCCTTGCCCTTAACGCTCTTTGCAATAATAGCGGTGGGCTTGCCCTTGAATTCTGCGGCGGCCTTGAAGGCGGCGTCAATTTCATCAAAGGAATGAGCATGGATTTCTATAACATTCCAACCGAAAGCACGGAACTTTTCGGGAATGGGGTAAGGTGAGTTAACCTCAGAAACGGAGCCGTCAATCTGAAGATTGTTGTTATCCACAACAGCAACAAGATTGTCAAGACCCTTTGCGGCGGCAAACATAGCAGCCTCCCAGACCTGACCTTCCTGAATTTCACCGTCACCGAGAGCTGTGAAAACTCTGTAGGACTTTTCACCCAATTTTGCGCCCAGAGCCATACCTACTGCTGTTGAAATACCCTGACCCAAAGAGCCTGTGCTCATATCAATACCGGGTGTGAGCTTCATACTGGGGTGACCCTGAAGCATTGAGCCGGGCTTGCGCAGAGTCTTAAGCTCGTCAACAGAGAAAAAGCCTCTGTGAGCAAGAACTGCATAAAGAGCAGGGGCTGTGTGGCCCTTTGAAAGAACAAAACGGTCTCTGTCTTCCCATTTGGGATTTTTGGGGTCGATATTCATGTGCTCAAAATAAAGGTAAGTAAGAATGTCGGCCACAGAAAGTGAACCGCCGGGATGACCCGACTTGGCGTTATAAACGCCCTCAATTATACCCATTCGTACTTTGCACGCTTTAATCTGCAACTGTTTTTTAATGTTTGCGTCCAAAATAACACCTCCGGTTAGTTTGCTGATTTTTTTAGAGTTTTTACAAAATTTGTAAAATATTCGGGCAAATCTGCCTCTAACTCTATATATCTTCCGTCACGGGGATGATTAAAGCCAATCATTCCTGCGTGAAGGCATTGTCCGTTTAATTTGGTTACTCCGTTTTTAGGGCCGTAAACAGGGTCGCCTGCAACAGGGTGACCGATGTGAGCCATGTGAACTCTTATCTGGTGAGTTCTGCCTGTTTCAAGAGTAACTCTTACCATAGTGAAGTTGTCAAATCTTTCAATAACCTCGTATTTGCTCAGTGCGTTACGGGAATTTTTGTCGGTAACACACATCTTTTTTCTGTCCTTAGGGCTTCTTCCGATAGGGGCATCAATGATGCCCTCATCACTTTTAAGATTGCCGTGGATAACCGCCATATACCTGCGGGTAAAAGAATGTTCTTTAATCTGAGCGGCAAGCTTTTCGTGAGCGAAGTCATTTTTGGCAACAATGAGAAGTCCGCTGGTGTCTTTATCAATTCTGTGAACAATGCCGGGGCGGATAACTCCGTTAATTCCCGAAAGCCTGCCCTCACAATGATAAAGAAGAGCGTTTACAAGGGTTGAATCATAATTCCCCGGGGCAGGGTGAACAACCATACCGCGAGGCTTGTTGACAACCAGCAGGTCATCATCCTCATACACTATGTCAATAGGAATATTCTGAGCTTCAATGCTAAGCTCCTTTAATTCAGGGGGAGTAAAAACAACAACATCGCCAGAGCTCAGCTTATAGCTTTTGCCCACAGCCTTGCCGTTGACGAGAACAGCCTTGTCTTCAATAACAGACTGAATGTGTGAGCGTGTAAAGCCTTCTGCCGCAAGGCTTAATGCTTTGTCAATTCTCATGCCGATGAATTCATCTTCAGCGGTGAAAATCAGTTCATCCAACATTATCACCCTTGATTTTTTTTAGCTTTGTAATCTTTGTAAATATCAAAAAGAAGGTAACCTATGAGCATAAATGCTCCGCAGGTAACAAGAATATCTGCAAAGTTGAAAACAGGGAAGTCAATAAACTCCACACAGATAAAGTCAACAACATAGCCTCGGGTTATTCTGTCAATCAGGTTACCAAGACCGCCTGAAATAATCATAACGGTTGTCACAAGCAAAAGCTTGTGATTGATTTTTTTTATTATTATTGCAACAATTCCGCAGAATATAATTATTCCGGTAATTATTGACAACAAGGTGGTATTATCTGAAAACGAGCCGAATGCCGCACCTGTGTTCTGAACATACTCCCAGTGAAGAAATCCGTCAATAAAAGGGATTTCTTCAACAGGGCGCAAATCTCTTTCAATAAAGAATTTGATTATCTGGTCAATAACAGTCAGAACGGCGATTGAAAAAAGACTGATTGCGACTGCCATTATCTCTTGAAAAAGCCCTTGAGCTTTGAGCCGAAGCCGCCGTCTTCATCGTCGTCATCGTCTTCATCATCATCGTCGTAATAATCGTCATCGTCTTCATCATCATCGTCGTAATAATCGTCATCGTCTTCGTCGTCATCATAGTATTCGTCATCATCTTCATCATCGTCAGCAACGCCGAATTTGATGGAGCTGAGGTCAAATTTGATTCCGTCGTCTGATTCATAACCGTCATCAATTTCTGCCGGCTCTTCGTCTTCTTCATCTTCATAATATTCATCATCTTCATCGATGTAAGAATATTTTGACTCGGGAGCTTCTTCAGGCTGAGCAAAAGAAGGAACATCAAGACCCATTCTTTCAAGCATATCGTCGGTGAGGTCGTCTTCAACAGCTTCCTCATCGGGAGCTTCGATAACGGCTTCTTCGGTGTCTTCTGCAGGCTCTTCTTCAACGATTACGGGAGCAACCACAACAGGCTCCTCTTCTACGATTTCTTCTGCTGCAGGAGGAACAACAACTGCTTCTTCAACTGCGGGCTCTTCTACAGGCTCTTCCTCAACTGCGGGAGCTTCTTCAACATTAACGGGAGCCTCAACCTCTGCGGGCTGAGCTGCAGGCTCTTCAACAGGTTCTTCGATTTCTACCTCAGGGATTCTTGAAATAAGCTCAATATGTTCTCTGTAAAGGTCAAGAAGCTGTCGCTTGAAGGCGTCTGCCTCTTTTTCAACAAGACCGAGAGCAGCCTGAGTTTTAATCATTCTGTCTCTTGCAACAACTGCCTGCTCTTTGGCGTCAGCAGTAGCGTCTTCAATAAGGTTTTTAGCTGTAGTGTTAGCCTCTGCAACCATAGCGTTAGCCTGAGCCTGAGCGGTTTCAACAACTGCTTTTGCTTTTGCTGTAGCTTCTTCTTCAATTTTTTTAGCATTGGCAACGGCCTCTGCAAGCTGAGCTTCTGCTTTTTCGTTTGTTTCTCTCATAATCTGGTCAGCCATACGCTGAGCAGTAAGTAATGCGGCGCGGATATTATCCTCGTCGTTTCTGTATTCTTCAACTCTTTCAGCAAGAAGGCTGATTTTTTTAACAAGCTCGCCGTTTTCTTTAAACATCTGCTCGTAAGAGTCAGCTACAATATCAAAAAAATCGTCAACAGACTGGGCTCTGTAAGAGTTTTTGCCTGATGCTTCAAAATGATGGTTTTTAATCTTTGATGGTGTTAACATCACATAACCTCCTGTAAGACCGAAGTCTTATCTTTTAAAATTTGATTAGAATAAACCGTTAGTTGCGGAATTAACAACTTCGTCAAGAAGCTCGCCCGAAAGGGGAACATTGTTGGGTGTGATGATATAAGCTCTGCCTGCAACACGCTGAATGGTGGCATTGTTGGCATAAGCAACACCTGAAAGGAAGTCGATAACTCTTACAGCCTCTTCTGTGGGGCAGGTTTCAAGGTTGAGAATAGCAATTCTCTTTTCATTAAGAACATCAGCAACAGGGCCTACATCTGCAAAAGAGTCAACCTTTTTGAAAACAACATGAGCCTTTGAACCACCTGCTGAGGGAGCAGCGGTAGCCTTGAAGTCAACTACATTGTCAGCGCCTGTTTCATACTGTCTTGCTTTCGGAGCAGTAAATCTCTTGCGAGGAGCATAATCCTCTTCTTCCTCTTCCTGAACATCTACATCGTCAAGGTATTCTTCCTCAGACATAGAAAGTGACTTTTTAATTGATTCGAAAAATCCCATAACATATCCTCCGTTATCTGTAATTTCTTGCTCCGAACAGTGCGGAGCCTATTCTGACCATGGTTGAGCCGCAAGCGACAGCGTCCTGATAATCGCCCGACATACCCATGGATAAAATATCCATACTAACATTATGTATTTTTTTTGCGCCAATGTCAATAAACAGACGGTGCATATTTTCAAAAAATATGCGATTTTTTACACTATCGTCACAAATCGGGGGTATAGCCATCAATCCTCTGACCCGAACACCCTCAATTTCAGCAATTTCACAAACGGTTTCACCGATGCTTTCAGGGGTAAAACCAAACTTGCTTTCTTCACCGCCGATATTTATTTCAAGCAAAATATCGGTTGAAATTCCCGCTTTGAGTGAAGCCTTGCCGATTTCTTTGGCAACCTTAAGGCTGTCAACACCGTCAATGAAATCAACATTGCCCACAATCTGCTTAACCTTGTTTGTCTGCAAATGACCTATAAGGTGCTTTTCTACCCCTGCAAGATTAAGCTCGTCACGCTTTGACATAAATTCCTGAACCCGGTTTTCACCGATTAAATCAAGACCTAAGGAAAGGGCGTGATTGATGTAAATTGGCTCAACTGTTTTGGTAACTGCCATAAATCTGACTTCTTGCGGGTCACGGCCGCATTTGATTGCAGCTTCGGCAATGCCTGATGAAAGCTCTTTGTAATTTTCTTCAATGTCAAAAAAACGCTTGTCAGTTAATGACCTTTCCATCGTACAAATCCCTTCCTTTCGTTATAACATCGTCATAAAGTGTAAGCCCTTTTCCCTTTGACTTTGAGGCACTTACAATAACATAATCTTCATCGGTGTATAGTATTTCCACTTCAATAAAGGATATTATTTTACCTCTTAGAACATAAACACCGCTGTTGTTTTCTTCATCAAATCTTATGGCTTTTGAGGGGATTTTATATCCGTCATAAGCCTGCTCAACAATCTCAACGGTTTCAATTCGCATATTTGCAAGCTCTTCGTTCATAAGGGTTGAGCTTAAAAGCACCTTAAGCTTTCCGCCTGCTGCTTCGGCTGATTCAACCTTCATCTGAATGTTTGAAAGTCCGTCGTCAGGGAAGTTAACTGTTATGTTTTTGCCAACGGGGAAGCTTTTGGTATATTTGGTATCAACTACGCCTGCAAGATACCAAAGATAACTGCTTACAAGCTTGCCCGAATCTGAGGCGGTTTTTGACGGCTCGGCTTCAACAGCTTTTTCTATCTGTTCTGCGGTGAGCTTTTCTGCTTCTGCATAATTGAGCGTAGCTTCGTAGCCGTCGAGATTATTTATGTAATAGCCCGAAGCGGGGGCTTCAATCTCTGTGTATTTAACATTTTTGGCTTCTAATGACTCAATCTCTTCCTTTAAAGCGGTTATTGTGTCGCTCAGGTCAATGGAGCCTTCGGACAAAATCTGCTTTGTTGCACTCTTATTATTAAAAAGCTCAACAGACTGAGAAAGAGAAGAAAAGTCATTACTGAAAATTTTATCAAGAATATCGCTGTAGGCTGACTGAATTTCATCGTTAAGCTTTTCTGAGCTTAATTCGTTTACGCCATTCTGATTGTTGAGATTAACCAGTCTGTCATATTCTTCTCTGGCGGCTTCAAGCCTTGTGTAAACTGCGGCGTCGTCGTTGTTGGCGCAGGATATTGCAATGCAGTCACCTTTGGCAACTCGGGTTCCGTCTATTGCAAGTGAAATCGCAGTACCGCCGGAAGCTGAGTCAATAGCAGTTTCATCCCTTAAAACAAAGCCTTTGAATTCAAAGGTCTGCTCAATGGAGGTCTGCTCGGTAAGCCTTTCGGTGGTAACGGGGGAATAAGTATAAGCAAAAGCGTTGTATGTCATATAAGCAATAACCATAACGCTTAAGATAATTGCAACAATTTTAGTCCATTGTTGATTTTTCACTGTCTTATTCCTCCTTTAAAAATTTGTCTATTATATCGAAAGCGGCATTGCACAAGCCTTCGGCGCTTTCGTATTCGTCAATGTATAAATGAGTAGCATTTTCGTTGCGTCTGAACCAGGTGAGCTGGCGCTTTGCATAACGGCGTGTGCCTTGCTTGAGTGAGTTCAGCGCTTCCTGTAAGGTCTTTTCACCGCTGAAATACGGGTCAAGCTCCTTGTAGCCGATTGCCTGAGCAGAGGTGATTCCTTTGCTTTCAAGGAATTGCTCAGCCTCCTGCAAAAGACCGTCTTCAACCATTTTGTCAACACGCAGATTTATGCGGTTATACAAAATCTCACGGTCGTGAGCGTCAAGGCAAAGATAGCAAACCCTGTACGGGCTTTCATTAAGCCTTGAACGGCGGTTTTGCTCAGTTACGGTGATGCCTGCTGTGTGCCACAGCTCCAAGGCTCTTATAATTCTTTTTTTGTTAATTTCTTTAAGATTTGCAACATATTCCGGGTCAATAGCCTTAAGCTCTTCAATTAAAGTGTCAAGACCTTCTTCCTCGGCTTTTTTAGTGAGCCTTTCTCTCAGTTCAAGGTCAACCTGAGAATCTGCAAGCTCAATGTTCTGGGTAAGGTTATCAATATAAAGCCCTGTTCCGCCCACAACAACGGGGATTTTTCCTCTTGAAATAATGTCACTGATTTTTTCTTCTGCAAGGCGCTTGAATTCTGCCACAGAAAACCTTTCCTCAGGGTCAATTATATCAATAAGGTGGTGGGGGATGCCGTCAGTCTCTTCCTCGGTGGGCTTTGCTGTTGCAATATCCATACCTTTATAAATCTGCATAGAGTCAGCCGAAATAACCTCTCCGCCGAACTTTTTGCAAACGGCAATTCCAAGGCTTGTCTTGCCTGAAGCGGTTGGTCCGGCAACAACTATAAGCGGTATTTTATTCATGTTGCCGTACCTCCGTTAAATTCTGCCAAAATTCTTTTCAAGCTCTTTTTTGCTCATTTCAATCATAACCGGTCTGCCGTGAGGGCAATATCTCACATCGGGCAGTGAAAGAAGCTGTTCTACAAACTTCTGCTGTTCATAGGCTGTGGTTTTATCTCCTGCTTTGATTGCGGCTCTGCACGCGGTTGAATGATAAATCCAATCCAGCTTTTCGGGAATCAAATCCTTTTTGTTATCTGCAAGATAGCCTGCAAGCTCAATAACCACAGGCTCAATATCTCCGCTTTCAATGAAAGTGGGGCATTCGGTAACAATTACCATTCCCTGCCCGAAATCCTCCACAGCATATCCTGCTTTGAGGAGTATATCGGTATTTTCAAGCAAAGCATTATATTCTTCTTTGCTCAGGGTAATTGTAACAGGGGTGAGGAGCATCTGGCTCTGAACATTGTCCTGCTCTTTTTTCAGGGAATTAAAAATCATTCGTTCGTGGGCGGCGTGCTTGTCAATAACCAACATTTTGTCGCCCTGCTCAACGAGGATATATGTTTTAAAAGCTTCACCGATTACCCTGAACGGCTCCACAAAAACAGTTGCAGGAGCTTCGGTCTCGGTTTCGGGAGGGGTTAGCTTTTCGGTAATAACAGCCTCTTCTTTTTCTTCAATAGGGGTTTCTTCAATAACGGGGAGTTTTACCGTTTCTTCAGCAATAACAACCTTGCTTATTGTGGGATTATTGAGAAGCAAATCGTCATCAGACTGAATGTTTTGGTTGGGCTTTTCTCCGCTTTCAACCTTAAAGACTCGTTCAACAGGTTTTGGAACAGGCTCTTTTTCAACTTCGTTTATTTTAACAGGTTCAGCGTGAGCTGATGTGTCTTTCTTTTGCTCTGTAGCCGCAGGGGCAGGCTTTCTTAAATTGAGATTTAAAAATGTCTGCTCCGCTTTCGGAGGCTGTGGCATTGACTGAGAAACAACCTTCATCTGAGCCTTTGCTTCAAAGCTCATCTGAGGGCGTGTATCGCCGCTTTCTAAGGCGAGCTTTGCGCAGTAATAAACTGCATCAAAAATTTTCTTTTCGTCAGCAAAGCGGACTTCGGTTTTAGCAGGGTGAACATTAACATCAACTGCCATTGGGGGAATGCTGATGTTAAGCACGCAGGCGGGGAATTTACCCACCATAATCGCATTTTTGTATGCTTGCTCCAATGCCGCCATAGCAGTTCGTGTTTTAATGAGTCTGCCGTTAAGGAAGAAAAACTGCATTGTGCGGTTAGCTCTTGCGTGAACGGGCTTTGAAATAAATCCGCTTACCTTAATGCCGTTTAATTCGTATTCGCAGGAAATAAGCCCCTGAGAAAACTCCTTGCCGAAAATAGCGTGAATTGCGCTTTGGATTTTACCGTCACCGGGGGTAGAAAGAACTTCCTTACCCTCGCGGATAAATCTTACACAAACCTCGGGGTGGGAGAGGGCAATTCTGTCCACAACTCCTGCAACGGCGTTGGCTTCGGTAACATCTTTTTTAAGGAATTTCATTCTTGCCGGGGTGTTGAAAAATAAATCTCTCACAACAATGGTTGTCCCTTTAGGGCAGCCTGCATCGTCAAGCAAAACCTCCTGCGAGCCTTCAATCAGATATCGTGTGCCGATTTCTTCGCTTTCGGCGCGGGTGAGCATTTCAACCCTTGCAACGGCAGCCATAGATGCCAGGGCTTCACCTCTGAAGCCGAGGGTGAGAATTGAATCAAGGTCGTCGGCTGAAGAAATTTTACTTGTAGCGTGGCTGATAAAAGCTTTTTTAATGTTGCTTCGGTCAATTCCGCAGCCGTTGTCGGTAATTCTTATGTAAGTGATACCGCCCCTGCGGATTTCAACAGTTATAAGCGTTGCGCCTGCATCAATGGAGTTTTCCATAAGCTCTTTCACAACCGAGGCAGGTCTTTCAACCACTTCACCTGCGGCAATAAGCTCGGCAACGTGTTTGTCAAGTATGTTAATTTCGGGCACGGTATTCACCACTCTTTCAAAATCTTTTGTTTATATTTCTTTTGATTTTTTAACTATATCATAAAGCTTTTGCATAGCTTCAATGGGGGTAAGGGTGTTAACATCAATCTTTTTAATTTCTTCAATAAGCTCTGTTCCTACTTCGTTTGAAAAAGAAATCTGCATCATATCTTCTTCCTGTTGGGGGGCAGAGGGAGCGTCACCCATGTGAACGGCAACACCCGTTGCTTCAAGCTCTTTTAAAATTGCTCTTGCTCTTGTTACCACATTGTTGGGAACACCTGCAAGCTTTGCAACCTCAATGCCGTAGCTTCCGTCAGCTCCGCCGGGGATAATCCTCCTTAAGAAGGTGATGTCATCACCGCGCTTTTTAACTGCAATGTTGTAATTTCTTACGCCGTCGAGCTTGCTTTCAAGCTCGGTAAGCTCGTGATAGTGGGTGGCAAAAAGAGTTTTTGCGCCAAGACGCTTTTTGTCGGCAGTATGTTCAAGCACGGCTCTTGCAATGCTCATTCCGTCAAAGGTGGAAGTGCCTCTGCCGATTTCGTCAAAAATAAGAAGGCTCTTTGATGTTGCGTTTTTGAGAATGTTTGCAACCTCGCTCATTTCAACCATAAATGTGGATTGACCCGAAGCAAGGTCGTCAGATGCGCCTACTCTTGTAAAGATGCTGTCAACAATGCCGATTTCTGCACTGCCTGCAGGCACAAAGCAGCCGCACTGAGCCATAAGCACAATCAAAGCAACCTGGCGCATATATGTAGATTTACCTGCCATATTGGGGCCTGTGATAATTGCACAGCGGTTAGAATCGCAGTCAAGCAAAGTATTGTTAGGAACAAAGGGCGAATCCTTAAGCATTTTTTCAACAACAGGATGTCTTCCGTCTTTGATGTTGATAACAGGCTTTTCTGTGATTATTGGGCAGATATAATTATTTTTAACAGAAACTGTTGCAAAGGAGCAAAGCACATCAAGGCTTGCAAGGGCTGAGGCGGTTTTTTGAATTCTGAAAAATTCATACGCAACCTTGCTTCTTATAACTGTAAAGATTTCATATTCTAACTTTACAATTCTTTCCTGAGCGCCGAGAACCTTAGATTCAAGGTCTTTAAGCTCGCTTGTGATGTAACGCTCGCAATTTGCAAGTGTCTGCTTTCTGATATATTCTTCGGGTACAAGCTCTTTGAATGAGTTGGGAACTTCAATATAGTAACCAAACACTCTGTTGTAGCCGATTTTAAGCTTTTTAATTCCTGTTCTTTCCTGCTCGTCGGTCTGCACCTTTGCGATGTAGCCCTTACCGTTAACAACAATGTCACGAAGTGAGTCAAGCTCAGCGTTAAAGCCGTCTTTAATCATTCCGCCCTCGCGAACGGTGAATGGCGGGTCTTCACAAATTGAATTTTCAATAAGTGACAGAACATCCTCCAGCAAATCAATATCTTCAAAAATGTCACCTAAAAGTGAGCATTTGAAGGCGGAAAGAACATTTTTGATTTCAGGCAGCATTTTTACCGTTGCCGCAAGTGAACGAAGCTCCTTGGCGTTGGCGGTTTCATAAATAATTCTTGCCATAAGCCTTTCCATATCATTGATAGCGGAAAGGGCGGTGATAATTGAATCAAGCTCAACGGGGCTTTCACAAAGCTCACCCACAGCATTGTGGCGCTTGGTGATTTTGGCAGGGGATACAAGTGGCTGCTCCAGCCAGGAGCGCAAAAGGCGCTTGCCCATAGCGGTTTTGGTTTTATCAAGCACCCAGAGAAGTGTGCCGCGCTTTTCACGGTTTCGCATGGTTTCGGTCAGCTCAAGATTGCGCCTTGAGCTGATGTCGATTTTCATAAACTGCGAATCACTGTAAAAATCAATGGAGCGTATGTTGTCAACTCCTGATTTCTGCACCTCGTGAAGATAACTCAGCGCAGAGCCTAAGGCAACAACACATTCTTCACCTGATATACCCAAATCCTCAACGCTCGATTTTTTAAAGTGTGTGAGAACCGTCTGCAGATTTTTGGAATAGTCCAAAGCAGATTCATCAATTCCGTCTGCCATACAGCCTAAGCGATTTTTGATAAAATCCTTAATCTTTGCTCCTGAAAGCACCTGGGGATTATATAAAATTTCAGAGGGCATAAACTTGCCCAATTCGTTAATGATTTTGGCTTCAATATCTTTATCTTCAAGCTGGGTAAGACTAACCGAGCCGGTTGAAACATCGGCAAAGCAGATGCCTGCCTTTTGACCGTTTAAGATGATGCTTGCAAGGTAGTTGTTTTTGCCCTCATCAAGCATATTGCTTTCAATAACCGTGCCGGGAGTAAGAACTCTTACAACCTCACGCCTTACAATGCCCTTTGCCTGAGACGGGTCTTCCATCTGCTCGCAAATGGCAACCTTGTAGCCCTTTGCCACAAGGCGTGCAATATATGAATCAACGCTGTGGAAAGGAACACCGCACATAGGTGCGCGCTCTTCCTGGCCGCAGTCACGGCCTGTCAGCACAAGCTCCAACTCACGGGATACAACCTTGGCATCTTCAAAAAACATTTCATAAAAGTCACCCAGACGGTACATAAGTATGGTGTCGGGGTAATCTTTTTTTGTTTCAAGATATTGCCTCATCATGGGCGTCATTTCTGCCATCTTTTTCACATTCCTTATCGGACTTAAGTCAATATTTATTATTCACCGCAGTTACTGTTGCAGGAAGAGCAGTTGCCTGAGCAGCCCTGCTCCTGATATTCACAGGTTTTGGGGTCTTCACCCTGAGCGCAGAGGGTGAGAATGCCTGTGATTTTTTTCATAAGTGCATCAAGGCCGTTTTTGGCGTTTTCAAAAGCAATCATATTGGGGTTAGCCATAACCTGATGATAAACTTCGGTGAATTCTTTGTCATAAGCGGCAAGCTTTTCTTCGTTAGAATCCTCTTTCATAGCCTCATGCTGATATGACATGTGAATGAGCTGAATTTTGCTCATAAGCTCGTTAAGAGCGTCATCCTGTTCGTTAGCCTTTCTTGCCTTGTGAAAAGCCTCATAAGCGGGGTCAGCCTGAATAGCTGCGCCCAATTCTCTTGTAAGTTCGATAATATCCATTTTTATTTCTCCTTTATTTAAATCAAATTATTTAACAAGTTCACCGCGAACAATCCAGGTGAGCGGTTCTGTTACCAAAACATCACAGAATTCACCGATTATTCTGCCCTCAACGGTGTCGGGGAATTCAATCATAACATTGCCGCCTGTTCTGCCGTTGAGCACGCCCTCTCTGGCGTAGCCTTCACAAAGAACGCGGTAGGTTTTGCCTTTCATTAAAGCAGTACGCTTGCCTGCAATGCTTTCTTGCAAATCGCAAAGCTCTTTAAACCACTTGCCCTTTTCTTCTCTTGAAACTGGGTCAGGCATTTTTTCTGCCTTTGTGCCCTTGCGGGGTGAGAAGATGAAGGTGTAAAGGGAAGTGAATTTTGTGTATTCAATCAAAGAAAGCGTGTCCTTGAATTCTTCATAGGTTTCACCCGGGAAGCCGACGATAATATCACTTGTAAGTGAAATATCGGGCATTACCTTTCTTGCATAATCCACAAGGGACATATATTTTTCTCTTGTGTAGCCGCGGTTCATTTCTTTGAGCACACGGTTGTTGCCGCTCTGGAAAGGAAGATGAAAATGCTTTGCAACCTTTTCGCATCTTGCCATTGTGTCAAGAAGCTCCTCGGTGCAATCCTTGGGGTGAGAGGTCATAAATCTTATGATGAAATCTCCGGGCAAAGCGTTTATCATTTCAAGAAGCTTTGCAAAGTTGATATCAATATCAAGATTTTTGCCGTATGAATTTACATTCTGCCCTAAAAGGGTAATGTCCTTACAGCCGTTTGCAATAAGCTCCTTTGCCTCTTTGATAATTTCTTCAGGCTGACGGCTTCTTTCGCGGCCTCTTACATAAGGAACAACACAGTAAGAGCAGAAGTTGTT
Source organism: Clostridia bacterium (assembly GCA_017465465.1). Lineage (GTDB taxonomy): Bacteria > Bacillota > Clostridia > Oscillospirales > Acutalibacteraceae > CAG-488. The sequence goes on along the minus strand of JAFTWE010000042.1, from coordinate 22,767 downwards.
GCAGCCGTACATTATGGGAAGCCAGCCTTTGATGTTGCCGTCACGGTGAACGGGTAAATTTTCGGCTATAACTCCGTCACAATCTTCCGAAGAAAAAACTCTTTTGCCTGAACGCAAAACCGTGTATAAAAGCTCGGGAATTTTATGAATAACGTGAGTTCCGAAAACAAGATTGACAAAGGGATAGCTCTTTCTGATTCTTTCGCACACGTGCTCCTGCTGCATCATACATCCGCAAAGGGCAATGATTAAATCAGGATTATTCTTTTTAACATTTTTTAAAGCGCCCACATTTCCGTAGATACGGTCTTCCGCGTGCTCACGGATAGCGCAGGTGTTATATAAAACCAAATCAGCTTTATTTACATCGTCTGTAAAGCCGTAGCCGATTGATTCAAGCAAGCCCTGTATCCTTTCACCGTCAGAAACATTGCCCTGACAGCCGTAGGTATGAACCATTGCAAGGGGAGTTCTGCCGCCGAATTTGGCTGAAATAATTTCTTTGGCAAGGCAAGTAAATTCCTTTTGCTTAAGCAATTCTTCCTCGGGAACAAGGTAACTCTTTTTGGCGTTATTTCCGCTCAAAAGCGACACCTCTCTTTTTAAACTTTATAACTGAAATATTATACATTATTATTATAAATTTTGCAACAGTAAATGATGTAAATTTTATACTTTGCAAATTAAGATTAAAAAGTATCACAATCCCATTTTATGAAAAATATATCAGGTGTTTTGCTGTTGCAAAAGCTAAGAATACTTTTAGTGAATTTAATTGGAGAGTGATTTTTTGGCTGTATTACAGTTACCTGAATATATTTACAGCGGTATGGATTCCATAAGCCGTATTTTTGACAGCGAATGCAAAAAAATGCTTGTAATTTCAAGTGTTGATGCCGAGCGTTCAACAAATATTTTATCTGCATTTTTTCAAAAGGCACAAAAGCATTCGGTAAAAGCTGATTTTTTAACTGAAGATAATCCGTCAGAGCTTTTTTCTTTGATTCAGGAAAAGCTTGTTGATGAAACACCTGAGCTTATTGTTGCTGTTGGTGACGGAAAAATAATCGACTGCGCAATGGCGGTTTCTTCAATGTCGGGAATTCCTTATTGTGCCGTGCCTCAGGTTGCACCGTCAGCTCTGTGGGAAAGTGACAGCGTGGAAGCCTTTATGACAAGAAAAATCCCGTCTGTATGTGTTCTTGACCCTGATATAATTGTGAACTCGAATTCTGCAAAGATAGCTTATGAGGGCCTGGGAATGCTCACGGTTTGCGCCGAGAGCTTTTTATGTGCAGACGGCAGATATGTAAAATCAATGGCTAAAACTGCATTCAGGCAGATATATGAAAATCTTTTTGATGCTTTTAAGGGTGAAATTTCTGCCCGTGAAAATTTGCTGGAGGGGATGTATTGGGCGTACATTTCTTTTGTCAACAGTCACGATTTCTCGTGGGAATCGCCTTGCTACCGACTTTGTGATTTCTTTAAATCCTTCGGTATTGACGCTCTGAGCTTATTGGCCGCTTCTTGCGTTCAGGTTGTGAAAAATGTTTATAAAGACAATGAATCTGCCTTGCGGGAGCTGGCTTGTGAAGTAAACGCTTCTAATCAGCAGGAGCTTTCTTCTATGTATCTTATTGAAAAAATACGGCAAATCAGGGCAAAGATGTTCGTTCCGTCTTGTATAAGAAATCTCGGCGCAGATGAGGGCAGATTTTTGATTTTATCTCAGGAGCTTGGGGAAGAGGACAGGCAGATGCTTTTTGATTGTTACTATCCTGACCGCTCTTACTCTAAGCTTTGTGACAATGCCTTTGTCGGCGGTTGACATTTTATATTCTGAAATGATATAATCGTCTTTGTAAAATAAATAAGGGGCGTTTTTATGAAGCTTTCTATAAAAATATTGTCCGTTTTAGTTGCTTTGGTGATGGTGTTTTCTGTTTGCGGAGGTTTTTCTGCCGGCGCGGCAGGCAAGCTCACAAGCATTAAAATTGTAACCGAGCCCAACCAGCTTAAGTTTTATAAAGGCTCAGACTGGGATTACGGCAAATGGAATCAGCCTGACGATTTCAGCCCGTGGGAATGGGTTCCGGGTTCAAGCATCAGCTTTTTGAGGAATCCGGGAAGCGGTTATTATCAGGATGCCGGTATGATAAATGCCGAAGGTCTTGTTATTGAAGCAAGCTATTCTGACGGAACGAAAAAAACAATTAAATATAAAGAAACAAAAAAGAGTGACGGCACTTACTCGCAGAATATCATTCTTTCCCCCGAAAAAGGCATATATAAAGTGGGTAAAATGAAGGTTGAGGTATGGTTGCTTGAGGATTACCGCTACTACGATACCTATGAAATCGAAATCATCAACGGCACAAAGCCCACAAGAGAAATGGGCGATATAAACAATGACTCTAAAGTAAATTCCCGCGACGCTTTGATTTTACTTCAGTATTCCGTAGGCCTTGCCACTCTTGATAAAACTCAGAAGCAATACGCCGATATGAACGGCGACAAAAAATATAACAGCTCAGATGCACTTGAAGTTTTGCAAAAGGCTGTTGGCAAATAAAAATCTGACCGTGTATAGTTTTTCTGCTATACACGGTCTTTTAATGCAAAAAAGAGAGCCGTTCCCGACTCTCTTAAGATTAAAGGATATAAATTGTAACGCTTCTGCGGCCGAACTGTGTGCACATTGAATCAGAAGGCATATAAAGGTCGCAAAGTGTTGCGCGGCTGCCGGTCCATTTTGTAAATCCGCCTGTGTCCTCTGCAAAAGCATAACCGTAAACATACTTACCGTCGTTTGACACAATCCACATAGCTGTGTGGTAAGGAATCTGTTTGGGGTTAACTGCAACATAGCCTGGTTTTACGGCCTTACCTGTGGCAGTTCTTGTTCCGCAGTGGTAAGCAGAAGCTGTGCCGACAATCTTCTTTTTGTATGATGTGGGAATGTTTTTATCTGTTAATTCAAGTGAAGCAGGGGGAGTGAAAACAGAAATTGTTTTAACTCCGTTAGCGAGCTTAACGCCCTGAGCTGAAGCTGAGGCAGAAGCGGCTTTCTTTGTGCCTACTAATTTAATCTGCTCAACAGGCTCTTTTGTAACAACAGTGTCAACGAGAGTTGACTCAGCTAATTTGCCGTCAACATACTTATCTTCGTAGGTGAGAGTCTTTTCGCCGTTTACACCCTTTTGCTTGATTTTTGACTGACCCTTGTTAAGAGTGCTTGTTTTTTCGGTTTTTTCTGTAAATTTGATTTCCTGAGTTTCTTCTCTTTCAACATACTCAACTCTTGTGATTTTGATTGAGCAGTTGCCTGTAAGAATTTCATCAAGAGGACGGGAGATAATATCATCGTCGTCTGCTGTGATAACTGCAGTGTCAAGAGCATCTGCAACTGTGCCTTCTGTCATGTGAACGGTTGCGATATCACCGTCAACAGAAATCATAACAGAAAAAGCTCTGTTAATTGTAATTACAAGGTCATCTGAAACATAGTCTGTCAATTCACAGCCGCTTACTGTATCATAAGGGCTCATTTCAAGGCCTGCCTGGCTGATTGCATCAGCAACTGTGCCGTGAGCCTCGAGCTTATATTCTTTGTCTGCATCAACTACGGTAACATTGCAGATTGTGTTAACGCTGATAACGCCGCGGCTTTCGAGCTCACTGTCATCAATGTGGCTGTCGGAACCGATTTCAAGGCCGCTCTGAATGAGGATGTCACCTGTTGTTGTGCGGTGAGTTGTAACCTCATATTCAATGCCGTCAAGAATAACCTTAACGGTGTTGGCACCTGAAGCTGTAGTTAAAAGGCTTGCCATACAAAGCACAAGGCAGATAACAGTTGTACTGATTCTGACTCTTGCATCATAAATGCGTTTGCCTATGTTTTTGATTTTATCAGACATTTTTAAAATAACTCCTTTTCTGCGGCTTTCGCCGTGCAGGTGGTATATTTATGGAATGTGCTTAGGATTACATCTGTTATCCTGTTTGCAGTTTTTCCCGCAACGTTGGTCATTATAGTGAAGTTATTACGAAGTGTCAAATAAAAATAAAAATGTTTTTTGTTTAATTTGCACAAACTGGTGAGCGATTTTTTTGAAATTAAAAGTCTTAAAAAGAAAAAATGTCGGGAAAACAGGATTTTTATTTCTTTTTGAGAACAAAATTTTGTGAAAAACCGAAAAAGTTACAAAAGGTTACAAAAATGAGGCTGAATTCGAGAAAATTACAATTTTTTGTAACTTTTAATTCTTGAAAAGAAAATAAACACAGAATTTATTACAAAATAGCCGTTGAAGAAAAAATCGGTTTATGATAGAATGATAAAAGTAAAACTTCTTTGAGGTGATTTTTTGGCAGTACCAAAGCAGAATATAAGAAACTTTTCTATTATAGCTCATATAGACCACGGCAAATCCACCCTTGCCGACAGAATGCTTGAGCAGACGGAATCTGTAGCTTTGAGAGATATGACAGCTCAGCTTCTTGACAATATGGATTTGGAGCGTGAGAGGGGAATTACAATCAAGGCTCACGCCGTTAAGCTTGATTATAAAGCAAAAGACGGCGAGAATTATGTTCTTAATCTTATTGACACCCCCGGCCATGTTGACTTTAACTATGAGGTGTCTCGCTCTCTTGCGGCTTGTGAGGGCGCTGTTCTTATTATAGATGCGTCACAGGGCATTGAGGCTCAGACCCTTGCCAACACATATCTTGCCCTTGACCACGATTTGGAAATTGTTCCCGTAATCAATAAAATAGACTTGCCTGCTGCTGACCCTGAAGGTGTTGCAAGGCAGGTTGAGGATGTTATCGGACTTGATTGCGAGCTTGCACCCAGAGTTTCTGCAAAAACAGGTCTTAATGTTGACCAGGTGCTTGAAAGAATCGTTCAGGATGTTCCCGCTCCGAGAGAAGCTGATGATTCCAAGCCCTTGCGTGCGCTGATTTTTGACTCAGTATACGACAGCTACAAGGGCGTTATCGTTTATGTTCGTATTATGGACGGCAAAATCAAGGCAGGGGACACAATGCGAATGATGGCAACAGGCGCAGAGTTTACCGTTGTTGAGGTTGGTTATATGAGAGCAACCTCAATGGAGCCTGCAAAGGAGCTGACAGCAGGTGAGGTTGGTTATATTACCGCTTCAATCAAAACTGTTGGCGATGCGCAGGTTGGTGACACCGTTACCACTGCCCAGAATCCTGCAAGTGAGCCCCTTCCCGGTTACCGCAAGGTTAATCCAATGGTTTTCTGCGGAGTTTATCCTGCTGACGGTGCCGATTATGAAAATCTTCGCGATGCCCTTGAAAAGCTTCGTCTCAATGACGCTTCTCTTTCCTATGAGCCTGAAACATCAGGTGCATTGGGCTTTGGCTTCCGTTGCGGATTTTTAGGTCTTCTTCACCTTGAAATTATTCAGGAACGCCTTGAAAGGGAATATAATCTTGACCTTGTAACAACAATTCCCAGCGTTGTTTATAAAATTCACCTTAACGACGGCTCGGTTATAGAAATTGATAACCCCACTCATTACCCCGACCCTGCAAACATTGCATACAGTGAAGAGCCGTTGGTAGATGCTCATATTTATTCACCTCAGGAATATGTGGGCGCAATTATGGATTTGTGTCAGGACAGACGCGGTGTTTTTAAAAATATGGATTATATCACTCCTGAAAGAGTTGATATTCACTATCTTCTTCCCCTTAATGAAATCATTTATGATTTTTTTGATGTTTTAAAATCAAGAACAAAGGGCTATGCTTCGTTTGACTATGAAATTGCCGATTATCAGCGCTCTGACCTTGTTAAGCTTGATGTGCTTCTCAACGGTGATACGGTTGATGCACTTTCATTTATAATACATTCAGAAAAAGCTTATGCAAAAGCCCGCAAAATTGCAGAAAAATTAAAAGAGAACATTCCGCGTCAGATGTTTGAAATTCCGATTCAGATAGCAATCGGCGGCAAGGTAATTGCCCGTGAAACCGTTAAGGCAATGAGAAAAGACGTGCTTGCAAAATGCTACGGCGGTGACATTACACGAAAGAAAAAACTTCTTGAAAAGCAAAAAGAGGGTAAAAAGAGAATGCGTCATTTCGGTACGGTTGAGGTGCCTCAGGAGGCATTTATGGCTGTACTTAAACTTGATGAATAAAATTTGTACAAAAAATTTCAAAAATCTGTTGAAAAAACCATTAATGTTGTGCTATACTGACATTATATGATACAAAGGAGGTATTCAATGTCTAAGGAAGCAACAAAGACTCAAGTTGCAGAAGAAAAGGCTAACCGACAGTTGCCTAAGTCCAGAAGATATGTCGGCAGCCGTGAAACTACAGCTTATATTCTTTTTGACATTTCGCAGTCTTTGAATCTTGGCTCTAAAGATGCGTATTTTGTTACCGACGTTCTTGTTGTTGCTCTTAAGTGGCAGACAATTATCAACTCCATTGCCAGCGTATGGGATATTGTTAACGACTTTTTCCTTGCAGCATTGGTTGACAGAACAAACACCCGTTTCGGTAAATTTAAACCGTATCTTATTATGTATGCAGGTCCGGGTGCTGCGCTTAGTATTTTTTACTGGGCAATGCCTGCGATTTTCCCCGGCTCGGCGGCAACGTATATGCCGAAGATAATAGCGTTCCTGCTATTTAAGATTATTAACGACCTGGGAGGAACGGTTTATAACATTGCCAAAACCGGTATTCTCGCAACAATCACCCCTGATACGGTGGACAGAACAAGACTTATTAACCAGACAAACCTTATTTCAAGCCTTGTTGAAAACATCCCGAAACAGGCGGTTACAATTTTCATCGACCTTGTTAACAACGGCATTATGAAAATTCAGATGTCAACACTCTTCGTTGTAATGGGTGTTGCAACTGCGGCGGCAGCAAGTGCACTTTCTTTCTACTTCTCACTTATATGCAAAGAAAGAGTTCTTCAGTCTGTTGAAAAGCCCGATTACAAAAAGGCTTTCACATCACTCTTCCGTTCAAGACCATTGATGTTACTTGCTCTTTCCGATATGCTTGCTAACTTCGGCAGCGTAAGCACAAGTACATCACTCTATTATATCAATGTTCTTAACTTCAGCTCAGCCGAGCTTGTTGTTGGTATCCCCGGTATGTTTGTTACATACGCCAGCTATACTTATGTTACAAAGCTCAGAGAGCATTTCTCAACCAAGGCTTTGTGGATTTTTGGCGACCACTTCGGAAACATCCTTTTACTTCTTGTTTTCGGCTTCGGCTCAATCAACCATAATTACAACAAGACATGGACAATGCTTATTGCGTTTATGATTCGTGAAACTGTTTGGAACGCTGTTTACGCTTTGCGTAAGGTTATTCCCACAGAAATCGGTAACGAAGTTATCGACTACGGTGAGTGGAAATACGGCTACCGTACAGAAGGTACAACAGGTCTTGTTAAAGACCTTGCAAGTAAAATTGTCGGCTCAATCGGCGGCGTTCTCAGCACAGCATTGCTTCAGGCTATCGGCTATCGTCAGGGTCTTAAACCCGGTCAGCAGAGCGCAAGAACTGAGTACTTGCTCTTCTTAACAACAACTCTTGTTCCTGCATTGGGCGGTCTTCTTGGTATGATTCCCAAGTTCTTCTACAACATTGATGACAAAACCAGAAAGAGAATGTATGCTGAACTCGCTGAAAGAAGAAGCGCAACAGCAAAAACTCTTACTGACGAAGCAGACAACAAAGTTCTCGACTAAAAACTTTTCAAGCAGGTGTGTTTCACCTGCTTGATTTTTATATCCGAAGGAGGTGGCGGTGTGAATAAAATAGGTCTGTATATTCATATACCTTTTTGTAAAAGTAAGTGCCCTTACTGCGATTTTTATTCTTTGAGAACCGGCGAGGCAGATTGTGAGAGCTATGCTTCTGCGGTAAAAAGCTCTTTGCAGAGCTGGGCTGAGCGTACCGATAAAAAAGCCGATACGCTTTATCTCGGCGGAGGTACGCCGTCACTTTTGGGCGGAGAAAAAATCAGCAGGATTGTGCTTGCCGCTAAAGAAAGCTTTGATTGCGACGGTGAAATAACCGTTGAGTGCAATCCCTCCTGTGTTGACGGTGATTTCTTTAAAAAAATTGCCGCCGCAGGGGTTAACAGAGTATCGTTGGGTATGCAGTCTGCCGTTGACAGCGAGCGCAAAAAGCTTGGGCGAATTGCAGATGTCAAAGCTGTTGAACAGGCAATAAATAAAGCTCACTTGGCGGGGATTGAAAATATTTCATTGGATTTAATGATAGGAATTCCCGAACAAAATGAAAAAAGCCTTGCTCAATCGTTGGAGTTTTGCGCCTCTTCAGGAGCAACGCACATAAGCGCTTATATATTGAAGCTTGAAGAGGGGACTTGGTTTTACAATAACGCTCAAAAGCTTAATTTGCCTGATGAGGATTTAACCGCAGACTTGTATTTGCAAATGGTCGGTTTCCTTGAGGAAAGAGGTTTTTCTCAGTATGAAATTTCAAACTTCGCTAAACCCGGGTATGAAAGCAAGCACAATTTAAAATATTGGAACTGCGAGGAATATCTGGGAATCGGACCTGCGGCACATTCTTTTTTAGACGGAAAAAGATTTTATTATCCCCGTGATATAAAAGCTTTTGAAAAGGGCGACGAGCCGATTTTTGACTGCGACGGCGGAGATTTGCAGGAATATATTATGCTCAGATTAAGGCTGAGTGACGGCTTGATTTTTAGTGAAGCCAAAAAGCGTTTTGATGATTTTTCTAAAGAAGAATATATAAAAAAAGCCCTTCTTTTTGAAAGGGCAGGATTAGTAAAAACAGATGAAAATTCAATCAGCCTCACAGCTCAGGGATTTTTACTTTCTAACGGAATTATTGAAAAAATTATTTATTGATTTTTTCTTTTTGATGTTGACTTTTTGCGATATTGTGTTATTATGATAACTGATAAGGGTGTCTTTATGGGCACACGAAAGGAGTTTGTTTAAAATGAAAAAGTTAATTGCAACTTTCGCAGCAGTTCTTCTTTTTGGCGCAACAGCTATTGGCGCAAGCGCATTGAAAAGCCCTTCAGCAGAGCCTGTTAAGCCCGGCGATGACTCAGCAGTTTCTCCCGACACAGGTTATTCTGTAATGGCAGAGGTTGGCGCTATCGCAGCAGTTGTTTCTTGCTCAGCAGCAGGTATTGTTCTTTCTAAGAAGATTAAATAATTGCGTTTTAAACCGATGAAAAAGCTCTGTCTTAACGGAGCTTTTTTGTTTTGATAGGGGTGTAAATATGGGTTACGAAGAATCCCGTGAAAAAACAAAGCGCGCGCTGATAATTGTTCTGGTTGTTATTTTGTTCCTTATTTGCGCGTCAGGTGTTGTTTACCTTGTTTGGAACTGGTACAACAACTATATGGCAAAAAATATTTATGACGGTCTTTCACAGCAGTATGTTTCTCAGGCTGAGCCTGAGGCAGAGGATAATACTCCTCAGCTTGTGGAAAATCCCATTGATTTTGAAGCCTTGAAAAAGGTCAACAGCGATATTTATGCCTGGATTCAGATGCCGAATACCGTTATTGACTATCCCATTTTGCAAAATGAGCAGGACGATTATTATCTCCGCCGCTCAATTTACAAAAAGTATCTTCTTGCAGGCTGTATTTTTACAAACACCTGTAACTCCAAGGACTTTTCAGACCCTGTTACCTGTGTATACGGCCATAATATGCGTGACGATACAATGTTTTATATGCTTCATAATTTTGAAGATAAAGAATTTTTTGACAAAAACGAGTATTTTTATATCTATACTCCCGGTCATAAATTCACCTACAGGATTGTTTCTGCTTTAAAATATGATAACAGACGAATTACAACTGTTTATGATTTCACACAGGAAAGTGAAATCCTTTCATACCAATACAGCATTCTCAATCCGAAATTTGAGTTGTTTAATTCAAGAGAGGATATTACTCTCGATAAAGACAGTAAAATTGTAACCTTAAGCACCTGCTTTGCAAACCAACCTGCATACAGGTACCTGGTAAACGGAGTGTTAATTTCAGATGAGCTCACCAACTAATTCCAATCACGATAAATACAGCGAGCATCATTCCCACGGTTCAGGTGAGCGCAGTTCCCATCACAGCTCTTCCCACCACCACCAACATCACAGCTCGTCACATCATCATTCAGGTTCACATCATCACCATCATCATTCATCGGGCAGTCACCATTCAGGCGGTCATTCACATCATCACCGCTCATCTCACGGCTCAGGCCACAGCGATTATTATTACAGTGACAGCCCCACTTCTTCAATGAATTCTGAAAAAGCTCAGGAAAAAATCAAAAGCCTCAGCGAAAAGTTTGATGCGATTTCAACAGCAACGCCTGAAGTGAAGCAAACGAGAAAAAGGTCTGCACCGCCACCCAAGAAAAAGAAAAAATCGGCGGGCAAAATAATTCTCGGTATTATCATCTTTATTTTATTGCTTGCTTTGGTTGCAGTGGGTACATTGTTTGTGATGATAAATTCAGGTAAGAACAATCTTCTTGACTATGAAGACACAACCGTTGAAGCCGTTGAAGAGGCTGAGGTTGAAGAAGACGGTAAAACCGTAAGGTATAACGGCAAAATCTACCGCCTTAATGAAAACATCACATCAGTAGCCTGCCTTGGTATTGATGAAGAAGAAATCAATCAGCACGACACTATCGGTACAGCCGGTCAGGCAGATACAATTATCATTGTTGCTTTCGATACCTCAACAGGTGCAACAAAGCTTCTTTCAATTCCCCGTGATACCATTGCCGAAGTGGATATTTATGACACCAAAGGCTCTTTCGTAAGGGTAGAAAAAACTCAGGTCTGCCTTGCTTACGCTTACGGTGACGGCGGAAAAACAAGCTGTGAAAATGTTGTTGCAAGCTTGCAAAAATTGATGTTCGGTATTCCGATTAAGTCTTATGCCGCTCTTGACCTTGACGGTATCGGTGCGCTTAACGACGCTGTCGGCGGAGTTACCGTTACACCAAACGAAACCTTCGGCTCCTTTAAGGAGGGTCAGAGTGTTAAGCTCAGAGGTGACAGAGCAATGGAATTTGTCCGTTACCGTGACCATAAGAGAGTTGACGCTAACCTTTACCGTATGGAGCGCCAGACTCAGTATATCAAAGCCTTTGCAAGAACAGGTGTTGAAAAAATCGGAACAGATATTTCTGCAATTACAAAGATTTATAACACCGCCATGAATTATGCCTACACAAATGTGAGCCTCAGCGATGTTTCTTACCTTGCAGTTGAATTTGTTACAAAAGCGGGCGGAAATTTTGACACATTCTCCACTCCCGGTAAAATGGTAGAGGGTGACGATAAGCATTCGGAATATTATATTGACGAAACCGCTTTTTACGAAACCATTCTTTCAATTTACTATAACGAAATCGGCACATATTAAAAATTAAGCAGTATCGGAAATCCGATACTGCTTTTTGTCTGTTATTCGTTATATGCCTTTTCAACTGCTTTTGCGAGCTGGTCGGGGCAGGATGTTCTTTTAAATCCGCAGGTGATGCCTGAAAGCTTTGCTTTAACCTCTTCCACAGTCATACCCTCAACCAAAGAAGAAATTCCTTTAAGGTTGCCGTTGCAGCCGCCTGAAAATTTAACATTTTTAACGATGTTGCCATCAAGCTCAAATTCAATCTGTGATGAGCAGGTGCCCTGTGTTTTATAAATATATGGCATGGTAAAACCTCCTGAAAAATAGTCTGTAACCATTATAAACTATCTGTCAAGAGGTCAACTGAGAATATAAAGCAATGCGAGTATGAGCATTTTGTCTGCTCCGTCCTGAGAGAGCAGAATTACCATTGCCAGAATAAGAATCATATCGCTGTCTTTAAAAAGTCCGCCCAAAGAGCCGAGAATATTGTTCAGCGGATTTTGCACGCGGTTAATTTCACCGTTTATCATTGCTATCACCGTTTGGGTTAAGTAAATTGAGCATAGGCAAAATATCAAGAATTTTAAGCATCTGCATAGCTTCGTCGGCTTTTTTCTGCCGCTTTTGGCTAAGGTTTGGCTTAAGTGCTTCAATCAGTCGGCAACGCTCGTTCCCTCCCGAATTCATTGCCCCCATTATGTTTGAAATTTTCATCAGCATTTCAGGTGAAATTCCGCCTGAAAGGTCAGGCTCAGGTGAGCCTTTCTGCTTTTCGTCAGAGGAAAAAACAGAGTCGGCAATGCTTTTGAGAGAATTTATGTCTTCAGGTGAAAGGGAGGAAAGAATATCATTTAAGCTGTCCATTACTGTTTGCCTTTCAGTTTATTGATGAGTTGCTGTGCCTGAGGGGAAGATAGAATTGATTGAAGCTTTTCTTTGTCTGCCATAATTTCTTTGATTTTGCTGCTTTGCTCAGGGTTCATTGAGCCTAACATATTCATTGCCGCTTTTCTTTGCTCATCGGGTGTTTTTGCACTCAGAGCCTCTATGAGTTTGTCTGCTTTTTTGTCCATTTACAATTCACCTCCCGGGTGGTATAATAATTTATATTGTAAAACGGAGTTGGGTATGAATGCGAATATTGGTGATTTCAGATTCTCACGGTGATGCGCTGAAATTAAGAAGAGCTGTTGAACGCCAGCCTACAGCCGAAATTTTATTTTATCTCGGTGACGGTGAACACGACCTTGAATATGCAGGCGTTGGTATTCCTGCCGTAAGGGTAAGGGGGAACTGCGATTGGGGCAGTATGTTGCCTGCTTTTTCTGTGGATAAAATCGACGGCAAGGTGATTTATTCCACCCACGGATATGCCGAATTTGTAAAATACGGGCTGACAGGCTTGATTTCTGCGGCAAGGGAGCATAATGCTCACATTGCATTATATGGCCATACCCACAATCCTGTTACTGAATATATTGACGGTGTGTGGTATGTAAACCCCGGCAGTATTCGTGACGGGAATTACGCTGTGATTGATATAACCAAGTCAGGGATAATGCCCATTCTGATGAAAGTTTAAGAATATTCCTCCGAAGTCGAGCATACATTTGTTGTAATCAGATTTCGGGGGCGTTTTTATGTTTGTTTTTTCTCTCAAAGCCAATAAAAAAAGGCTCGTCATAATTCTTGCGGCTATTGCGGCCGTTTTGCTGATTGCTTTTGTTGTAACAAATCAGGAATCGCCTGTGGTAAATGACGGGGCTATCAGCCTCAAGGCTTCAAATGAGGAGGAAAGGCTGGCTTTTCTTTCTCAATTTGGTTGGGAAGTAGAGGAGGACCCTGTTAAGATTGAAGAGGTTATTATTCCCACAGAGTTTAATGAGGTGTATGAAAAATATAATCAACTTCAGCTTTCACAGAATTTTGATTTAACAAAATATGCAGGCGAAACTGCGAAAAAGTGGACTTATACAATTAAAAATTATCCAGGCTACGGAGCAGACAGCGATTTTATTCAGGCAAATATTCTCGTTTGTGAGGGTGCGGTAATCGGCGGAGATGTGAGCAGCATTGAGCAAAACGGATTTATGCGTACCTTTGATTTTCCTGAGCAAGGAGAACAGCTTGTTGAATAAAATAGGAAAAATTGCCAACCCTTACCTTGGGACGGTGATTTTATGAAGAATTCGCAGATTAAAATTCTCACAAAAGGAATAATTAACGGAAGTGTCGGAAAATCAAGCTTGTTTATGCTTTTTGCGTTGTGCACGCTGATATTTTTTACCGCATTGCCTGTTGTTGCAGCTTATTTTATTCCGAACACGATAATTTCTATAGCTGTGATTTTTGTATCATTGGCAATTTATGCCTTGGCTCGCTGTGCTTTCAGGTCAGGAAGCGGAGCATGGTTCAGATTTTATCAAAGAAAAAACCGCACAGGCAGAGTGCTTTACTGGTTTTCTCCAAAGAGAGCTTTGCGTTCAATGGGGCTTTATGCTTCAATATTTTTCAGGAAGCTTTTCTGGACCTTGATTTTGATTTTGCCGGGAGCACTGACTGTTTTCAGCTTTTGCTATCTTGCCTATGATTCGGGAATTGAATTTAACCTCTTCCTTTGCGGAATTGTAGGCGGAGCTGTGCTGACAGCGGTAGGATTGCTGTTTCGCTTTATTTTGGTTCAAAGATACTTTTTAGCGCAGAATATTTTTGTTTCTGACCCTAAAATCAAGGCGTCGCAAGCCATTCGTCTGAGCCGTGAAATTATGAACGGCAAGCTTAAAAGAACGGCTTTGTTTAAGCTCAGCTTCACTCCGTGGATTTTGCTGTGTGCGGGTGTTTTACCTGCTATATATGTCTGGCCCTACTACCGCCAGAACTGTGCCCTCCTTGCAGGAGAAATAAAAAAAGAAATTAAGCAGACTGCCTGAGCGGTCTGCTTTTTGTTGCACATTTCCAATTATATATGTATAAAATCTACATAATATCAATTGACTTTTCGGGTCAAAAGGGATAACATTATATTGTATGAAAAATATAGCAATTTCATAATAAAAAGGAGGCTTTCTCCCTATGTATGTAATGGCTTTAGACCAGGGAACAACAAGCTCCCGTGCAATTATTTTCAACGAAAAAGGTGAAATCGTAGCAAAGGCTCAGAATGAGTTTACGCAGATTTATCCTCAGGCAGGCTGGGTTGAGCATAATCCGATGGAAATTCTCGGCAGTCAGCTTCAGTCAATGTCTATGGCGCTTGCAAGCGGCGGCTTTGACCCTACAGAAATCAAGGCTATCGGCATCACAAATCAGCGTGAAACCACAATTATTTGGGATAAAACCACAGGCCTTCCCGTTTACAATGCCATCGTGTGGCAGTGCAGAAGAACGGCAGACCTTTGTGAAGAGCTGAAAGCCCGGGGCCTTGAAGATTATGTCCGTGAGCACACAGGTCTTTTGATTGATGCTTATTTCTCCGGTACGAAGATTAAATGGATTCTCGATAATGTAGAGGGCGCAAGAGAAAAGGCTGAGGCAGGTCAGCTCCTTTTCGGAACGGTTGAAACCTGGCTTATCTGGAACTTAACAGGCGGCAAGGTTCACGTAACGGACTATTCCAACGCTTCAAGAACAATGCTTTTTGATGTTGACAAGCTTTGCTGGGATGAATATCTTTGCGAAGTTTTGGGCGTGCCTATGTGTATGCTTCCGACTCCTGTTTCTTCAAGTGAAATTTACGGAGTTGTGGCGCCTGATAAGGTTGGCGGAATCAATCTTCTTCGCGGAGTTCCTATCTGCGGTGCAATCGGTGACCAGCCGGCGGCACTTTTCGGTCAGGCTTGCTTCAAGCCGGGTCAGGCTAAAAATACATACGGAACAGGCTGTTTCCTGCTTATGAACACAGGTGAAGAGCGTGTGCGCTCAAGGCATAACCTCTTAACGGGTGTAGCCTGGGGTCTTGACGGTAAAATTACATATTCTATTGAGGGCAGTGCTTTTAACGCAGGCTCGGTTATCAAGTGGCTTCGTGATGAATTGCAGATGATTACCGAAGCCAGGGAATGTGACATTCTTGCCGAAAGCGTGCCCGATGCCAACGGCGCATACATTGTGCCTGCGTTCACAGGTCTCGGCGCTCCGTATTGGGATATGTACGCAAGAGGCTGTATTGTGGGCCTTACCCGTGGAGTTAACCGTGCTCACATTGCAAGGGCGGTGCTTGAATCTATCACCCTGCAGATGAAGGATTTGCTCATTGCGATGAATAAAGACAGTGACATTGAGCTTTCAGAGCTTCGTGTTGACGGCGGCGCAAGCGTAAGCAATATTATGATGCAGATTCAGAGTAACTTCATCGGCACGCCCGTTAACAGACCTAAGACTGTTGAAACCACCGCTTTAGGTGCGGCTTATCTTGCAGGCCTTGCAGTAGGTGTGTGGAAAAATATTGATGAAATTGAACAGAACCGCGAGGTTGACAGAGTTTTCACTCCCGAAATGGATGTTGAAACAAGAGACAGAATTTATGCCGATTGGCTCAAGGCTGTTGAAAGGGCTAAAAGCTGGGCGGATTGTGAATAATAAAATAAATTATTAAAGATGGAGGTCTTTATTATGCCTAAAATGATACTTGATTGGAAAACAACCCACGACTTTATGAAGGATGCTTTCATTGGTGTTGGTGTTCCTGCTGACGATGCTGAAATCGTTGTTGATGTTCTTCTTGAATCTGACCGCAGAGGTATTGAATCTCACGGCTGCAACCGTTTCAAGCCCGTTTACATTGACAGAATCAATGCAGGTATTCAGAACCCTGTTACTAACTTCGATATTATAAAAGAAACCCCCACCACCGCAGTTGTTGACGGTCACAACGGTATGGGTCAGGTTATCGGCCACAGAGCTATGACAATGGCTATCGAAAAAGCTAAAAAATACGGTATGGGTATGGTTGTTGTTCGCAATTCCTGCCACTACGGTATTGCAGGCTATTACACAACAATGGCAACAAAAGCAGGCTGTATCGGTATGACAGGTACAAATGCCCGCCCCTCAGTTGCTCCAACTTTAGGTGTTGAGGGTATGTTCGGAACAAACCCGTTTACAATCGGTGTTCCCACAGATGAGGATTTTGACTTTAACTTTGACTGTGCAACATCAATCACACAGAACGGTAAGGTTGAATATTACGAGAGAATCGGTGAAGATGTTCACCCCGGCACAATTATTGACACCGACGGCAACCCTGTTGAGGGTGATGCAGGTGTAGCTCTTAAGAAAATCCGTAACGGCACAGCCGCACTCACAACCTTGGGCGGTATCGGTGAAGCACTCGGCGGTTACAAGGGCTACGGCTTTGCAATGGCTGTTGAGTTCTTCTCATCAATTCTTCAGGACGGTGCTTACGGTAAGGACCTTGACGGCAAGGATGAAAACGGCAACATCCGCCCGTATCACCTCGGACATTACTTTATTGCCATTGATACAGAGCATTTCCTCGGTGAAGATATTGCCCGTAAAAAGGCAGGCGACATCATCCGTTCAGTTCGTGCTTCAAAGAAGATGCCCGGTGAAGAGCGTATATACACAGCAGGTGAAAAAGAGTGGGAAATCTGGCTCAGCCGTAAGGACAGCGGTGTGCCTATCAATGAATCTGTTCAGGCAGAAATGAACAAGGTTCGCGATGATTTAGGACTTGATTACAAATTCCCTTGGGATTGATTTTGGAGGAAGTTTTAATATGGATTATGCAAAAGAAGCCCTTAAATGCCATTATGAATGGCAGGGTAAAATAGAAGTTACCGCAAGAGCAAAGGTTAATGACAAGGATTCACTTTCTCTTGCATATACTCCCGGTGTTGCTCAGCCTTGCCTTGAAATTCAGAAGGATATCAGCAAGAGCTATGAGCTTACCCGCCGCCATAACCTTGTTGCCGTTATCACAGACGGAACAGCGGTTCTCGGCCTTGGCGATATAGGCCCTGAGGCAGGTATGCCTGTTATGGAGGGTAAATGTGTTCTCTTTAAAGAGTTCGGCGGAGTTGACGCTTTCCCTCTTTGCATCCGTTCAAAGGATGTGGACGAAATCGTTAATACAATCGCTATGATTGCAGGCTCATTCGGCGGAATTAACCTTGAAGATATTGCCGCACCACGTTGCTTTGAAATTGAGCGCAAGCTTAAAGAAAAAGTGGACATCCCTGTTTTTCACGATGACCAGCACGGCACAGCAATTGTTTGCTCAGCCGCTTTAATGAACGGACTTAAATGCGTAGGCAAAAAGGTTGAGGATGCAACCGTTGTTATCAACGGCGCAGGCTCGGCAGGCATTGCTATTGCAAAGCTGTTTATTCAGGTTGGTGTTAAAAATGTTATTATGTGTGACCGTTTTGGTATCGTATGCAAGGGTAAGGAGGGTATGACCTCCGCTCAGGCAGAAATGGCTGAAATTTCAAACAAAAATAACATCGACGGCACTCTTGCCGATGCTTTGGTTGGTGCAGATGTTCTCGTTGGCGTTTCCGCTCCCGGTGTTGTAAGTCAGGATATGATTCGCTCAATGGCAAAAGACCCCATTGTTATGGCTATGGCAAACCCTGTTCCTGAAATTATGCCTGATGAGGCTAAGGCCGCAGGCGCCGCAGTTGTCGGCACAGGCCGTTCAGACTATCCTAACCAGATTAACAATGTGCTTGCGTTCCCGGGAATTTTCCGCGGTGCGCTTGATGTAAGAGCAAGTGATATCAATGAAGAAATGAAGGTTGCCGCCGCAAAGGCGATTGCTTCACTTGTTTCTGATGAAGAGCTTTGCCCCGAATACATTATTCCAAAGGCTTTTGATGAAAGAGTCGGTGCAACCGTTGCTGCCGCAGTTGCTCAGGCAGCAAGAGATACAGGCGTAGCAAGAATCTGATTTGATTATATTTGATAACCGTTGGTGAAAGCCGACGGTTATTTTTTTGCGCCTTTCGGCATAGATATATCCCGAGAGGTGAAGTTATGGATATGAAAAAGACAACCGCAAACAAGAAAAACAAAGAAGCTGACTATTTTGTTAAAATAACGGCCGTTCAGTTTTTAGTGTGCGGATTTATGGTGTTGCTGATTTTCGGAGTGTGCCGCTTAAGCCCTGACGGCGGTGCTTCTATTAAAGCTAAATATAATGAAATTATGCTCACTGATATCAGCCTTTCTCAGGTCTGGGGCAGTGTTAAAGAGGTTGCAGAATATGTGCTCAAGCCCGTTGATGTGGATGGAACACAAGAGGTAATTTCCTATGAAAAGGAAACCACTCAACACTCGGCAGAAGAAACCACAAGCGAGCCTGAGCAGGAAACAACCCAAGCGGAAAAAGCCGAGCCTGAGCAGACGGAAATAGCGGCGGTGATGTCGTTTTTTTCTGAAAGCGGAGAAATTTCTGCACCTGTCCACGGCAGAATAACCTCTTATTTCGGAGGCAGAACTGACCCTATCAGTGGTGAAAGCGACACTCACAATGCTATTGACATTGCGGTGGACGAGGGGACTTGTGTTTCTGCCGCGTGGGACGGAGTTGTGACCAAAACAGGGAACGATTCCATAAGAGGCAATTATATATGGCTTGTTCACAAAAACGGTAACGAAACGTTTTATTGCCATTGCTCGCAGATTCTTGTAAATGAGGGTACGGTTATCAGGGCAGGGGAAACTATTGCTTTTTCGGGCAATACGGGCTACAGCACAGGCCCTCATCTTCACTTTGCCGTTAAAGAAAACGGTGAATATGTTGACCCCCTTGACTATCTGACAGGAAAAGACGGCAGAATATGACAACTACCTTTAAAGGCAAAAAAATTCAAATCAGCGTGTATTTTGCCGCTCTTGTTACCCTTGCATTTGCTCTGTCACCGGAGGGGTACGCTCCGTTGGGGCTGGTGTGTTGCATTTTGCATGAGGCGGGGCATCTTCTATGTATGAAAGCGGTGGGGTGTGAGGTCAGGGGCGTTTCGTTAGGGCTTTACGGAATGAGAATTGACAGCGCTCCTTGTGTGGCTCTTTCACCTATAAAAGAAGTGGTGATTGCCTTTGGCGGTCCGCTTGTAAATATCATTCTGGCGGTTCTGGGGGTTATAATTAAAAATCAGATGCTAACCGCTTCAAATGCTGTGCTGGCAGTTTTTAATCTGTTGCCTGTTGAATCAACCGACGGCTATAATGTTTTATATGGCTTGCTGAGTATCCGTTTTGAAAGTGAAAAAATTAAAGCCGCACTGAGAATTGTCAGCGCAGCTTTTTTGTTTTTGCTTTATTGCTTTGGATTTTTGCTTCTTTTTAAAAGCGGATATAATTTTTCAGCTTTAGCGGTTGCAGTTTATCTGAGTGTTAAATTCTTGTTTCAAGGAAGTCAGCCTTACCGCTGATTGTAAATTTACCGCTGTTTGCAGGAATGAAAAGGCTTTCACCTTTCACCATATCGAGTGTTGTGTTGCCGCAAGTAACGCTTGCTTTGCCGTTAAGGCAAAGGAGAGAAACAAATGATGTTTCGTCAGCAAAGCTTTCGTATTCACCTGAAACCTTAACATCATACATCTTGAAAAGGTCACAGGCTGTAAGCTCAGCTCTGATACCGCCGTCCTGAGCTTCGGTCCTTCTCATTGAAGCGTCGGGAATAACAGGGGGGCAAAGGTTGGTAACATCTGCGGCTTTGTCAACATGAAGGGGGCGCGGCTGACCGTCAGCGCCAAGTCTGCCGTAGTCATAAATTCTGTATGTAGTGTTGGAATTCTGCTGAACCTCTGCGAGCATAATGCCCTTGCAGATTGCGTGCATTGTGCCTGCTTCAATGAAGAAAAGGTCACCCTTTTTAACCTTAACCTTGTTAACAATGTCAAGCATCTTTTCGCTCTGTGCGGCTTCTTTAAATTCTTCAACGCTTACATCTCGGTTAAAGCCGAGAATAAGCTCAGCGTCATCATCGCAGTCAAGAATATACCAGGCTTCGGTTTTGCCGTATTCACCCTCAACACGCATTGCATATTCATCGTCAGGGTGAACCTGAATTGAAAGGTTGTTTTTTGCATCAATGAGCTTAATAAGAATCGGGAAAAACTCAAATTTATTGCCGTTTGTTCCGCAGATTTCTTTATTGCTTTCACAAATTTCCTGAAGAGTTTTGCCCTTTAATTCACCGTCTTCAACAGTTGAAGGACCTGCCTTGTGGCAAGAGAGCACCCAAGCCTCTGCCGCAGGGTTTTTGTCGGTTTTGATACCGTATTCATCAATAAGTCTTGTGCCGCCCCAGATGTAGTCGGCAACGGTTGGGATAAGCTTAAACATTTCCATAATGATTCTCCAATCAAACAAAATCACATATTATATTACTTGAAAAATGTTAAAAAGTAAATAGTTTTTGAAGCTTTTCTATTTCTTCGGCGTAGCCGGGCAGTTCGTTTGGCGTTTCAAGGTAAAATGGCAGGTTGCAAAGAGCGGGGTGGTTAATGATTTGCTCAAAGGCGTCAAGCCCGATATAACCCTTGCCGATTTTTTCGTGCCTGTCCTTGTGTGCGCCTAAAGGATTCATACTGTCGTTTAAATGAATTGCCTTTAAATATGAAAGCCCGATAACCTTGTCAAATTCTTGGATTACGCCGTCAAGGTCATTTACGATGTCATAACCGCCGTCGTGAATATGGCAGGTGTCAAGGCAAACACCGATTTTATCTTTAAGCTCAA
The DNA here is from genome assembly GCA_017465465.1 of Clostridia bacterium. Lineage (GTDB taxonomy): Bacteria > Bacillota > Clostridia > Oscillospirales > Acutalibacteraceae > CAG-488. The sequence continues at coordinate 1,588 of JAFTWE010000042.1, read as the reverse complement.
CTTTATCGATGATTGCTTTCAGCTCCTCAAAGCTTCTGCCGATTTCGGAGCCTTTGCCTGCCATTGTTTCAAGCAAAACAACGGTGGATTGCTCTTTTGTGAGAATGGAGTTGAGCATATCAACAATTTGCTCAATTCCGGTTTTAGCACCCTGACCTGTGTGACTGCCCGGGTGGAAGTTATACATACATCCGCCTAAAAGCTCAAGGCGTTTCAGGTCATCCCCCATAGTTTCTTTGGCAAAAACTCTGGTTTCGGGGTTTGCGGAGCATGGGTTGAGCGTGTACGGCGCATGGGCAAGAAAATGTGAAATCCCGTTTTCTTTGCAAAATTCAAGAAAGGCAGAAATATCCTCAGGGTCAATGTCCTTTGCTTTGCTCCCTCTTGGATTTCGGGTAAAAAACTGCATTGTGTTTGCACCGATTTTAACGGCATCCTTGCCCATTGGCAAAAATCCCTTTGATACAGATAAATGACAACCTATTTTTAACATAGTTACCTCCGATTATTTCGGGTTTTGATAAATATAGTTTACCACAAAAAACAGGGGATAGCAATCGCTATCCCCTTAACATATTCAATATGTAATTACCACTTGAAATCCTTCATTGTTACGGTTGATGTACCTGTTGCGGTACCCTTTGAACCCATAACATTTGAGATGTCAAACTTGAAGTCAAACTTAACAACAAGGCTTGTGATGTTGCCTGTTTTTGCGTTGATTTTTGCTGTTACAACTGCATTTGAATAGCTCTCTGAAATGTTAGCTGAACCTGCAACATCGTCAATAGCGTCATAAACATTCTGAGCATTCTTGTGGTCCCAATAGCCCTTGTCGCCTTCGCCCTGAGCGATACCGCACTTATCAAGAGCTGTGCCGCCTGCTGCTTTAACTGCGCCGCCCTGAACTGAGCTTGAACCGTCTTTGAGCTGGATTGTGATTGTATAAACGCCGTTGTTATCTACACAAGTAGCGTTTTTAACATTAGCGGCTGTAAGTGAAGAAGCCTGAAGGAACTTGTGGTAGCTGTCAACTGTATCTTCCTTAGTAACGGTTGCGGTGTATTTGTTTTCTTCACCAACACCCATAAACTGATATACAAGGCCTTTGAATGTTTTGAGAGCTACGCCTGCTTCGTATGATTTTTCAACAGACATTCTGTCTTTTGAAAAGAGAACTTTTTTGTCAACTGCTTTCTTTGTAGCTGTGTTGTAGTATTTGAGAACATCAGCAACTGAAGAAGGAGCCTTTGAGCCTGCATCTGTTGCGCCCTGAGCGTCGCCTGCAGCATCAGTAGAATCCTGAGCGCCTGTGTCAGCAGCAGTGTCATCACCTGCAACTGTGTCGTCAGTTGCAACATCGCCTGAAGCTGTGTCATCAGTAGCAACGTCACCTGAGTTGTCAACATAAGAGCCGTCATCGCTTGAAACTTCACCGCTTACTGCACCTGAAGAAAGCTTCTCTGCAACTGCAATTTTGTTTTCGGCAATTTTGCCTGCACAAACTGAAATTGAAACCGCAACGATAGCAACGCAAAGCACAGCGCAGATGCTGTTGATTATTGCTGTAGAAACATTGATTTCCATT
>JAFTWE010000013.1 GCA_017465465.1 Clostridia bacterium | reverse complement strand
TGCTAATTTTTCTTCTTTGCTATGATTTCTGTTTGTTCCGCCTTTTGGTCTTCCCATTTCATTCATCTCCTTTTCATCTATTCTAACATAAAAAATGATGGCAGACACTTTTTTGTGTCTACCATCATTATACTATTTCATGCAAAAAACAGCCAGCCAACCTTTTTCTTTTTGGCAAAAATCCAACTCAGAAGATAAAGCAAAAGCATCACTATCGCAATAGCTACGGTTACAATAAAAAATGATTGGTCAAGAAACACTTCGTCACCAAGATAATATTCCGCAGGATATTTTCCGCAAAAATACATACCGCAATCCACCGCATAATACGGAAGAAAAGCTGAAAAAAGAAAATATGTATTTGAATTTGTTATGAGTAAAACTATGTTTACTGCAGAAAATACGAGAACAAGCAAAAGATTGGATAAACTGCTTTTGTATCTGTTTTCAAGCTCTGATCTCGGTGATAAGTTTTTTGCATTTCCACGATTGTTAAAAAATGACATCCTACCCTCTCCTTAAATAATGTAATTTCATAATAAACCTATAACCCGGCTAAGTCAATATCGGTCAATCACCATTATACTCAATCTTTGAGTTATTGTCAACACTCAAAATCCGAGTATTGTATGATTTTTACGAGGTGTTAGCTATGGATTATCTTGACAAACTGATAGCCTTGCGGATTGATAACGACCTTTCTCAAAAAGAGGTCGGCAAAGTTATCAATAAATCCCAGCAAGGCTACGACCATATAGAAAAGCGACGGGCAAAGCTTGCCATTGAAGATTTCAAAAAGCTCTGTGAATTTTACAAAATAAGTGCAGATGAGCTTTTAGAGATTGAACATTCAAAGCAATAACCCTTAGACTAATCTAAAATTCTTCCGTCCGTGGAGACAGTAACAACTCTCCACGGAATAAATTTGCCGCTTGCTTGCAACGCTCTTTTCACAGCCTGCTCAATACCTCCGCAGCAGGGCACTTCCATACGCACAACAGTAACACTTTTGATATTGTTGTTTGCAATTATTGCAGTGAGCTTGTCGGCATAATCGCCCTCATCAAGCTTGGGGCAACCTATGAGCGTAATATGATTGCGGATAAACTCATTGTGGAAATTCCCGTAAGCGTATGCAGTGCAATCTGCCGCAACCAAAAGATTTGCGCCGTCAAAATAAGGTGCGTTCACAGGAACAAGCTTAATCTGCACAGGCCACTGCATAAGCTGACTTGTTGCCTGCACTGCGGGAACAGCACAAGCATTTTCGTTTCGGCGGATAGCCCTTGATTTTGTGCCGGGGCAACCGCAGGGAAGAGGTGCTGATTCCTTCTTCTCTTTTGCAGCAAGTACCGCAGCCTCATCATAAGCGGGAGCTTCTCTTTCTTCAAAACTAATTGCATCCACAGGGCAAGCCGGCAAGCAATCGCCAAGTCCGTCACAATAATCTTCACGAACAAGCTTCGCCTTACCGTTTATCATTTCAATAGCGCCTTCATGGCAAGCAGCAGCACAGGCACCGCATCCGTTACATTTTTCTTCATCAATTTTTATAATTTTCCTTATCATATAGTTTACTCCTCTCTTGATTTTACGGCTATATTATAATAAAATAGCTAAAGCAAATCGGTTGTTTTTACAACAGAAAGAGTTTTTTATGAAAAAATATATTCCAATTCTCAAAAGCACTAAGATGTTTGCAGGTGTAAACGAAAAAGAAATAGAATCAATGCTCACTTGCCTTGACGCTCGTCTTCGCACTTATAAAAAGGGCGAATATGTTTTTAAGCAAGGTGAAAATTCAAGGGATATTGCTGTTCTGGTTGAAGGAACTTTGCATATTCAGAATGATGATTATTGGGGCAACCGAAGCATTCTCGGTCAGATTTCGGTTGGAGAAATGTTTGGCGAGGCTTATGTTGCGCCTGAAAGCGGAGTTTTGCTCAACGATGTTGTTGCTTTAGAAAACAATATTGTTATCTTTTTTGATGTTAAGCGAATTTTAACCACTTGCCCGTCTTCCTGCAGATTTCATTCATTGGTAGTGCAGAATATGTTTTTTATAATTTCTGAAAAGAACAGAAAACTCGTGCAAAAGCTCAGACACATGTCCAAGCGTTCTACACGAGAAAAGTTAATTTCTTATTTATCTGAAGAGGCAAAACGGCAAAACAACTCATTTATCATTATTCCTTTTAATCGGCAACAGCTTGCAGATTTTTTATCTGTAGACAGGAGTGCTATGTCAAACGAGCTTTGCAAAATGCGTGATGAGGGACTGTTGGAATTTGAGAAAAATAAATTTAAACTGCTATAGACAAAATTCCGTTCACTGTTGTGACGGAATTTTTTTTGTATTTCTACCCCTTTTTTGAGCCCTCGTAATTAAATGGCCTTATTAATATAATTGATTGCCTTTTCAATTTCTGCTCTTTTTCTTTTGCTTGGAATTTTATCAATATCTTCTATCATATCGAAACAGATTATTATCTTTGATTTTCTTAAATATGTTACATTCAAGTATTCAATTTCATTTTTGTCAAAAACAATAAACTTTAATGTCCGCTTAAACGACATTACGGCTCGGAGTTTCTTCTCTTCACCCTTATCATTAATTATGTTGAATTTATATTTATCTACGTACATTTCCTTCGGATAAAAAATTCGAATATAACTATGACCCATACGGTCACCTGCAAAAGAAAACTCTTCTTTAAACTGCTTTATGCTTATTTTTTCAGTAACAAAATCCCTCTTGTTTCTATCTAAAATTGCTTGAATTAAAGTTTTATAATGAAAAATAACCGCAACAGTAAAATAAAGTAAATCAAATAAAACACAAGCAACCACAGGAAAATCTGCAACAACAAATACAACTGTTACTAATACAATAACAATCAAATCCATTATAAATTGCAAAGATGCTTCTTGTATATAAGGTTGAATTCTGAATTTGACAATTTTATCGGTTACTTTCATTTAATCACCCCTGAGTATAATTATACTCTTTTTCATAAAAAAATCAATAACAGCATCATAAGTTCGAGTCCTACAAATCCTGAAAAGGATATCCTAACTTTAACATAAATTTTAGACATAAAAAGAAACCCTTAATTTCTCAAGAGTTTCTGTTTGAGGGAATCGACCCCAATTACAATATACTTCTTCACTATTCGCTCTTACTTCTTACCTGAAATTCCGTTCACAAAAACTTTTTAGTGAAGAGTGAATAGTGAATAAGTAAAAAATTCCGCTCACTCTCGTGAACGGAATTTTTTGGCTATTCTTGCCGGATTGGAACCAAAAAATCATATCGAAAAACTTTGATATTAAGTGAAATTATCACAGTTATTTTTTATCATTTTCAACACAATTTGTATTATTAATATTTGTGCATAAAACTGTTCGATTATGTACGATTAATTTTATTCCAATATTTTTTGTTCCCATTTATCCGATGTCCAATGTTTTAAAATTAAGCTTTATCTTTTTACATTATAAAAGCTCATAAAATTGTTTATTCTCTTTTTAATATCTGTTTCAGTTTTATAGTTAGTTCTATAAATTTCTTCCAGCTTATACTCTCAAAACGATTTTATTAATAAATTAATGCCAAGTATTATGGCTCAGTAAAAGAAAAACAGACTTCATTGCTGCACACATTGCGTATCAGCGGAAGTCTGTTTTTGGGTTCTAATATACTATTCTATTCGATACCCTTTTTCATTTATTCAATTTATCATGTCAGCTTTTCGGTTATCTCAAATCCGCCTTTAAGTATTATTACTATTGTTTTATCGCTCATTACTTTTATGCAATCAACAATTCGCCTGATTATTGTATCATCATACTCTTCCATTTCAAAAGCTTCATTTTCTAAAAATTCAGCAATTCTTTTAATCTCTTTATTACATTCAGGCGCTTCAATAACAGTAGTTTGTAATGAATCAAGTTTTTCTCTTAATGCTTTAATTCTTGAATAGATTTTTTCAATCTCTTCAAAATATCGTTCCTTATCTCCTCCTGTTGATATTGCGTTTGTCATAAGTTCATCTGCTTCATTCTGTAGCTGCTTAATATTAAGTTCCAAATTAAATCTATCGAGATTTTCATTGTTTCCTGAAACAGCATATTCCAATGTAGCCTTAACTGCTGATAGGATTTCTTCTCTGCTGAATGCCCCATTTTACATTCGCACTAATATTTTCACTTTCAGATTGGGCCATAACACTATACAATCCAATAAACATCTCACTATCAGTGGTAAGCGTGTCAATATTCTGTTCTTCAAAGAAAACTCCTATACCCATAGCTTTAAGTTTTCTTACATAATTAAGGCTATCTAACAGTTCTTGTTGTCGTACAAGTCCTGCTCCTAAGTTTGCTGCAGTTGTAGTTTTTCCTACACCGCCTTTTTGATTTGCGATTGCAATTACTTTGCAATTATTCAAGTGCATACCTCCTAAAGTTAATTGCTAATATTCATGTGCGAATATTTGCGACATTACATTCCTCCTTTTCAAAGAAATGTTTCTTCTCAACCAAACTAAATGCCGATAATCTGATTGAACACATACCAAAGAGGAAGCACAACATTAAATGCCAAACCTCTACCGATGTTATAAATGATTGCTGTTGTAATCATTCGGTTTACCTCCTTTACTAAAAAAGCCGTTACTTTTTTCGTAACGGCTATGTAACTTTGTTGATATAAGGTAGGGGTTTTAAGGCATAAAAAAAAGACCTATTTTTTCAGAAGTTAATCTTCCTTAAAAATAGGTCTTATGTACGGGAATATTCAATTTTTAACAAATTCATTGGTTCAAGTCCTATGGAACGGTAAAAACACACGAATTGTTGCCATAGGAAGTAAGTACAAAAAAATGAGTAAAAAAACACTGAAATCCCTTGATTTCTCAAGGGATTTCAGTGTTTGGTGCCAAATTGGCAACAATAGATGTCTCTATGTAACGAAAATCAAACTGTAAATTTCGATGATTTTGTGTTGCTGCATTCTTAAACTCATTCATTTTGATTAATATATTCTTCAATCAGATTCATAATTTCTTCTTTTGAAATGTAAATGTTTTTTTCAAATTCTTTCTTCAAACAACTCACCATTGAAGCAGATTCATCAAATCTAAATTTTTTCAAGAACTCAACAAAACCATCTCCATTACAATTCTTATAATTAAATATTCTTGATATTTGCCAATCACCTTTAACCATAGAAAACATTAGTTTAATTGTATCTAAATCTTCTAGCGAATATTCTTCTTCGGTTAATAGTTTTTCACTTCTATACTCTCCAAACACAAGACCTATATATTCAACTTCGCAATCACTAATTGTTTGAAATTCTTCGTTTGAAATATCAAAATTTAATTTTGTCAATTTGTCACCATACATAAAACAAAGTGCTATTGTGTCTTCTGATACAAATGACAATTTTTCTCCTATTTCTGCAACTGTTATATGTCCTGGCCAATATTCAGCAAAACAGCTTTCCTGACTTCTGCCCTTTTCAGACTGTGAAAACCTCCAATATGTTTTTCCTGATTTTGATAAATCTTGAAGTGTTAATTTTTCTTCCATATTTATATCTCCAAATTACGTTATTTATTCACATTCAATTACATTCCATGTATCAAAAGTATTTTTGCTAATTCCATATGTTTTTTTATGTATAGCCAAACATAATAATTTTCTAGGTCTGCTCATTCCAACATAAACACATTTTCTACTATAATCAGCTGTTTTGGTTGGCTTACCCCCAATGAAGAATGGTAGAACCTTTTTTATATCAGAAGTACCACCTTTTTCGGTTTCTAGATATAGAGTTGCATCATGTGTTTCTCCTTTTACACCATGAACAGTATCAAATTGAATAGTAATGTTGTCCGAAGGAACATACATTGAATTGTGATGCTTAATATCTTTATCACATGAATATATGTCTTCAAGAAAATATTTCGGCAATTCATCCCAAACACTCTTGGCACCATTTGCACTAGGAATCAATGCATTTACCATGTTTTTTATTTCATCATCTACAATATCTTTGGTGTATTCAGATAACTCAAATATTTTCAGAATAGACATCTTATATGTTTCAAAATGGGTGTTGTCCAACTTTTCTTTTATTGAATGAATGGTGTATTTCTTTCCTAAATAGTTAAGTATCTTACATAATAATTTTCGTATATTCAGTTCTGCTAAATAGCCCTTACCTTCTTCTAATGACATTGTGATTGTTTGAATATAATTCCAATAATTATTTTCGCTAGTATGTTTCCCACTAGGATCAAAATCTTCCCAATAATCACTAATTTTTAAGCCTGCTAGACTTTTTTTCTTTACTGCACCAACTACCTTGTATATTCCATCACTTGCTACAAGGTCATTACTCTTAAGAATATCAATGAATGTATTTATGACTTTATTTCTAGTGCCATCGTCAAAAACAATTAAAGTTGGCTTACACGAAGTTAACGACTCTGCAGAAATAATATTTCCTTCTCTTTTTTTCAGGTGATTAATAACATCTGCGATTTGCTGACCATACCGATTAGGAGTCGCAATTGATAACGCCGACTCACTAGGAGTCCAGTCTTCTTGATTTACAACATCAGAGTTATATATAGCTTGGTCCGGATCACCTATATGCAAAACGCATGCCTTTGTCTTATCAAAAATTTTATCTAATGCTCTGCGCTGGACAACATCACAATCTTGATATTCATCAATAAAAACATATTTAAATCTCCTGCTGAAAAGTTCTACGTATTTATCTGATAATTCAGCAATTGCTTCTTCAGCATATCGATAAGCATCCTTATAACGTATCATACCTTCATTTTTCAGCAAATTTTCAATAGCGAGTATATATTGTGTTGAGGATTTTGTTCCCTTTCCCGCAAGTGGTCTTGCTTGTCGTCCAAGATATAGTGCTTCATCTTTTAAATATAAGCTTTTTACCATATCAAGTATAGTAGGATAAATTTCCTTGTTAAAATTGTTTTTCAAAAGGCCTCGCAACTGAGGATAATCATTTGTTTTATAAATAAGTGAAAGTAAATGAAAAGAAAAAACATCGTCATCAACCACCTGTAATGTAGCAGTTGTTTTTCTTTTCAAATAAGGCTTTACAATATATAAATCTATGAAAGACTGAATGGTGCCAACATAATTAGGATAATTAAGTAATTTGTCTGCACAACTAGATAATCGTGTTTTAATTTCATTCACCGCTACATTAGTGTGCGAAAGAACGCAAACACCTTCTCCATTATCAAGTGGCATCCTATCTGCAAGAATCTTCAACTTAGCTAATAGAACCGTTGTTTTTCCACTACCGGGACAAGCAGATACATCTGTAGATTCCCAACACTTAATAACCGATTTAGCATCGTCAGGAAAATGTGCACTTTCTGGCAAAAGCAGTTTTTCAATTATTTCGATTTCATCATTTTGCACTTGAATAGAATTCATATCCATTCTCCTTATTTAACTTTCTACTCCAACAGCGTGTTTTATGGCAGAAACGATATACCTTAAACTTTCGTCTTCTTCAATTTTTTCTTTGAGGGTACTAATTTTTTCGTTAGATACCTTAAATTGAAACAAATCAATATCAAACAGATTTTCTTTTTTATCATCTTGTGGATCTTCTAAACATTCCCAGCGCAATATTGAAGCCATACATTGAGCTACGATTGCTTTTAAACCACTTTTATCGTCGTTATCTAACATAAGGCAATACATACGTGTTGCTTTTTCATCGGTTGACAATCCAGCCCATTCAGTTGTTTCTTGTGTTACTGCCATGTCTGCTTCTTGAATTTTTTTATTAGTTAAGGAGTATTTATTGCTATTTTTTATCTTTTTACCATAATGTATTGCCTTATGAAATTCGTCTCCCAAACAACTTAATGCTAAACAGTATTCCAAAGTCCATTTAGGTGAAACATAACTTTTAATTGTTCCTATATCATATCTCTCCATCTTTTTCTTAATCGCTTCGGCATATTCTTCGCTTTTATCAGGGAAAACCATTTCTTCGTTATCTTTTTCATAAGGTTTTACATCACAATCAGTGATTATTGATACTGGTATTGGAACCGTAGTGCCATCCGAACGCATCATAATTCTTGAGTATCTAAGAAAGGCTGTACTTCCTACATTCACAATAGAAACCCCATACTTTTCAAGAGGATAACCTAAAATTTCTGCTATAACGGGAACTAAAATGTTTTCCGCATCTCCTTCAACCATAATAATACCCTTAGCAAAAAACAAATTTGATTTTGTAACATCCAAAAAACGCTGTAAAAAGAGATAATCCCCGCGTTCCAATCCCGTTTTTGTGTATGATAAATCATAGCCACAGCCATCTTTTAAAAGTATTATGTTTTTTATGTTGATTTTTGAAGCCAAAATGGGACTATGCGTTGATATGATTATTTGTGAACCGGATTCATTGTACTCATTTTGAAGAAAATTAATTAATCTAAGTTGAGCTTGAGGATGGAGATGAGCTTCCAACTCTTCTATAAGTGCTAATTTTAAACCTCCATTATCATCGTGTTTTAGCAACAAAAGTTCCGCTGCCATAAACAATAAGTTTAATTCTCCTAAACCGGGGTGAATATCTGAAACATTTAATGAAAGGCTTTCTAATATGGTTTTTAATTGAATATCAGATGTCAAGAAAGATGCAGTAGTTGCTGAATCTTGTACATTGAAATCATTAAGAGTTTGTCTAATTGTTTGTAGTATTTCCTTACCATCATCCTCAGAAAAATATTTTTCTATGGAGCTATTCGCTTCACGCATGATTTCTCTAAGTTTATGTGCATCTTTATCTTGGAATACCGGATGTCCCATCAATATCTGAGAAATTCGTGAATTTCTACCAGAACTCATCTCACGTTCTGCATCTCTAAGTGGTTTTAAATATACGGCTCTTAACAAATCTCTTGCTTTACCATCTAACAAAACCCCATCAACTAAACTTCCAACTCGAAGTTCAGAATAAATCCTATTCTTCTCTTTCCATGCACGATAATATAAGTTCATAGAATATAATATATTTCCGTCAACTTTTGTAAAAGAAAGATATTCTACAAAATTTTTTGCTTCATTTTGAGAAAACCCTTCAAGTGTGCACTCAATAGCGAATTCCGATGCTGATGTGCCATCACTGCTAACATAAAAATCTTCGTCTGTAGGGCGAAGATACTCATTGCTCTGTGTCAATAAAACAAGTTTAATCGCATCTATAATTGCTGTTTTTCCTGAATCATTTTCTCCTATTAAGGCGTTAAGCCCCGTGTGAAATGTGATATCTAGTCCAGGATGTTCACCTTCCGATTTAAATTGTCTGAAATTGTACAGTTTAAGTGCCGAAACAAACATCTATTTTTACTTCCTTTCAATTTTTATTAGAACAGAGTTATTCATTCAAAACATTTGATATATTAGATATTAACTTTTCTTCTGCTTCGTCAATATAAAAACTTTCATCAGTTTTGGAGGATTCAAAATACCTTGGTTCTCTTGCAATTGTTATAACTGATGCATTTTTTATAAGTGATTTAATTTTCTCAAAGAACTCTTTGTCCATATCGCTTTCACTACGAAAATAGTCCAAATCAAAATCTAAAGCAACAGGCATACAAACAGACTCTAAATCTTTATTAGAAACATTACCAGCACATATATATCTAGCATTCAAACCATTTAATCTATCATCTCTTTCGTATCCATATGCACTGTCTCTATGGATTACAGTATACGATTCTAAATATTCCATAGCGTATGCAGTAAGTATTTGTTCTGAATTTTTAACATACGAGCAACTTAATTTATATATGTCTTCAAAACTAAAATCCTCTAAACTAATTCTACAATCCTGTAACAATTGTTTAACTGTTGGCATCTGCAATACAGAAGCACCTAATTCACGAGTAATATTCTTTTCGCAAAGATACGCATTGAATGGCGGATGAGTGTCCGTATGTGTATCAAATGTCACTAGATTTAAAGAACGCCCCATTCTCGAACTATACGTACCCCACACGGGTAACGCCATATTATGTTCATCAAAAATCACGATAGGAATATCTTTAACTACTCTAATATTATATAACGATGATTTTTCCAAACTGTACTCGCTCATTTTTACTATCCACTCCATTTATGGCTACACTTCATCAACTAAAAATATTATAATTTTTTATATTTTTAATGTTTCAATATATTTCAACTTGATTAGTCACACCCTATAGTTTCTTGATCAAATTTCAATCTAGATTCAATAGTAATATGTCCTTACAAATAGATATACTTCAAATTAAAAACCTGCAAATGGCGATAATTCTGCTATATCATGTATTAATTTTTCAAAATCTTCCTTACTCCAGAATCTTGGATGAAGATGCCCATGCAAAACCTTGTTACGACCATTTTCTTCATGAGGATCATCATAATCATATTTAAAGTACTTTTTAGCTTTTTCAAGTAATTCAACATACTCCTGATTCTCTGAATTTTCTTTTATTGCAAGGTTAACAAGCTTTAACCCAACCTTTATATTATTTTTCTTCCCCTCACGATCCAACAACGGCATCCCATATTCTGATGTTGTTGAACGTATTAATTCCTCCAAATAAGTATAAGCAAAAGGAGTCAAAATTGAGTACGAATCAGGAAATGCAGTATATATTTGCTTTACCATATACCAATCCGGTGCCCAATTCCACATATGTGCATAATCATATATTTCATCAAAATCCGTTATTGTGTACATCTCATCACATCCTTATCCCAAGTATATCATACTTCAACACAATATTCTATATATTGATACACATAATGTTAAAGTAATACAAGTTCAAAAACAAACAATATCTCTCATTAAACAGAATAACAGACTTCAAAAACCAAACATTTACGTTATAGATTTTAAAGCCTGTTAAACTTATTCAGATTATGATACTGTTTAATATTTTTTTGATCATATCAATCTCATCAGCAGAATACTTATCATGTATATCGTTTAATATGCGGTCAAAGTAATATTGATACTCCTCTATATTATAAGTCCTTGCAGCAACTAAGCATCTTTTCATTAAATCAATTGTTTTTTCTACTCTTTCGTGTTTATTTAAAACACAATAATAGTATTCAAGTTGTGCAATGAGATTATGATATTCATACTTAGTTAGAGTTCTTTTTAAATTCTCATATTCAGTCTGCAATTCATCCGTAAGTCCATCACGCAGCAAATCACAAATCCATAGTTTAACTGTAAGTTCGGAATTTACATATATCGGATAGGATTTCTTTATGAGATTTTTAGCTTTTTCATATTGTTTATGTGCTGCTTCCCAATCACCATTTCCAAACTTACAATCACCTTTGTACATTTCAGTAATCATAACGCCACGAACATATCCCTGAGAATTTTTCATTTCTATGCTTTCATCAAAATAGACCTCTGCACTAATAGGATCGTTTGAATTGTAGTACACTAATCCAAGACTACCTAATAATGGACCTATTTCTCTGTCTGATTTCATTTCTCTATGTTCAGTTAAAGCCATATCATACCATTTTTTTGCATTTGTCCAATCTCTTTTTAATCTAAAAATGTTACCTCTAAAGAGTTTGCAATTCGCTATACCATATTTATAATTATATTTTTTATATATTTCTTCTGATTTATCTAACTCACTTTCTGCATCGTCCCACCTTCCAATATGTATATAATTTCGAGCTAACTGCGTTCTAATAACTGCTTCTCCGTAATCATCTTTTTCAAAGACGAAAGCTTCTAATCCAATGTTTAACTCTTCAATGGCTTTTTGGCTTTTTCCCCACAATCTATAAATATCTCCCAATGATTTGCAGGCCCAACCCAAACCAACCATTTCCTTTTTTTCATCACACTTATTTTTAATTTCAATTGCTAATTGCTCACCCTTTTTGTATTTTCCGAGAATAGCATAAATCTCACACAACTTTGAACCAGTCTTTCTGATTTTTCTCGTTTCATAACTGGAATCATTGTTTTTAAGAATTTCTTCAAGTAATTTTTTGGCTTTTTCGTAAAATCCTTGTCCCAAATAAATTTCAGACAATGATGTTTTGGCACATTCTCTTATTGTATCCGAAACTGACGGATTCTTTGTATAGGCCAAATTATTCAGAGCTTTTTCCGCCAAATCCCATTTTCCTTTTATAGTCATTAAATATGCTTCTGCATACTTTTTTAAAAATTTTCCATTCTCCGTATAAAAAGTAAAATTGGAGATACCGTTATAAAAATAGTCTTCAAACAAATCAATTGGCAATTCGGATAAATCATGCATACATAATTCAAGTTGCCTTATTCCATTTTCCTCATTTAAATTTAGAAGATGATATAAATAATACCAATATGACTTAGCTCTAATTCCGATTTCAACATCTTTACGACTTAACTCTTGATAATATGTTGATAAATATGAATTATAACTGTAGTATTTATCGATATAATAACACTTTGTATCTTGATTTAAGAACTCTGATACAACATCATGAATAGCATATTTACCACTTCCTAAATGACGAACGAATGAGTATTTACAAACAGCTTGAAATAATTGTTTCATTTCTTCAGGAGGAACTTCTTTAAAATATCCTTGTATTATCTCAAAGTCGAAACAATTAATTATTGAACAAAATTGAATAACTTCTTTTAGTTTTGCATTATCAATATGATTTAGGAATCTCTCTACAACTTTATAACCAATAGTTTCTCTGTCAATTAACTTATAGTCAATTTTTTCACTAGTATCAATTTGTTCATCAAAGAAATCCACACATAAAGCTATTGCCCACGGCAAACAACCTGAAATGTTTATTATCCACTCTATGCTGTCAGTATCACTAATACCCTTTCTCTCTAAGAATTCTTTAGCCTCTTTCTCACTAAACTGCTCAATCTCGATTGAAGCAATTTTAGATGTTAAATCAAACCAAGTACTTCCATTTAACAACTTATCTCTACCCGATATTATGATTTTAACTTGAAAATTTAATTTTGGAATAAAATCTACCGATAACCAATTTTCAATATTAAAAGGAACCCGTTCAAAAGTATCAAAACCTAAAATCACAGTAGACTCCTCTGAAAGTTTGTTCAATCCGTCAATAAAGGTTTCCTTAACATTATATTTAAAATTAACAAATGTATCGATTTCATTTTTTGTTAACCCAATCCTATTTAATGCCGTTATTCCATCATGTTTATGCAACTCTATAATTTTCGAGATCAAACTTCCTATCGAAAAACCAACAAGGGAACCTATTCCTCCGCCTAACATGCCACCTATTCCTGATGTTGCTACTGAAATTGAAACTCCTACAGATTCACCAACTGCTCCACCAACGATATCAGTGATAGAAGGTAAATAGTCCTTAACAAACGCATTAACGCCTTCTTTTTGTATAGAACTATTATATTTCTTTACAAAACTTTCTGATGCCTCATCAACTTCTTTCAAAACAGCCTTAAGAGTATCAAAGCACTCGGAGGTCAATACACAATTCTTTTCTAATTCGTCGTATAGCCCATATATAATATCCAGTATATCAGCATTACCATTTTTTAAATCTATTATAGCCGTAGAACATCCATCATCACGATAATTATCCGTTATCCTACGAAGAATAGTAGTTTTTCCGATTCCACCTACCCCGTAAATATTAACAATTGACTTGTTATGCGGATTCTCATCGTCGATAATCTCTTTCATTTTATCAATAATTTTTACTCGGCCACTAAAACAACTGCTATTTTTATCATCTATTGTATCTTGAACACTATGCATACTTTCAACCTCCTTGTAACAGATTATCCCATAGCACAAACTTAACCAAGATTGTTCTACGGGATAAAATACTTATTGCTATATTATTACAAATCGCAAGAATCAATCCTATTATTAATCTTTAATTATAGGAAGATTTCTCAATGATTCTTCAATGTCGTCTGTTGCCTGAGGAGCAAAGATATAAAGCTGCTCTAACGGCGAATCAGAACTGTTTGCGTGACAATGCACAACCCCGGGAGGAATAAGGATACAATCTCCTTCATCCAATGTATAAACATCACCTGTGTCTGTTATTACCTCGCCTTTACCGGACAGCATATAAATTACTTCTTCGAAAGTACGAGAATGCATATTTGTTTTGCAGTTGGGTTCAATCATAACAGTGCCCAAGTCTAAATTTTTTGCACCTGTCACTTTGTCGAGAAGAATTTTCAACTTCAAACCCGAACCAAAATCTCTCAATTCCGTTGTCACATTTTTGATTAATTTCATATAAAAGCCTCCTGTATTATATTCATACATTGTTACTCAAAAAACAATGCATTAATTTTTACTTATAATCCAATGAACATATTCGCTAAACAAATTCGGAAATGCTTTAATTAAAGCACCATAAAATTTTCGATAACCTTCGCTATATGCCTTTGGATTTTTTAAATCTCCAACTTTCTTTTCAATCGTAAGCCCCTCAATTTTATTTAATATTCTGCTCTCAAATTCATCTTTATAATTAAAGAACTGAATATGCATACCCTCCCCCGGTTTAATATGCAAAAGGTCTATTGGGACTTTACCTGATGCGAATGCAATCCTGTTTTTAACATTCACTGCATTAGGCAATGTTATTATCATTTTGCCACCAGGTTTCAGCACTCTTTTTGCTTCACTGATTGCATGTACAGGATCAATAATATGTTCAATTGAACAGAGCATAGTTATATAATCGAATGTGTTATCTTCAAAAGGAAATCTATCTTCAGACATATCACAATACTCTGCAATTACACCTCTTTCTCTCGAAAGATTAATTGCGTAGTCTGACAAATCAATTCCATATACTTTGCAGTTTTTTTCTTGCATTAAAAGTTCGCCAAGCACACCATCGCCACAAGCGACATCAAGGACTACAGCATTTGCTTCAATATTCTCTGCCGCAAACTGCCATCTGCTACGCCATCTTCGCTCAATCGTCTGGTATTCAGGGCGTGCAAGTTTTACTTTCCATTCATTTTCATAATACGTTTTAAATGACAATCTCAACACATCCACTTCAAATAAATATCATCCACAGTAAATTTAATAGAAATGGGTAAAATAGTTTTGTTTATGCAAAACTTTATATACCTCTTATAGATTAATATAATCATAATAAAACATCAATGGGATATGCATTTTCGTTGGTTTTTTCTTCCTGTTTGTCGAAAAAGAAATGATTTTATCTATAAAATAATGAAATCTATTATGAAATTAAAAACCTTGTAAATATGATAAAAAACAGATTTCAAAAATCAAACCATAAGTTCAAATTGAAATCTGTTTTATAAATAATTCCCAATCTTCGGATGAGCCAAGTTTCCAAAAACCATTTTGGGTAGTTTCTACTCTTTAGATTAGTCCTTTATTTTTTAGTGTTTTAATTTTTACAGAAATTGTTTTTTGTTTACATCTAATAATTTTGAAAGGTGAGCATAAAAATAGCCAGGATCCTCTTTCAGGCGATTAAGTATTGGTATCTTTTTCTCCTACCCTATCACCTACCTTATCGTCTTTTGGGTAGGTAGTATTCTGTTCAGGCTTTAAAAACTCTATCCTTTGCTACTGTGAATTTAATCATAATATCGTTCAGTTCAACAGTGTATTCCGAAAATAGAGAATCATCCGACAAACAGGAATATATTAATACTAAAAAGCAGCAAAAAACATATATGGAGGAATTTTTATAATTCCGTCAACCACCGAAAGGTTCTTCGGATGAACAACGTATGACTCGCTGATTCTTTGATGATAAACCTTGTTAAATTCATTCAAAGATACCGTTGAATAGTTCTTTGCAGATTTCACTTCTATCGGCATAATTCTAAACTTAGTCTTGCTGTCATTCGAAAGCATGAAATCTATTTCAATATCATTTCGATGCTTATTCTCATTATATCTTGTATAAAAATATAGTTTCTTTCCTTTTTCTGTTATCATCTGTGCAATAGCATTTTCATAAATCATCCCCTGATTTATTGAAAGTTTTCCGTCCATAATTTGTTTATACAAATTGTTTTCAGCAAGTTCATTCTCGCTAAAAGCAAGACTGACGAGTAACCCTGTATCGCCAAGATAACACTTAACAGCCGATTCATTTTTATTAAGTGCAAAACCCACATTCGGGTCATTGCACTTATAACAAAGATTACATATCATAGAATCATCCAACCAAAAGAGCGGCTCATCGTACTTATCAAAAGTAGCTCCGGAATCAATTTCACTCAGTACGATCTTTTTCTCATGGGTTGACAGATACGCCGGAATATTTTCAAATATTGCAGAAACTTTAGAATTATATCTTCTTGCAGCCTTTTTAATATCATCACGGTAAAGAGCAAGAATATCTCTTTTTTCTGTGTCTGCTGCAGCAAAGTCCCTTCCTCCGTTTTTATACGCAAGCACCGCCTGTGGCATTCCACCGACAAGAATATACTCCTTGAAAAGGCGCATCGCTTTATTGTGCATACTTCTTTCGAGCGGCTCCCTTTTTTCAAAGCACTCGACTATATACTCAAGTAAAATCCCTTCATCAAAATAATCTGCAAACTCCTCAAAACTAAGCGGATACATCCTGATTTTTCGTTCTTCGGAAGGAATAGTTATACTTTCAACATTTTCTCTTATGGAAATCAACGATCCGGTTTCTAGATAATCATAGCGTCCATCTGCAACAAGATATTTTATTGCCTCTCTTGCTTTTGGAAATTTTTGAATTTCATCAAAAATGATTAAGCTTTCTCGTTTATACAGCCTTGTGTTATATTCAAGTGATAGACTCTGAAAGAAAACATCCAAATTTGTAAGTTCATCAAAAAGGTTTTTAACCTTTTTCGAAGCCTTATTGAAGTCGATAAGGATATATGATTTATATTCTTTTTTTCCGAATTCTTCGGCTACAGTAGATTTTCCTATTCGTCTTGCACCCTCTATCATCAAAGCTTTGGTTCCATTTGCTGATTTTTTCCATTCACATAAATTTTGATATATCTTTCGTTTAATCTCCATAAACAAGCTCCTTTCATCAGTACGCAATTTATATTATAGCAATTATTCCGATAGTACGCAAGATATTAACAAGCAAAAAGTTAAACAATACGCAAGATTTAAACATATATCTGCAACCAAAACATTATTTATCGATTTCACGTTAACCTTCAAATCCCCCTTGTACAGATTCAATGTCTGATTTTAACGTTCTGTTCATTTCATCAATATTAAAATCACGATAATCCCAAAGCTCATATTCACCCGTTGGTGATAAATACATCTGTTCAGATTTATTGTTTTCATCAATCTGCTTAATTACTTCACCAAAGTCATCAGAGAACATATTATCAAGAATACCTTTACCTTGTCCAGCAACAATTCTCGGATATTTCAAACTTGTCCCCTTTTCCATATCTGAGATTTCTTTCAATATTATGACAAATTCCTGTTCACAACCGTAATCATAAACCATTTTCATAACAGAACCTATTTCAAGTCCCATTTTATTAAGGCTTATTGTTGTGGGGTCAATGTTATTATCTTTTTCACATTCACCACATAAATCTATTTCATAGTGATTGCCGTTGTATTCAATGAAAAATAAATGATTGGCAAGAGTATCAAAGGAAACCAAAACAAGGTAAGCAAGTTTTGATAACAAATAATTACCTGAAACTTCTACTTCACGCCATATTTTTTCTTCATAGCCTTTATAACCGATTAAAAATTTATATACATTTGCTTTCATAATATTACACCATTTCTCCCTTTGCAGGTATGTATTCATAGTCACCTTTAAGTGAAAACTCATATTGTTCCCGAGCTTGTGCAAATTCTTTTCCGGTTGTCGGATGTGGACATTCCTGAACAGCAAAAAGTTTTTGGTTCTCATCAAAAGACTGCTCAAATCCAAATGCACAATAATGTTCAAACTCTTTTTTCTCGGTGTTCCACTGAGATTGAGCGGCCCAACACCTGTTGCCTCGTTTACCGCAACTATAACAATAGATTATTTTCTTCGGTTTAGCAGGCATCAGATCACCAAATGCTTTTCCCAAAGACTCATTATATCGCTCACCAAGTCGCAATAATTTTGCGTGAGATGCCGCAGATATATTATTGCCATTTACAAATGACTTAACTGTATTCAACGATAAACTCGTAGTCTTTGCTATGTCACTGAGAGATAAGTTGTTTTTATTCATAAACTCATTCAGAACAGCTCTTGCTATTGAATTCAATCTGTCTACATTATTGTTTACGCCTTCAACATCGGTCTGTTTCGGAACACAAGTAACAATATCACCAATGTCACATTTTAACTCATCACAAATTCGCACTATTACATCAAGAGCTACAGTTTGATTATTTCGCATCTTTGCTAATGTTGAACTTGATGCTCCAATTCGTTGCATCAATTCCCTTTGAGTAATATTTAACTCAGCCAATTTATCAAAAAGTTTATAAAAATATACAGCCATTTCGCACCTCCTGCAAAACTATATATCAATTATATCATCACAGGATATTTTTGTCAATATCTTTTTCTTCTCAAAATCATTGATTGTTTGTATATGCAAAAAAAGACTTTAGATTTTAAACAAAACAACCTAAAGTCCTTTTCTCATATTAAGTTTTCTTCAACCTGAAATCCACCCTTTAATACAACAATTATCTTATTTCCTTTCATAACTCTGATACACTCAATCAACCGTCTGACAATTACATCATCATATTCATTGAACGATACATCCGTATCGGTAAATATTTTTTCAAGTCTTTCAAGTTCACTGTTAATTGCCTTGTCTGACTCTGCACTGATTTTAGCAATTTGAAGTTTTTCTCTCAATATCTTAACTTGCTCAAAATTATTCTTTATTTCATTAAGGAATCTTTCAGCATCGCCACTTGTTGAACCCATCAGTTCCATAAGGTGTTCTGATTCTTCCTCTAATTTAAGTATTTGCTTTTCAAGAGAATAAGCATCGCAGGAATCATCACTTCCGGTAATTGCATATTTCAAATTGCTTTGCAGGAGATTTACCGTGTCCTCTTTATTTTCAAACATTTTATTAAGTGCTCTGCAAATTGCTAAATGTAATTTTGTTTCTTCAATGCCAATGGAAGAACAGCTTTTTCTACCATTTTCGGAACGATTGATACATCTCCAATAATATTGATGTTCACCGTTTTTCTTTGTCTTACCGTTTCTTTTGTAATTACTGCCACATTCACCGCATACAAGAAGCTCAGATAAAGCAAATTTACCGCTATATTTACCCTGTTCTGTTTTAGTATGAGAAGATTTCTTATGCTTACTACCTCGTCTCGCAATTTCCATTTGAACTCTGTTAAATTTATCTCTGTCGATTATGGCCGGATGATTGTTACTTACAAGATACTTTGGCAGCTCTCCCCTATTGACTTTGGTCTTTTTACTTATAGGGTCAGAACAATATGTCTTTTGCAATAATAAGTCCCCTGCATACTTTTCATTTTTAAGTATTGTATCAATTACTTTTTTGTTCCAAGCCTTTCCGCCTTTATATGTTACGAAACCGTTATCCTGCAGATACCTTTGAATCTGCTCCAAACTGTTTCCGTCAAGAAATCTATCAAAGATAATTTTTATAACTTCTGCCTGTTCGGGTATTATCTCAGGAATACCATTTGCCCCTCTCTTATATCCGAAACAACTGAAATTGGAACAAAACTTACCGTTTTTCATGCTTTGGTGAATACCCCATTTTACATTTGCACTTATGTTCTCACTTTCAGCCTGTGCAATAACACTGAACAAACCGATAAGCATTTCATTCTCAGCTTTTAATGAGTCAATTGCCTGTTCCTCAAAATATACACCTATATTCATCGCACGAAGTTTTCTTACCCAACTGAGGCTATCAACAGTATTTCTTGCAAAACGAGAAATTGATTTGGTTAAAATCATATCAATTTTGCCTTTTTCGCAATCTCTCATCAAACGCAAGAAATCCTTTCGTTTTGAGGTAACCGTACCTGTAATACCTTCATCTGCATAAATACCTGCAAATG
Organism: Clostridia bacterium; assembly: GCA_017465465.1. Classification (GTDB taxonomy): domain Bacteria; phylum Bacillota; class Clostridia; order Oscillospirales; family Acutalibacteraceae; genus CAG-488. The sequence goes on along the minus strand of JAFTWE010000013.1, from coordinate 1,263 downwards.
TCCAACTTGGATTTTTTGCAATTGCTTCTGTATAATAAGCTATCTGTGATTCGTAACTGTTTAACTGTTCCTCTTCATCGGTTGATACACGACAATATGCCGCAACACGAAGTTTGGTAGCTGCAGAGTTATTTTTAATTAATAATGGATTTGCTTCAATTTTCGTTACTCGTTTTTCTAAATTAACTTGCATTTTCTGCTCCTCCATTCGTTATTTTTGCATTATTTATAAAAACAGTAGTAATTCTACCGTCAGGTTGAACTCTAATCTGCTTTATGTACTCTTTCATTATTCTGTAATCAATTTTATCAATCGAAGAAATTTCATCCTTTAATTCTTCTGTCAGTTCCCCATTATCATAATCACAACAATCAAACCGTACTTTTGCTCCTTGCAAAATACACTTGGCTACAACAGAAAAATTAAGCTTAGGCTGCTCGAACAACCTTATCAATTCATTTTCTTCTTTTGTGACATCTATTGTCGGCATATATTGAGAATCAGCAGTAACATTGAGCAAATCGGGATTTTTTACAACCATACTCAGATTGCCTGTAACTGCATCTTCAAGAATTGCATCGTCAATATAAATCGAACACTTACATCCTTTTGAGCACATCCACTTTTCCCGTGTACCCCAAGTGTTTACCCTTTTAAATCTGCTGCCGCATTTACCACATACTGCTATTTCTCTGAACAATTCAGCTTCCGGTGTATGCGTTTCTTGTTTACACGATTTTCTCTCTTTCACAGTTTTGGCTTGATTAAATAACGAGGGAGAAATAATCATAGGATAAACTTCATTACCCATATATTTCTCATTCTCAATCATTCGATTAATGGTATTCTTATTCCATTTCACTTCATCTTGAAAATAAGCAACGTTTTCATCGGTAAGCATAGAAGCAATACTATTTAGTGTTTTACCTTCAACATATAAAGAGAACACTTTCTTTACCACTTCTGATTCTTCGTTGTGAATAACTGTTTTTCCGTTTTTCACCTGATAACCGTAAAGTGTTGTTCGTATTGCCATCTATATCACCTCTGCCATTCTAACTTCAAGATGTAAGCCACCTTTCAGTTTAAACATTACTGTTTTCTCACTGCCAACAACGATTTTATCTACAATTGCTGAAAACAGTGAATTATCAAAACGCAATATCACTTTCGGATATTCGTCTAATGTTTCTTTCAAAACCTTTAAATCTTCAATAAGTCTTTCATCCTCATCGGCATTTAAAAGTTTCACTCTTTTTCCT
>JAFTWE010000041.1 GCA_017465465.1 Clostridia bacterium | reverse complement strand
ACAATGTCTGCTCACGGCTGCTGCACAGAATATAAAAAAAATAGCAATGTGTTGTGGATAATACATTGCTATTTTTACTTGATTTTCAAAAAAACAACCCTCGAATCATTCCTGAAACGAGGGTTTGTCAGCAGTCTGAGCGATGAAAGATTAGACTTTCATCGCTTTTATTTTTATCTTCGTCTTACTTTTTTAACAATAACAATCACAACACCTGCAACCACGCCGATTATTGCGATATAGGGCAAAGCGGCAATGAGGTTAATGGCAAGCTCACGGAAGAAATCACCCAAATCATAGAGGTTATTCATCAGCTTTTCTTTCACTTCACCAAGGAAGGTGTCATCACTTTCCACAACCCGCTCAACCTCGTTGATTTCAAGTGAAACCCCTGAATACGAAATCATACCGTCGTAGCTTTGCTTTTGCGCTTTAAGGCTTTCAAGGTCAGCACGGACTTGTGAAAGTCGGTCCTGAAGCTCAATAACATCGCTGAGGTTTTCTGCCTTTTCAAGAATTCCCAGAAGTGTTTTTTCTTCGGTTTCCAGGGCATTTATTCGGCTTTCAACATCAATGTATGAATCGGTAATATCGTCGCTGGTGATTGCCTTTGAAGTGATTGTGCCTATAACTGCAAGCTCCTCAATAAATTTATCAAGATTCTCTGCAGGAATTCTCACATCCATATTGGCAAATCTGTTTGAAGCGTTGTCGTAGTTATGCTCCTGACTTTGCTCAATGTAGCCGCCGCATTGCTCAATCTTCTGATTAAGGGCGGTTATGAATGTGTCATAATTTTTGGTGCGGATGCTGATTGATGCGGTTTTTACAATCTTGCGGTTTGGGGCTTTCGCGCTTGTGTTTACGCTTGAACTCCCCGTTCCGCCTGTGGATTGAGTAGTAAAAGAGCCGCCGTCGGCAACTGCATCTTCAAGAGAATCATCGGAATAATAATTGTAGCCGTTTTCAACCTTTAAATTCAACGAATCTTCGCTTTCTGCTTTAAGGGTGGAGCCCATAATTCCCGAAAAAGCAATTATCACCGCAACAAAGCAAGCGGCTACGGCTGTAACGGTTTTCCACACGGGAGCTTTCTTTTTCTTAGGCGGGTCAAGGGCTTCAATTCTGTCAAGAAGCTCTTGGGGAGCGGTGATGTTATCTACCGCCTTGATATAATCTTTTTTATTCATCGTCAAAACCTCCGTCAAGTTCTTTTCGCAAGGCCTCACGACCGCGGCTGAGCCAAGACAAAACCGTATTTTCTTTTGCGCCGAGAATTTTGCCGATTTCTTTTGCGGTATATCCCTCGTAATAATGAAGGTAAATGGTGTTGCGGTAATTTTCGGGCAACGACTTCACCGCCTCTAAAACATCGGGTTTTTCTTCCTTTGATTTAAAAGAAAACACATTTTCAACTGGAGTTTCACGGTTGGATTTTCTGAATCTGTCACGGCAAAGGTTAACGGTCACTCTGATAAGCCAGGCCTTAAGGTGTTCACCGTCACGGAATGTCTTGCCCGACTCAAGGAGTTTTATAAAAACCTCCTGAGTTACATCCTCCGCATCGGAAGAATTGGCTGTGTTATGTAAGGCAACTCGGTAAACGGTGTCGGTAAATTGCTTAAAAGCAAATGAGAAAGCGTCCTTTCCCTTAATAAAAACGGTCATGACCATTCCTCCTTTCACCAATAAAACGATTCACAACGATGAATTATTGCATCACTTTAAAAAATTTTTAACAATTTCTGCATTTTCGGTAATGTTGATTTGCTTGTAGCTGTCTTTTTTGTCGATGAAATATACATCACCGTCTTCATTACCGTTTACGCAGTAAACCTCTCCCTCGTTAAATACGATTGCCGCACCGTTATCCACAGCAATTCCGTATTCGTCTCGGGTTTTAATTGCTTCACCGAAGCTGGGCCAGTTACCGCCCTGAAAATGGGGGCAGTTGCAAAACGGAAGAATACCGAGGCATTCAATAAACACAAAAGAATGGTCAGGTCCGCAGTCATCATAGCCCGAGTCAAACCAACACATAGCCCCCGAGCTGTAGCCCGAAAGAATGATGCCCTTGTCATAAGCTTCACGCAGGTATTTGTCGGCCTTAGTTTCCTTCCATGTGTTCATTAAGAATTCAAGATTACCTCCGCCCGCATAAATTATGTCGGCTGAGAGAATGGCATTTTTAACATCTTCCTCCGTAAGAGATTTGTCGGTTAAAAACAGTCTGTCGGTAGAACAGCCGTTATCACGAAAAGCCTGCTCCATATACTGGTCACCCTCAACATCGTCAAAGCCTGCTGTCGGCAAAAACAGCATTTTTGGATTTTCTTTATCACAAAGAGAAACAATATCACCGATTATATTGGTAATTTCTCCGTTATCATATCTTCCGCCGCCAATGGCAACAATCTTACCCATAAATATCACTCCAAAACTTTAGTGATTTTATAATAGCATTTAAGTCTGCTTTTTGCAAGAAAAAGAACCTGAGCCGAAACTCAGGTTCTTATAGTTTTAATCAGTCGTTGTAAAGGCTTCTCTTTACATAGCTTGTATGGAGAACTTCATGAGCCTTGTGGCTGCCGGGTTCACCGAAGAATTCATCATAAACTCTCTTAACAGCGCTGTTTTCGTGTGAAACACGAACATCCTTGTTTGCATCGCTCTTATAAAGAACTGATGCACGAAGAGCCTTGATGTCAACTGAGTTAACAACTGAAGCAGGCTGGTGAGGCTGACCGCCGCCGTTGATACAACCGCCGGGACAACCCATAATCTCGATGAATGTGTAATCACATTCGCCTGACTTAACCTTTTCCATAACCGCTTTAGCGTTCTTTGTTCCGCTTGCTACGCAAACTTTAATATCAAGACCGCCAACAGAATATGTTGCTTCCTTAACACCCTGCATACCGCGAACCTCTGTGAATTCGGGGTCTGCTGCCTCTTCACCTGTGAGAGCCTTAACTGCTGTACGGAGAGCTGCCTCCATAACACCACCTGTTGCGCCGAAGATAACTGCGGCACCTGTGCCCTCGCCGAGAGGATTGTCAAACTGCTCTTCAGGAAGAAGACGGAAGTTGATGCCTGCGCCCTTAATCATTCTTGCAAGCTCGCGAGTTGTGATTGAAGCGTCAACATCAGCAAAGCCTGAAGCGCTCTGGTCATCTCTGCCAACCTCAAATTTCTTTGCAGTACAGGGCATTACGCTTACGCTGTAAATGTTTGCAGGGTCAATACCCATATTCTGAGCATACCATGTTTTGATGGTTGCACCGAACATCTGCTGAGGTGACTTACAGGTTGAAAGGTGGTCGAGCTGGTCAGGATAATAATGCTCACAGTATTTAATCCAACCTGGTGAGCAGGAAGTAATCATAGGAAGAACGCCGCCGTTCTTAACTCTTTCAACAAGCTCGTGTGACTCTTCCATAATTGTAAGGTCAGCTGAGAAGTTGGTGTCAAATACCTTGTCAAAGCCAAGGCGACGGAGAGCTGCAGCCATTTTGCCTTCAACATCTGTGCCGATTTCGTAGCCGAACTCTTCACCGAGAGCAGCACGAACAGCAGGAGCAGTCTGAACAACAACGAACTTTTCAGGGTCGTTGATAGCTGCAAGAACCTTTGCTGTATCGTCAGTTTCATAAAGAGCACCTGTGGGGCAGTTAACAATACACTGACCGCAAGCGATACAAGCGTAGTTATTGATATCAAGCTCAAAGGCTGAGCCGATGTGAGTGTCAAAACCACGGGCGTTAGCGCCGATAACTGAAACAGCCTGGTTTGCGCAAGCTGCAACACAGCGGCGGCAGAGAACGCACTTGCTGTTATCTCTTACCATGTGAGACATTGAAGCGTCAAAAGCATATTCGGGCTGAGCACCGTCAAAACGGCCGGGGTTGTCAACACCGTATTCAAGGCAGAGAGCCTGAAGCTCACAGTTGCCGCTTCTTACACATGAGAGGCACTCACGGTTATGAGTTGAAAGGATAAGCTCAAGAGTAGTCTTTCTTGATTTTCTTACCTTTTCTGAGTTTGTGAAAATTTCCATACCCTCGTTAACAGGGAAAACGCAAGCAGAAACAAGGCTTCTTGCTCCCTTAACTTCAACCATACAAATACGGCAAGCGCCGATTTCGTTGATTTCTTTCATATAGCAAAGGGTAGGAATGTCGATGCCTGCATATCTTGCAGCTTCGAGAATTGTGCTACCGTTAGGCACGCTCAAGGGCATGCCGTTAATTTTAATATTTACCATTTCCATTATGACACGCTCCTTTTCTTAACCTTTTACGATTGCGCCGAACTTACATGTATCAATACATACGCCGCACTTAATGCACTTTGCAGGGTCGATAACATGAGGATTCTTAACTGTTCCGCTGATAGCGCCAACAGGGCACTTTCTTGAGCAGAGAGTACAGCCCTTACATTTGTCTGCAACGATTGAGATGCTCATAAGCTTCTTACATACGCCTGCGGGGCACTTCTTATCAACAACGTGAGCAATATATTCGTCACGGAAGAAGCGAAGAGTTGCAAGAACAGGGTTAGGAGCTGTCTGACCCAAGCCGCAGAGTGAGTTTTCTTTAATATAGTTTGCGAGGCTTTCAAGCTCGTCAAGGTCTTCAAGAGTACCGTTACCGTCGGTGATTTTTTCAAGAATTTCCATCATTCTCTTTGTACCGATACGGCAGGGAGTACATTTACCGCAGGATTCATCAACTGTGAAGTCGAGGAAGAACTTAGCGATGTCAACCATACAGTTGTCTTCGTCCATAACGATAAGTCCGCCTGAACCAATCATACAGCCGAGAGCTGTGAGGTTATCATAGTCGATTGCTGTATCCATAAGGCTTGCAGGAATACATCCGCCTGAGGGACCGCCTGTCTGAACAGCCTTGAACTTTTTGCCGTTGGGGATACCGCCGCCGATGTCTTCAATAACTTCGCGAAGTGTGGTACCCATTGGGATTTCAACAAGACCTGTGTTGTTGATTTTACCGCCGAGAGCGAATACCTTTGTACCCTTTGATTTTTCTGTGCCCATTGTGTTGAAGTATTCAGCACCGTGGAGAATAATCTGAGGAATGTTGGCAAAGGTTTCAACGTTATTTTCTGTGGTGGGCTTTGCAAAAAGACCCTTAACTGCAGGATAAGGAGGTCTTGGTCTTGGCTCACCGCGGTTGCCTTCGATTGATGTCATAAGAGCAGTTTCTTCACCGCATACGAATGCGCCTGCACCAAGACGGATGTGAAGGTCAAAGTCAAAGCCTGAGCCAAAAATATCTTTACCTAAAAGGCCGTATTCTCTTGCGTCGTCAATAGCCTTCTGAAGTCTGCCAACAGCGATTGGGTACTCTGCACGAACATAAACATAGCCCTCTGTTGCGCCTGTTGCGTAACCGCAGATTGCCATTGCTTCGATAACGCAGTGGGGGTCACCCTCAAGGATTGAACGGTCCATAAATGCACCGGGGTCACCTTCGTCAGCGTTACAAACAACATATTTCTGGTCAGCAGCGTTTTTAGCTGTGAAGCTCCATTTAAGACCTGTTGGGAATCCGCCGCCGCCACGGCCGCGAAGACCTGAATCTTTAACTACGTCGATAACCTGCTCAGGGCTCATTTCTGTAACAGCCTTTGCAAGAGCCTGGTAACCGTCCATAGCTATATACTCTTCGATGTTTTCGGGGTCGATAACACCGCAGTTACGAAGAGCAACTCTCTTCTGCTTTTTGTAGAAGTTTGTTTCATTGATTGATTTAATGTCTTCGGTCTGAGTGGTCTCTTCGTAAAGAAGATGCTTAACAATTCTGCCCTTGAGAAGATGCTCTTCAACGATTTCGGGAATATTTTCTACCTTAACTTCGCTGTAGAAGCTGCCTTCGGGGTAAACAACCATAATCGGGCCGAGAGCACAAAGGCCGAAACAGCCTGTTTTAATAACCTTTACTTCGTCTGTGAGGCCCTTGGCTTCAATCTCTTTTTCAAGAGCTTCGATGATAGCCGCGCTGTTAGAAGATGTACAGCCGGTACCGCCGCAGACAAGTACGTGTGAACGATACATAATTTTCCTCCTTATTTATTGAGAGATGCTACCGTGTACTCAACAACAGGGTTGCCGTTAACAATGTGGTCTGCAACAACGCGAGCAACCTTTTCGGGTGACATCTTGATATAAGTTACCTTTTCTTTACCTTCTTCAAAAACCTCAACGATAGGCTCATACTGGCACATACCGATGCAGCCTGTCTGGTTAACTGAAACGTCCTTGAGGTTTCTCTTAGCAACTTCTTCTACGAAGCCTGCAAGAACAGGTCTTGCGCCTGCTGCGATACCGCAAGTAGCCATACCAACAACAACTCTGATGCCTGCGCCCTCTTCTTCTCTGACGTTCATCTGCTTTTCAGCTTTGGCTTTGATTGCCAACAATTCTTCAAGTGTTTTCATTTATACAACACCTCCGCGGATTATTTGTGTTTGTTCTTTTAAATAGTCTTTCATCCACATCACAACCTCAGGTTCATTCAGCGGAACACCGCCGAGAATCTCTTTAAGCTGCTTTGTGTCCAGCACAAATTCTCTGCCGTCAACTGTAAGGCGATAGAGAAAATCAATGTGCGTATTCATTGTAATAAGTGTGATAACGGTGGAATCAATGTCACCAAGAGGGGTGAAATCAATGCTGTCGGTTTTAAAAACTGCAGTAACCTGAGTTCCTTTGCCCACAGCAGAGCTGATTTCCAAGCTTCCGCCCGTCATCTCTGCCGCCATTTTAAAAAGGGGAATTCCCATTCCCACCTTTCTGGTGGTTCTTGTGGTGCAGAAGGGGTCGTTAACTCTTCTGAGCATTTCTTCGCTCATTCCGCAACCGTTGTCAATGATTTTGATAATCATTGTGTTTTCAGCCGAATTCTCTTCAACCGAAACCTCAACCACTGTGGCCTTGGCAGATATTGAGTTCTGCGAAATATCCAGTATGTTTAAGGATAATTCACGCATAATTATGCCTGATATTTAGCAAGGATACCGGGGATATCGTCTGCAACGAGCTTACCGTAAACCTCATCGTTAACTGTGAGAACGGGAGCAAGACCGCAAGCGCCGATACAACGGCATGCTTCGATTGAGAATTTGCCGTCCTCTGTGCATTCACCTGCGTCGATTTTAAGCTCTTCGCAAAGCTTGTCAACAAGGTCCTGAGCGCCTTTAACATAGCAAGCTGTGCCGAGGCAAACAGAGATGTTGTATTCGCCCTTTGGAGACAAAGCGAACTGTGCGTAGAAAGTTGAAATTCCGTATACCTTTTCAACCGGTACACCCATACCGTCGGCAATCATCTTCTGAACTTCGATAGGAAGATAGCCGTAAATTCCCTGAGCCTGCTGCATAACATGCATAAGAAGGCTGTTGTCGCCTTTGCATTCTGCAATTACAGCCTGAAGCTTAGTTTCCTGCTCGGGAGTACCTTTGAAAGGCATTTTGCTGATTTTTTTGAGCATTTAAGTTTTCTCCTCCTTAAATAATATATGATTGTTAAATTTATAGCAATCCAATTCAAGTCAGTATAACATAAATATATCGAAAAATCAAGGTTTATGCATAAATATACCATAATTTGCCGATATACCTACACCTTGTTTAAGGGTTGGTATGCTGACCTCTATATATCGTGGTTAATTGCGACTAACCGCCTCAAATCCACAATATTTACGAAAAAATTTTTAAAAAATTTAAGCATTTGAGGCAATAAAATCCACAACAGCCTTTGCCGAAAGTGAATCTAACTGTATATGCTTGGGATTCATATTCATATTTTCAAGATAATGAGCATCGCTGTCAAAAATGAGCTTCATTTTCTTAAGGTCGGGGTACTTGTGAAGATACTCTTCAACATCCGCCTTATCCGTAAGCTCAGCGCAGTTAAAACCCATAGACAAATCAATTCCGCCAAGGTTTGAAATAACGGAATAAGAGCTTCTGTCAATATGAGCAGGAAAGGCACAGCCACCGTATTTTTTAACAAGCCCGGGCACCTGATAAATGCCGATGCTGCAAGCTGTAGTCAAAAGAAGCTCTTCCGTGCCGATAACATTATCTCTTTCGTCCATAATTCTCTGCTCGCCGAAAATATCGGGTCTGTTTTTAACAGGGGGCATATTCTCCCTCACATAAGCCGAAAAAGCAAGGGCATTTTCAACATCAGGAAAAAGGCACACCACATGAACCTCCTCCGCGGTGCAAAGCTCCATACCGGGGATAACCGTAATGCCGATTTCCTCCCCCACCTTTACGGCGGCAGGGCAGTTAAGGCAGGTGTTATGGTCGGTTAGCGCTATCACATCAAGGTCAAGCAGCTTTGCCATATTCACCAGGTTGTATGGTGTCATATCGTTGTCACCGCAAGGGGAAAGACAGGAATGGTTATGTAAATCGTATCTGAAAAACATAAAATCAGCCCTTTAATAATTCCGAAATAAGCACAGCGGTTTCATAGCTGTTTTTTTCTGTCTGCAAAACAGTAACACCGTTCTCTTGGGCACGGGTAAGTGCGTTGTCGTCAAAAGCGGCATTTTCCGTCAGCACTATGCAGGCGCAGTCCGCAAGCACGGCAACACCAACCGCGTTGATATTACCCATAACGGTCAGCCACGCGTCACCCTCGCTTGCCCTTGACATAACCCAGCTCAGAAGGTCGCCGCAATAACAGCCGGTAATTTCTCTGTCGGGCAAGGAATCGGGGCAAAGAATTTTCATATTTCCTTTTTCCTGAAGGTCTTTAACTGTAAGCATTTTGTTAATCCTCCTCGTGCTTTCTGAAGGGTGCCGGCAAAATCTCTCTGAACATTTCTGCCTCAGGCTCGTGAGATTCTGCATATTCATTTCTCGTTAAGAACATACAGTCGTGAATTCCTGCAAAGCCTCTGACAATATCCTCTGCCAACGCCTTGCACGACGGTGCGCCGCAGGTTCCGCAATCAAGCTTGGGGAGCTTTGCTTCAAGGTCGTTTATTTCACCCATAATACGCATAGCGTCAAAAATATTATCTGCAAGGCGCATAATGTTGTTTGCCTGAGGAGCTTTTTCCCAATCCAGCTTGTCGCTTTCAGGCTCTTCATCTGTATATTTAACGCAGGAAACAGGCAGATATTTTCTCAGCATCTGCAAACGTCTTTTGGCAATAAAGGGATTTTCTGCCGTAAGGCTTCCGCCGACACAGCCGCAGGTGCAGGAGTTAAGCTCGATAAATTCCATACTGTCAAGCTTGCCGTCTTCAACCTCGTCAAGAATTGTTTTAACATTTTCAATGCCGTCGGCGGCAAGATAATTGTCACAAAGGAGTGCGGCACTTTCACCGCCTGAGGTTGACCAGCTTACGCCGATTTTGCCCGACTGCTGTAAATCCTCAAGGAGCTTTTCGTCCTTGCTGAGCCTACCCATCTCGTGCACAAGAGCAGGGTAAATGTCTTTAATTGCAACCGCCCCGTCAATAACAGGCCCATCAAGAGTGAGGGGCTTTTTGATTGCGGTGATTTTTGCAGGGCAGGGAGTAATAAAGAAAACTCCGATTTCTTCATTTTTAAGCCCTGTTTTTTCCATAGCCTCTTTCCTTGCCATAATTGCCGCAATTTCCATAGGAGCATTTATGTCAAGAAGCTGCGGAATAAGGGTGGGGTATGAAACAGTTATCAGCCTCACCACGGCAGGGCAGGCAGAAGAAATAAGAGGCTTGCCTGTTTTATTTTCTTTAAGCTTTTTTCTTGTGGCGTGTGACACCACCTCTGCCGCCCTTGAAACCTCAAAAACCTCGTCAAAGCCAAGCTGTTTCAGCCCGCTGAGAACATAGTTTACATCATCAAGGTTATTAAACTGACCGTAAAGCGACGGGGCAGGCAGAGCTATTTTATATTTAAAATCCTTAACATTTTCAAGAGATTCCCTCTGGGCATATTTTGCGTGGTGAGGGCAGACCGCGATGCACTTGCCGCAGTCAATACATTTTTCTTTGATTATGTTCGCTTTTCCGTTACGGACTCGGATTGCCTCTGTGGGGCAGTGCTTAATGCAGTTCATACAGCCTACGCACTTATCCCTGTCCATTCTCACGGAATGAAAAAGATTTTCTTTCATAAGCTTTTCCCCTTTTGAAGGAATGAATAATTACGAATTAAAAATTGAATGTAAGAGTGATTGTTGTTCCCACTCCGATTTCAGTGTCGATATGCATTGTGTCAGAATATTTTTTGATATTCGGAAGACCCATGCCGGCGCCGAAGCCCAATGCCCTCACATTTTCGGGCGCAGTTGAAAAGCCCTCTCTCATTGCCATCTCAATATCAGGGATTCCGGGGCCTTTATCCTTAAGCACAACAGTTACCTTTTCGGGGCTGATTTCAGCGTCAATCACGCCGCCGTCAGCGTGGATAACCATATTTATTTCACCCTCATAAACGGCAATGGCAACATTTCTGATAAGGGAAGCATCAAAGCCTAAATCCTTAAGGGCCTTTTTGATTTTGCCCGAAGCCTCACCGGCGCAGGAAAAATCGTTGCTGTCAACATCATAATGAAGCTTAATGTTTTCCATTATTTTCCGCTGGCTCCTCTCAATCCGTTTTCATACAGCTTGCCGCAGGAGCTGAACATTTCGAGCTTTGTGCAAACAAGAACAATCTCTCTTTCCTGTGCAAGCTCAACCATACTTTCGTCAGGGCGCTTACCTCTTACAAAAACAATGCACTTCATATCCATCATTTCTGCAGTGCGCACAACCTGAGGGTTAACAAGGCCTGTGAGCATAACTGCCTGCTCCTTAACAAAGGCAAGCACATCGCTCATCATATCACTTCCGCAAGCGGCGAAAACCTCGTTTTCCACATACTCCTCGCCAAAAACAACTTCTCCCTCAAGAATTGAAACAAGCTCTTTAATTTTCATTTAAACTCCTCCTGTTTAAAGTCCTGTTTCAATTATATCACAAAGATTTTTGCCGCACAACCTGTTGGTAAAAATTTCAAAACTAAATAAATGTTAACAATTTGTTTATTTTGTTGACTTTGAGCCTTCCTTGTGATAGAATTCCTTTGATTAAAAAGAAATATAAGGAGGATATACAGATGAAAAAAGTCATCTCTGTGATTATGGCTGTTGTCATTTTATGTGTCGGCCTTTTGCCCCTTAGCGTCAGCGCCGCAACCACCTGCAAGTGTGACAATGTGCCTGTAATTTATGTCCGCGGTAAAACTCCCATTCTTCCCGACAAGAGTCTGCCCGCCAGCAAAACAAACCATCAGATTCCTTACATCACAGGTCAGGAGCTTGAGGATTACATAACTCAGCTTGTTCCCATTTATGCAATCTGCTACCTCACAGGTAACTACGACCGTTTTTCATACCGCCTTGCGGAGATTTTTGCAGAGGAATATAAGGACTATGCCCTTGACAATAACGGTAATATTACCAACAATTCAGGTATTGCCCCCGAGTTCCAGTGGTCTGCTTCTTCAATCAAGGATAATCACAAGCCAAGCAAAACAGTTACAACCTATGAGCAGGCAAGTGCAGAAATTTATAAATACTATTACATTTACGACTGCCGTGTTGACCCCTTTGAAACTGCCGACGACCTTCACAAATATATCGAAACAGTCAAAAAAGTAACCGGTCACTCCACAGTTAAAATCCTTGCCCGTTGCTACGGCACAAATGTTGTTTCTGCTTATTTTGTAAAATACGGCTGGGACGATATTGAAGATGTTGTTCTTTATAACCCCGTTATGAACGGCACCGACAAGCTCGACTGCATTTTTGCAGGTGAAATCACAATGACTCAGGAGTCTATAGACTACATTTCTGAAAATTATGTGGCTGACACCGAAGAAGACCGTAACTTAAAGCTTCTTATCAACGCCCTGAATGTCTCAGGCGGCTTTGATTTTACTAACGAAACCGCTTCTTATGTAATCAACTTCTGCAGCCCTGAAATTCTCAGAGAAACTTATGCAACCTGCCCCGGCTTCTGGGCAATGCTTTCTGCAGATGTATATGAGCAGTCTAAGGAGCATATCTTCACTTATTATGAAGATGAATTTGCAGGTCTTATCGAAAAAATTGATAACTACCACGAAAATGTCCGCCTTAAGCTTGACGAAATTTACGCTCAGATGAAGGCTGACGGTGTGGATATTTATACCATAGCAAAATACGGCACACAGCTTCTTCCTATTATGGAAGACCCCTTTGTTCAGTCTGACGACACCGTTAGTGTTGAAACTCAGGTTCCCGGCACAATCTCCGCCCCTCTCGGCACAACCTTTGGTGAAGCATATCTTGAAGATGCCGCTGTTAAAGGCAACAGCAAATACATCTCCCCCGATAAAACAATCGACGCTTCACGAGTAACCTTCCGTGACACCACCTGGTATGTTAAAAACCTTGCTCACGATAATTTCCCGAAATGCTTCGACTTGTTTATTTACAAGCTCCTCAGAGCAAAGGGGACATTTACCGTAAATTCTGACAAGAACTATCCTCAGTTTATGGTTTATGAAAACAATAACGGCACCGAAACCGTTAAGCCTCTTACGGCAGTTGATGAAAATGACACTCCCCTTGATTTTTCAGGTGATGTGCTCATCCTTTTAAGAATGATTCGTGAATTTATTGTTAAATTCATTGAGGATTATCTTTACAATTTCATTCTGAAATAAAAATTTACGGCTCCCTTCTCGGGAGCCGTTGTTTTGTTATACCAGTTTTTCATCAAAATCAATGGTGATTGAGCCGTGGTTGATTTCAATTTTTTTGTATTCAACCCCTGCGGCATCCATCATTCTCTTAGAAGCCCTTGTGGAGTCGGAGTCGGCATATTTATCTGAGATATAAAGCACCTTTTTAATACCGCTTTGAATAATAGCCTTTGCACATTCACAGCAAGGGAACAGCGCAACATAAATTGAGCATCCCTCAAGGCTTCCGCCGCGGTTATTGAGAATTGCATTTAATTCGGCGTGGCACACATAAGGATATTTTGTGTCGTAAGAGCAGTTGCCCTCTCTGTCCCAGGGGAAAGCGTCATCATCACAGCCGATAGGAAAGCCGTTATAGCCCATCGACATGATTTTTTTGTTTTCATTCACAATGCACGCACCAACCTGAGTGCTTGGGTCCTTGCTTCGCTTTGCGGCAAGCAGGGCAATTCCCATAAAATATTCGTCCCATGAAATATAGTCGTCTCTCTTCGGCATAAAATCTTCCTTTCGGTACAATTTTTCTAATTTTACCACATATCCAAACCATTTTCAATGGGGTAAAGTATACACAGAAAATTTACAAAATTCTTGTTGTGCTTATGTTATTTGTGTGATATAATAAACTGATGAAGTTGTCGACAGTCGAACACTTGAAAATATGCAGAAATTTTTCTGAGGTGATAAAATGGGATTATTAAAGTTGCTTTTCGGTGATTACTCAAAGAGAGAAGTTAAAAGAGTAAACCCGATAAAGGATAAGGTACTTGCCCTTGAAGAAAGCTTTGCAAAGCTCACCGACAAAGAGCTTCAGGCAAAAACCCCCGAATTTAAAGAAAGACTGAAAAACGGTGAAACCCTTGATGACATTCTCCCTGAGGCATTTGCCGCCTGCCGTGAGGCTTCGTGGCGTGTGCTTGGTATGAAGCATTTCCCCGTCCAGATTATCGGCGGTATCATTCTTCATCAGGGCAGAATTGCAGAAATGAGAACAGGTGAAGGTAAAACCCTTGTTGCTACCCTCCCTGCATACCTCAACGCTCTCACAGGCGACGGTGTTCACATTGTTACCGTTAACGATTACCTTGCCCGCCGTGACTCTGAGTGGATGGGCAAGCTCTACCGCTTTATGGGTCTTTCAGTCGGTCTTATTATTCACGGGCTCACTAATGAGGAGCGCCAGGCTGCTTACAATGCAGACATTACTTACGGCACAAACAACGAAATGGGCTTTGACTATCTTCGTGACAATATGGTGCCTTATAAAGAAAATAAGGTTCAGCGCGGTCACGCTTTTGCTGTTGTGGACGAGGTTGACTCAATCCTTATCGACGAAGCAAGAACTCCCCTTATTATTTCAGGCCGCGGTGAGCAGTCAACCGAGCTTTATTCTCTTGCCAATAACTTTGTAAGAACCCTTTCAATGTCAAAGGTTAAAGAGGCAGAAAGCAAAATGGAGGTTGAAGATGTAGCTGACGGCGACTATGTTGTTGACGAAAAGGCACGCACCGCAACCCTCACCAAATCAGGTATTGCCAAGGCTGAAAAATACTTCGGACTTGAAAACCTTATGGACGCTGAAAATATGACAATCTCTCATCATATCAACCAGGCAATCAAGGCTATCGGTGTTATGAAAAGAGATATTGACTATGTTGTTAAAGACGGTCAGGTGCTTATCGTTGATGAATTCACAGGCCGTATTATGCTCGGCCGCCGTTACAACGAGGGTCTTCATCAGGCTCTGGAGGCAAAGGAAGGCGTTAAGGTTGAAAACGAGAGCAAAACTCTTGCTACAATCACCTTCCAGAATTACTTCCGCCTTTACAAAAAGCTTTCAGGTATGACAGGTACTGCTATGACCGAAAGCCAGGAATTTAACGAAATCTACTCTCTTGATGTTGTTGAAATTCCCACCAACAAGCCGATGATTCGTCAGGACGACCCCGACACCGTTTATAAAACAGAAAAGGCAAAGTTTGACGCCATTGTTGAGCAGATTAAGGCTTGCCACGAAAAGGGTCAGCCCGTTCTTGTGGGTACAATTTCTATTGAAAAATCAGAGGAACTGAGCAAAATCCTCAAGCGCAACGGCATTAAGCACGAGGTGTTGAACGCCAAGTTCCACGATAAAGAAGCTGAAATTGTTGCCCAGGCAGGTAAGTTCGGCGCAGTTACAATCGCCACCAATATGGCAGGCCGCGGTACCGATATTATGCTCGGCGGTAACTCAGAATACCTTGCAAAAGCCGAAATGAGAAGAATGGAATACCCCGAAGAGCTCATTGTTGAAGCAACAGGCTTTGCAGAAACTGACAACGAAGATATCATCAATGCAAGAAAAGAATATCAGTCACTTGAAAAGAAATATAAAGACGCTATCAAAGACGAGGCCGACAAGGTCCGTGAAGCAGGCGGACTATTCATCATCGGCACAGAGCGTCACGACTCACGCCGAATTGATAATCAGCTCCGTGGCCGTGCAGGCCGCCAGGGCGACCCCGGTGCAAGCCGTTTTTATCTCTCTCTTGAAGATGACCTTATGCGACTTTTCGGCGGTGAAAGACTTTCAAATATGATGAGCGCCCTCAACACTCCCGAGGATATGCCCATTGAATCAAAAATGGTTTCAAAGTCTATCGAAAGTGCTCAGCGCAAGAAGGAAGGCCAGAACTTCGCTATCCGTAAGAATACTCTTCAGTTTGACGATGTTATGAACCGTCAGCGTGAGCTTATTTATGAGCAGCGTAACAGAGTCCTCAACGGCGAAGAGCTTAAGCCTGCAATTATGCGTATGCTTGAAGATTGCGTTAACGAATCAGTTGATTTCTACTGCCCCTCTGCTCTTCCCGAAAACGAGTGGAATGTTGCAGGTCTTCGCAGTAAGTTTAAGGGCTGGCTCACCACAGACGAGGACTTCCTCGATGACAAGGCAAACAGAGCCGAGGCAAAAGAGATGCTTCTTGAAAGAGGTCACGCTCTTTATGAAAAGAGAGAAGAAATTCTCGGCGACGAAACTATGCGCGCCCTTGAAAGAATGATTCTTCTTCGTAATGTTGACACAAAGTGGATGGACCACATCGACGATATGGACGAGCTTCGCAGAGGTATCGGACTTCGCGCCTACGGTCAGCAGCAGCCTGTTGTTGCATACCGTGTTCAGGGTTCAGATTTGTTTGATGAAATGAGCACAAATATCCGCGAGGATACAGTTAAGCAGATGCTCACCGTTGTTATCAAATCCAAAGAAGAAACCGAAAGAAAGCAGACCGCCAAAATCACAAGTGAAAGCGGCTCTTCCGACGGAAGCGAAAAAGGCAGAACAGTCAGAAAGGGCAAAAAGGTTGGCCCTAACGACCCTTGCCCCTGTGGAAGCGGAAAGAAATATAAAAAATGCTGCGGCGCCCCCGGCAAGCAGGCAGAATAAAGTTAAAGCACACTCATTGCGAGACTTCTCATAAGGAAGCCTCGCAGTTTTATTCGCCTTGGCGAGTTTTATTGATTAGAAGTTATATTCGGCTAATACCGAAGGATATTGACTGATATGTTGCAACAAAATGGGTTTGGGCTTAGCCCAACTGCATTCATACTTAAAAATGCGATGCCGGTTCTAAATCAGTCCGACAAATAAGAATTTGCCGGACAGTCAGGAAAATATATATTTAGTAGAATAAGGTGATTTTTTGGAGTTTAATTTAAAAACTGAAGGCTGTGCCTGTGGCAAACAGCATTTGTTTAATTCAAGAATAATCATAGGTGAAAACGCAATAAATAAGCTGCCTGAAATTTTAGAGGCTTTGAATTGCAAAAAGCCGTTTATTTTAGCGGACCGTAATACATACGAAGCGGCGGGTCATTCCGTTTTTGATTTGCTTCATAAAAACGGAATAAAAGCAGAGAAGTATATATTCAGCAAAGCAATTCTTGAGCCGGACGAAGCCAATGTAGGCCTTGCGGCAATGAATTTTTCGCCTGAGTGCGATGCAGTAATCGGTGTTGGCTCCGGTGTCATAAATGACATAAGCAAAATTATCGCGAATATTGCTGATAAATCTTATATCATAGTGGGAACGGCTCCGTCTATGGACGGTTATGCATCCGCAACTTCTTCAATGACTATGGAGGGACTGAAAATTTCGCTTAACAGCAAGTGTGCCGATGTAATTATTGGTGATACCAATATACTTTGTAAAGCACCTGTAGAGATGATGATTTCGGGACTTGGCGATATGTTGGCGAAATACGTTTCAATTTGCGAGTGGCGTATATCAAATATAATAAACGGTGAGTATTACTGTGAAGATATTGCTTCACTTGTAAGGGCATCATTGAAAAAATGTGTAGATAACGCAGAAGGACTTGTAAATAAAGAAAAGAATGCGGTCGAAGCCGTTTTTGAGGGATTGATTTTGTGTGGTGCTGCAATGAAAATTGCAGGAGTTTCCCGTCCCGCTTCCGGAACTGAACACTATCTGTCGCATATATGGGATATGCGTGGTGCTGAGTTTGGTACACCCGTGGAATTTCATGGTATTCAATGCGCCTTAGGCACTTTAATATCGATTAAGCTATATGAGAAAATTAAAAAAATTACTCCGGAAAGAAAAAAAGCATTTGATTATGTAGAAAAATTCGATTTTCACGCTTGGAGTAAAACATTAAGAGAATTTCTGGGAAAGGGCGCAGAAAGTATGATTGCCCTTGAAGAAAAAGAACAGAAATATGATATAGAAAGCCACAAAAGGCGTTTTGAAATAATAGCAGAAAAATGGGATAATATACTAAGTATTATCAGAGAAGAATTACCCTCAACAGAAGAATTGCAATCACTGTACACCAAGGTTGGGCTTCCAAAAACAATGGCTGAAATCGGGCTTGATGAAGAAATTTTACCATTGACTTTTAAGGCATCGAAGGATATAAGAGATAAGTATGTTTTATCCAGACTTTGCTGGGATTTGGGAATTATTGATGATATTATTTAAACAAAAAGGTGTTCTGATATTCTGCGTACAGCGGTTGAAAATAAAAACTTGTCTTGTGATAAATCTCAATAAGACAAATTCCACTTTGCAGAACAGTAAAAGCAACGACAGATTATCAAATCCGCCGTTGCTTTTTTAACATCCTTATGAGAAGTAGCCTTTACGAGTGTGTTTTTTATACATTTATCCCCCTTGCCCTGCATAAAATAGTCAGGAACATATTTCGGGAGGTCATTATGGATATTTTTGATTTACTCAGTTTGTTGGGCGGGCTTTCACTTTTTCTTTTCGGTATGCAGTTAATGGGCGGAGCTTTAGAAAAAAAGGCCGAAGGCGAGCTTAGCAATGTTTTATCTAAAATGACCTCGTCACCTGCCAAGGGATTTTTTCTGGGAATTGTCGTCACCGCCGTTATTCAGTCTTCTTCCGCAACAACGGTTATGGTCGTAGGTCTTGTAAATTCGGGAATACTCAATTTACAGCAGGCAATCAGAATTATTATGGGCGCAAATATCGGCACAACAGTAACCTCGTGGATATTAAGCCTCACGGGCCTTGCAGGCGAAGCGTGGTATATTCAGATTTTCAAGCCCGCATCATTTGTGCCTGTTCTTGCGGTTATCGGCATTATTCTTTTTCTTTTTATAAAAAACGAAAAGCACAAGGATACAGGTCTGATTCTCCTTGGCTTTGCAACACTTATGACAGGCATGGACGCTATGTCAGACTCCGTTTCAGGGCTTCAGGATATTCCCGAATTTACCAACATTCTCACTCTTTTTACCAACCCGATTCCGGGTGTTCTTGCAGGAACAATTCTCACGGCAATCATTCAGTCCTCCTCTGCCTCGGTAGGAATTTTGCAGGCCCTTTCCGCAACGGGAGCAGTCACCTTCGGCTCAGCCATTCCAATTATAATGGGGCAGAATATCGGCACCTGCGTTACGGCAATGATTTCTTCCGTAGGCACCTCAAAAAATGCAAAGCGTGCCGCACTCATCCACCTTTATTTTAACATCGGCGGAACGGTGGTTTTGCTCACGGCATTTTATCTTGTAAAAAAAGCCTTTTCCCTTGAAGCGGTGGACAGTATGGAAATTGACCAGGCAGGAATTGCTTTTGTTCACACAGTTTTTAACATTTTATGCACTGTAATCTGGTTGCCCTTTATCCACCTGTTGGAGCGCCTTGCAGGGATATCTTTACCCTCAGGAAAAAGAGCGTAAGCATTAAGCCAAGGCCTATCATTTTTCTATTTGGAACCATTCGACATTTTTTGACATCATTTGATATTTTTCGATAGTTTTCGGCGTTTTTTAACGAATAAAATCGGTCTGCACCTTTTACGATGCAGACCGAAAATTTATTTTACCGATATTCTCACATCACCGTTTGAAATAACGGTAAGGGTGAGTGTGCCTGTTGAAGCATTCCACTCTTTTTTGAGCTTTGCGCCGTTACTGCCCTCTGCCGAAACAGCGGGCTCACTGTCATAGCCCGAAAGCTCAATAACCGACTCTCTGAAATCCTTGGGGTTATCCATTTTTCCGCCAAGGGCATATTTAATCATAAATGTGTTTTCATCCTCAAGGCCTGCACACACATCGTCTGTGTCAAGGCGGAGGTTACATAAATCAATGTCAATTCCGTTGCCGTTTTCTTTAAAAATTGCGTATGTATGAGCAACAAAGTTTGTGCCCAGCTTAATTCCGCTTTCAGGCAGGGTGTAGCTCACCGTCTGATTGCTGTCGGTTACTTTACTCTCGTTGCTGTTAAACACATAGATATAATCGTTGATATCAAACAGCACTCCGTCACCCTTATATGTTTCTTTATAATGGCGGTTAAAGAACATTGTTTTAAATGGCTTGAGGAAAAGAAGATTTATAAAATATTTGAAATCGTTAAGAATATAACTGTCGGGAAGCACCTCGTCAGGGTCAGAATAAATGGGAAGAATGGGTATTATATGATACCTGCCCGTTGAGGGAACCCAGTCTTTTGTGCAATCGTTGTAGAGGTTGCTCTTAACATCAAAGTTTTCGTGGAAGAAATTAAAAGAATCACAATAAAGCCCCTGAAGAATATGGGCATCGTTTCCGCTAAGGGCATAAGAAACAGGGCTGGTCATTTTATAAGCAACCTTGATTTTTTCCTTTACCCCTTCTTTATTTGGAACTGCACCGTTTAAAACAAGCTGATAAAACGGATAAAGAACATCATAGAAGGTGGCAGTCATAACAACCTCACCGTTAATCCAGTGATAAAGTCCGCCTCGGCTGAAGGTGCCCTCAATGGCATAAACCGTTGCGCCGCCTACCAGGTCAGCAATCATATCAATGCCGTAAAGTGCAGGGGGATATTTGGCTGTGTAAGCAAAATCAGGCTCGTTGGGGGCAACACCTGCTTCGTCATATTCAAGAAGTCCTTCTTCATACCAAAGGAAGTTTTCAAGGTTAACACCCCAGTTGCCGCAAACATCGTCAAGCCAGCATCCCATAATATTTGCCTGTGAAGCAAAGTGCCTGCCGTGACCGTTATGCTTATCCATAATAATCACATTTTCAGTGCAGCTTTTGAGCAAATCATAAAGCTCTCTGTCCTTTAAAATATGATTAACATAGTTTGCTTTTTTCCAATAAATATATTCCATATCCTGCCAGATGAAAAGTCCGCCGTTTTCTTTGCAGGCTTTAACACAGGATTTAAGTCTTGCAAGGATATTATTGTTAACACCGTTATCCTCTGTTACCTCGTCATAAGCAAGCTTTTCGTTGGTAACGCCGTTGGTTGAAAGCTCAACCTGAACAAAGCCGATAAGGGTTTCGTGGCGCTTCATAATATCAGAAAGCTGCTGCTGAGTAAACGGCTCACGGGTTTTGTTGGTGCAGAAACATTCGGACTGGCACACAACGGGAACACCTGCGGCGTCGGTTATATAAAGCATTTCATCCCAAAAAGCAAGCTGCTGCTCAGGGGTAAGATATGTTGGACCCTCGTCAATATAAATAACTGCAAAATTGCGGACATCCTCAGGTAAAGCGTAATATGTTTTGATAGCCGCATTTGCGAAGGCCGTTCCGCTTAAATCTCCGCTCCACAAGGGGCAGTTTCTAATCATAAAAAGCGGATTTTCTTCATCAACATACATACGAAGCCCGTCAACCTTTTTGCGGGTGCGGATTTCGGTTGTCTTAGTTACCTTTTCAGGCAGGAGAACAAATTCCCCCTCTTTTTCAACAGGCTCAAGAGCAGTAATTTCCAACGGAATCAATGCAATCATTATGAGCGCAAGAATTGCTGATAAAATTCTTTTCATCTAAATCACTCCTGCTATATTTTATCTTATTTTTTTATATTAAAAGGCTCTTTTATCCTCCCACCGCTTCGCGGTCCCCCCTCCTTTAGGCAAGGAGGGCAAAGGTCACAGTTGGCTTTTTACAAATAAATCAATATATTCGCAAATACCCTCAAAATTTGAATAAATTTCACTGTTAGGTATGCGCAAAACAGTAAGATTTCTTTCTGCTAAACGCTCTGCTATGATTTTGTCTTTCAGCAAACCCTTATCTTCATAATGTTGTGAACCATCAAGTTCAATTATTAACCTCGCTTTATGACAATAGAAATCCACTATATAGTTATCAATAACTTTCTGACGAAGAAATCTTACAGGATAATTCCTAAGAAAATCATACCAGAGATGTCTTTCTTCTTTTGTCATATTTTTTCTGAGAATTTTCGCGTTTTCGGTAAGTTTGGGGTTATGCTTTCTGTTCACGGCTTCACCTCTCAGGCCCCCTTGCCCTAAAGGGGGCTGGCATTTTCGAAGAAAATGACTGGGGGATTCTAACAATCCATAATTACGAATTATCTATCTCGTCCGCAACCGACTGCATATCAGGTGGCATCGGTGCGGTAAAGGTCATAACCTCTTTTGTTACGGGGTGGCGCAAAACCAGCTTTGAACGGTGCAAAAGCTGATGGCCAAGCCCTCTTTCATCCTCGCCGTAAAGGCTGTCGCCCACTATAGGCATCCCGATATGAGCAAAGTGAACTCTTATCTGATGAGTGCGCCCTGTTTCGGGGGTAACACGCACCAAAGTCATTTTACCGTCACCCTTGATTTTTTCGTAGTGGGTAACGGCCTCGGCTCCGCCAACGCCCACCGCCCTTGTTGTTTTCATAGGGTCGGGGCGGATAATGGGGGCATCTATTGTGCCGCCGTCAGTTTTCCCTTTAACTATTGCAAGATATTCTTTTTGGGTAAAATCCGAAATTCTGTCGGCGCTGTAGCTGTTCAGAGCGCACACCACAAGCCCCGATGTTCCCTTATCAAGCCTGCCCACTGCCCTGAAAACCGTAGGCTTGCCTTTTTGCTGCAAATGATAAACCAAAGCGTTGGCAAGGGTGTCACCCTGATGATTGTGGCTTGGGTGCATGGCAAGAAATGGCGTTTTATTTATAATTACAATGTCATCGTCTTCATACACGATATCAATATCCATCGGAACAGGCTCAATATCACCGTCAAAATGAGGAATATTCACCGCAAGCACATCTCCCTTGTGAACAGGGTCAACCGTGCGGATATGCTCACCGTTTAAGGTGATACCGTCAGCATAGTGCTTGAGGGTCCTCACAAGCTTTGCCGAAAGCTTTGCTTCACCTCTGAGATAATGCAAAACCTTCTTGCCGTCAAACTCGTCAGGGATGATATATTCAATTTTTCTTGCCACTCAATCACCGCCTTTTACCCAATCATTATAATTGCTTGCGGTATTTTTTGCAACTCTCGGGCAAAAATATTGTTGATAATGTAGCAAAATTTTTGCTTGCGACGATTTTTTTGTAAAAGTTTACAAAATATCGCCCTAACGGTTAAAAAATTAACAAATTCACTTGCAAAAAGAATAAAAAAGATATAGAATATACAAGGTTAAAATTAAAATTAAAATATTTGGAGGTAATTCAAATGTCAGTAAAAGTTGCTATTAACGGTTTCGGCCGCATCGGTCGTCTTGCATTCCGTCAGATGTTCGGCGCAGAAGGTTATGATGTTGTTGCTATCAACGACCTTACAAAGCCTTCAATGCTCGCTGCTCTTCTTAAGTATGACACAGCTCAGGGCGGTTATTGCGGAACAATCGGTGAAAACCTTCACACTGTTTCTGCTGATGACGAAGCAGGCACAATCACAGTTGACGGCAAAACTCTTAAAATCTATGCTATGGCTAACGCTGCAGAGCTGCCTTGGGGCGAAATCGGTGTTGACGTAGTTCTTGAGTGCACAGGCTTCTATTGCTCAAAGGCAAAGGCTCAGGCTCACATCGATGCAGGCGCTAAGAAAGTTGTTATTTCTGCTCCCGCAGGTAATGACCTTCCCACAATCGTTTACTCAGTTAACGAAAACACACTTACAGCTGATGACACAATCATCTCTGCTGCATCTTGCACAACAAACTGCCTTGCTCCTATGGCTAAGGCTCTCAACGATTATGCTCCCGTTCAGAGCGGTATCATGACAACTGTTCACGCTTACACAGGCGACCAGATGATTCTTGACGGTCCTCACAGAAAGGGTGACCTTCGCCGTGCACGTGCAGGTGCTGCTAACATCGTTCCTAACTCAACAGGTGCTGCTAAGGCTATCGGCCTTGTAATTCCTGAGCTCAACGGCAAGCTTATCGGTTCTGCTCAGCGCGTTCCTACTCCTACAGGTTCAACAACAATCCTTGTTGCAGTTGTTAAGGGTAAAGACATCACAGTTGACGGTATCAACGCTGCTATGAAGGCTGCTGCTAACGATTCATTCGGCTACAACGAAGAGCCAATCGTTTCTTCAGACGTTATCGGTATGCGTTACGGCTCACTCTTCGATGCAACTCAGACAATGGTTGCTAAGATTGACGACGACACATATCAGGTACAGGTTGTTTCATGGTATGACAATGAAAACAGCTACACAAGCCAGATGGTTCGTACAATCAAATACTTCGCAGAGCTTGCATAATTTGATTTAAGCTAAAATTAACGCCTCGGTTTTCCGAGGCGCTTTTGTTTTGCAAAAAATCCGACCCTCAGATGAGAGTCGGATTTTGATTTAATTATAAAAATTCTCCGGCACTTCATTAAGTGCATTTTCACAAGGCTCCTTTGAAAGCTCAAAGCTGAGAGTTCCGCCTGCGGTGATTTCGCCATAGGTCAGGTATGCCCTTGTGATTTCTTTTCCGTTTAATTTCATTTTGCTGATATAAGGATATTTAATGGGGTCTTTGTCACACTCAACGGTAAATGTTTCTGCCTCATTGCAGGAATGAAAAGCTTTATCGAGCTTTACCGTTGCCTTTTTGAAAAGAGGCGTGTTTACAAAATAAGCATCATAACCGGGGCAAAGCTGAGCAAAGCCAAGAGCAGACAGCACATACCATGCCGAAAGCTGACCTACATCCTCATTGCCGCAAAATCCGAATGCACCCGTGCGGTAGGCTTCTTTCTGCACTCTTCTTGTCCAATACTGAGTGCGGTGAGGAAGACCGAGCATACTGAAATAATGGGTGATATTGTGGCAAGGCTCATTAGAATGGTTATAATCATTGCTCCAGAGCTTGTCAAATTTCGCCTTTTTAAAGAAATTTTCCAAAAGGCGGATTGTTCTTTTTTCGCCCATAAGGCGGCTGAGCCCCTTAACATCATAAGGCACAAACCACGACTGCTGATAAATATTACTTTCAACACAGCAGTTGTCGTCATATTTGCCGTAGATAAACATAAACTTTCCGTTTTCTTTTCTCGGCGCCATAAAGCGGAGAACGGGCTTGAAGTTTTCGCCGTAACGCTTTGCTCTTTTTTCAAAATATTCGGCATCTTCCTTTTTGCCCATAGCCTTTGCAAAGCGTGACATTGTGTAGTCGGCAAGAAGATATTCAAGCGTGTCGCTGATTTTTTTGGGAACAAATGCGTCCTTTGTGTATTGCTCGCAATATGGGCGGATTGAATGGAAGCTTTTGCCGAAAAGCTCTTTCTTTGAAAGGCTTGATGCCTTTGAAATTTCGTAGCTCAGGTTGTCATCATAGCTTTTAATGCCCTTGATGTAGGCATCGGCAACCACAATCAAGCCGGGGTCGCCAACCATACAGCCAGCATTTATGTTCATAAGCTCCCAACGGGGGAATGACGAATTATCATCCTGCGCAATTTTAAGCAAGGAGCAAACCTGGTCGCGCACCACATCGGGGCGGATAAGTGAAAGCAGAGGGAACTCACTTCTGTAAACATCCCAACCGCTGAAAACGGTGCGGTGAGTGTAGCTGTCGGCTTTGATGATTTTTTCTTTCAAGGCAAATCTGCCGTCAACATCCGCCGCAATTCTCGGGTCAAGAAGAGTGTGATAAAGACAGGTGTGGAAAATCTTCAAATCTGTTTCGTCGCCGCCTTCAACATCAACGCAGTCAAACACCTTTTCCCAGGCATTGTTTGCGTCCTCTCTCATTTTGTCAAAATCAAAGCCCTCAAACTCACCGAAGTTGTTTTTTGCGCCGTCAAGGTCGGTGTAAGAAATTGAGCTTTTAATTATAACAGGCTCTGTTAAATCTTCGCCGAAATAAGCAAGCAGGCCCGCATCTTCATTTTCAAATCGGGTGAGGCCCTCCTGCTGAAATTCTTCATTTGAGAAAAACTGCATTTTCTTTGCCGGGTGAGAAAATTCGCACACAAAAGAAAGGTTATACGAAATATTACCGTGACCTCTGCCAAAGCCGCCGCCCTTGGGGGTGCAGATAATTGTGCCTTCAATTCTGCGGTCGTTTACTATTTCAATTTTTTCAAAGTCAGCCTTACCGCCGATTCTGCGGGAGAAATTAAAAATCACCCTTGCATCTGATTTTTCGGGGTAAGTGAAGCGAAGCATACCGATATGAGGTGAAACGGTTGCCTCAGCCAAAATGTTATAACGCTGAAGCTTAACAGAATAATAACCTGCCTTTGCCGTTTCTTCTTCGTGAGAAAAGGCAGACTTCCAGCCCTCGGTGCCTTTTGTAAAAGTCACTTCTTCATTACTGCCCGAGCGCAAATCCGTATCACCGACAACGGGCATAATCTGCAAGTTGCCAAGGTCGCCGTACCAGCCGATTCCGCTCATGTGGTTAAAGCTGAAGCCCTCAATAGTGCTCAGACAATAGTTATATCCTGTTCCGTTGTCGCCGCCCGTTATTGTATCGGGTGAGAGCTGCACCATTCCCCCGGGAACACAAGCGCCGGGATGAGTTTTTCCGCCGCCGTGGGAGCTTTCACTCTGCTCGTCACCGACTGTTCCAATCATAGGGTCAACATATTTTGTTTTTTCCATAATATCACCGCCTGTTTAACTTCCTAAATTCTAACAGATTTTGTTATAACTTTCAACAGTAATCTTGCCGTTTTCTACACACATTTTTTATCAGTTCTTTACATTGATTTATTATGGTGATATTATAAACATATCGGAGTGAACGAAATGAAAAAACGATTTATTATTATTCCAATTTTAATAGCAGTGATTTTTATTGTATGTCTGCTTTTCGGCAAAGACATTGCAAACAAAATTTTATTGCAGGAAACCGCCATAACATATTCCAGGGAAGAAGAACGCACCGTTACCCTTAAAAAAGGGGATTATGTTCTCTTTGGCGAATATCTTGACGAGCCGATTTTGTGGCTTGTGGCAGATACCGAAAACGGCAAGCCCCTTTTGCAAACGGAGCATATTATCACCTTCAAGTCTTTTGACGCTTCGGGCGACGGCGAAGCCGACATCAAAAAGCTTGGCTCCTCTGATTTTGAAAAATCCTCTCTTAAAGCATGGCTTAATTCAAGCGAAAAAGTAAATTATATCGGCTCTGCCCCAAGTAAAGAAAATGTTTTTTCGGGCAAGAATGCTTATTCTGATGAAAAGGGCTTTTTGAGTGAAGAAAATTTTACCGAAGTGCAAAAGAATCTCATCTCTGACCAGGGTGTTTTTATTCTTTCAAAGGAGCAGATAAAAAAGCTTTTCCCCGAAGAATTGCGGGTTAAAACAGCAACCAAAAGTGCAATTCTTCAAGATGAATCAAGCTACATTTTTACTTCATCAAGGGGCGTCTGGTATTGGACATCTACCCCGTCAGACACTAACCGCACAAGCGTTGCAACGATTACATCATCAGGCGGATTTTACAGAGCCTCCGCCTTTGACGGCGTAACGGGAGTCTGCCCTGCGGTGTATCTGAAAGACGGCAAGGCTGTGTCAGTCTGGGGTAACGGAAGCCTGGACAAGCCCTATGCCATAACGGAGGGAGCGCAATGAAAAAATTTATAAAAGAAAACTACCCTCTTTTTCTTTTCGGTGCAGGTATAACTGCGTTTGTTCTGATTTTTACAAGATATTTTATGAAAATGGACGACGGCAACTTTTTGGGCATTGCCTCAGCGCCCGATTTCAGCTATGAAGATTTTTTAACATACCGATACAACAACATTTCGGGAAGAACAATCAACGAATTTCTTGTGATGTTTTTCTGCCGTCATAACATAATTTTGTGGAAACTTTTTGTAAGCTCCCTTTTGATTTTCATTACCTGCTTTTTCAGTAAATTAAGCTCTTTCTTCGGCGGTGAATTTTCAAAATCACAGCGTCAGACCTTTTGCGCACTCACCTTTTTTATGATGATGGTGTCCTGCCTTAACCCCTCGGTGTTCTGGTTTGCAGGGTCATTTACATACCTGCTCCCCTTTGCAGGGCTTTGCGCGGTTTCGTTCCCATTTGTGAAATATATTTATGAAAAGCGGTTTTCCGTTCCTCTTTCGCTTCTCGGGCTTGCAGGCTGTGTTGCCGCCTGCTCACAGGAGCAGGGCGCGGTGTGTTGCCTTGCCCTTATTCTGTTTTTCTTTATTTTTATTAAAATCAAAAAGCTTTCGTTCAAGCCGTTTTTCTTGCTTGATTTAATCATAAGCTTCGGGCTTACGGTGCATCTTTTCACTTCTCCAGGTATGGCTGAACGAAGTAAAATGGAATCCGCAGGCTTTGAACGATTTACTGAAATGAATGTTTTCCAAAAGCTTTTTTGCGGAATTTCCGTATTTTTTGCAAACAGCTTTTATCTTTCATTTGTGCTGATAATTGTATTGGTTTCCCTTCTGAGCCTCTGCGCTTATCCCCTTATAAAAAACAAGCACCGCGGCAAGCTTATTCTTGCAACGGTTAACGGCTTTTGTGTTTTCACTTGTGTTATTCTGAATTTGATTTGCTCTGTTTCGGGCAGAGGTCTTGCTCACATGCAGATGCGCTCAGCCTTTAAAAGCGGAGAGCTTACCCCCGAAGTGATTGCGATGATTGCTTTTGGCTTTTTGCTCTTAGGGGCAATTATTTCACTTTCTGTTTTTCTTGCCGTCAAAAAGCCTGAAAGCGGCATACCCGCTTTGCTGTGCCTTTGTGCAGGCTTCGGCTGTGCAATGATGATGAGCTTTTCTTCTTCAATTTTTTCATCGGGGCAAAGAGTGTTTTTCTTTACAAATATGTTTATCGCAACAGCTTGTGTAATTCTTTTATCAACTGCACCCAAAACAACGCTTTCAAAAAAGGTGTATAACCTTGCCGTATCTTATGCTCTTTTGACGGCTGTGGTAAATATTTTTGCTTTTACATTTATTGAGCATCCGTTAATGGGCTGATTTTTGACAAATTTTGCTTTACAAAAATGCTTATTCGTATTAAAATATAAAATAGTGTAAAAAGGGGTGAGAATATGGCTAACCATCGCACAGCGGTTATCGTTGACCTTGACAAAATAAATCACAACATTAAAAGTATCAAAAATAAAATCGGCAAGGCAGAGCTTTTGGGCGTTATCAAAGCAGATGCCTACGGCCACGGCGTTATTGAGGTTGCAAAAGAGATTGAAAAAGACTGCTCCTTTTTCGGCGTTGCTGTTATTGAAGAGGCTGTCGAGCTGAGAAAAGCGGGGTTTTCCACCCCCATTCTTGTTCTCGGTAGGGTTGAGCCGTATTATTCGGATTTACTCGTAAAATATGACATCCGCCCCACAATTTTCAGCCTTGAAGATGCAAAAAGCCTTTCCGATGAGGCCGTGAAACAAAACAAAACTGCGCTGTATCACCTTGCGGTTGACACAGGTATGAGCAGAATCGGCTTTCAGGTAACAGAAAAAGACGCCGACATCTGCAAAGAAATTGCCAAACTCCCCAACATTGAGGCGGAGGGCGTTTTCACTCACTTTGCAACAGCCGACGAAAAGGATTTGACCAAAACCTTAAAGCAAAAAGAAAAGTTTGAGCTTTTTGTAAATATGCTTCACAAAAGAGGCATAAATCCGCCAATCAGGCACGCCAATAACTCCGCAGGAATAATGAACTTTGACGAGCATTATGATATGGTGAGAGCCGGCATTGTGATTTACGGAATGTACCCCAGCGAAGAGGTTAACAAATCTGACCTTGACATAGAGCCTGCAATGAAATGGGTTGCAGAAATTTCTCACATTAAAGAGCTTGAAGCAGGCAGAGAAATAAGCTACGGCGGAACCTACACCACCAAAGGCAAAACCTTGGTTGCTACCGTTCCCGTAGGTTATGCTGACGGATACCCACGCTCCCTTTCAAACATAGGTAAGGTAATGGTAAAGGGCAAAGCCGCCCCGATTATCGGCAGAGTTTGTATGGACCAGTTTATGATTGATGTAACGGGCATTCCCGATGTTAATGTTGGTGACGAAATCACCCTTGTTGGTGACGGACTTACAATGGAAGAGGTTTCAAACGCCGCCCACAGCTTTAACTATGAACTTCCTTGCAGAATTTCAAGGCGTGTTCCCAAAATCTACTTCAAAGACGGCAAAGAATACAAAACCGTCAGTTATTTGTTGGATTAAGAAAAGAAAAACCGTAACCACCGAGCAAGTGGTTACGGTTTTTATTATTCCTCATAAAGAGGGAACTTTTTACAAAGGTCAACAACTTCTTTTGCAACCTGTTCTTTTGTTGCTTCAAAATCGGTGGCTGTCTTTTTCATCCAGGAGGCAATAAGTGCCATTTCGCTTTCTTTAAATCCTCTTGAAGTAACAGCTGGTGTGCCCACCCTTACGCCGCTTGTAACAAAGGGGCTTTCGGGGTCGTTGGGGATAGCATTTTTGTTGACGGTGATGTGAACCTCATCAAGTCTGTGCTGAAATTCCTTGCCTGTGATGCCCATATTTCTCAAATCAAGGAGCATAAGGTGGTTATCTGTTCCGTCAGACACCATATTGAAGCCCTCTTTTTTAAGGCAATCTGCAAGAGCCGCAGCGTTTTTAACAATCTGAGTCTGATACTCTTTAAATTCGGGAGCAAGAGCCTCACCGAATGCAACAGCCTTTGCGGCAATGATGTGCATAAGGGGACCTCCCTGAGTGCCGGGGAAGATTGCTTTGTCGATTGCTTTTGCAAGGCTTTCTTTGCAAAGAATAAGTCCGCCTCTCGGTCCGCGGAGAGTTTTATGAGTTGTGGTGGTAACAACATCGGCATAGGGAACAGGGCTTGGATGAAGTCCTGCGGCAACAAGACCTGCGATGTGAGCCATATCCACCATAAAGTATGCGCCGACTTCATCGGCAATTTTTCTGAATTCGGCAAAGTCGATAGTTCTCGGGTAAGCTGATGCGCCTGCAAGAATGAGCTTGGGTTTGCATTCAAGAGCAAGAGCCCTTACCTTTTCATAATCAATCTTGCCTGTATTTTCATCCACACCGTAGGGAACAATGTTAAAGTATTTGCCCGAAATATTAACAGGTGAGCCGTGTGAAAGATGACCGCCGTCTGCAAGGCTCATTGAAAGCACTGTTTCACCGGGAGTAAGAAGAGCAAAAAACGCGGCAAGGTTTGCGTTGGCTCCGCTGTGGGGCTGAACATTGGCATGCTCCGCACCGAAAATCTTTTTAGCACGCTCTCTTGCAATCTCTTCAACGCCGTCAACATGCTGACATCCGCCGTAATATCTCTTTGCAGGGTAACCCTCTGCATATTTGTTGGTAAGAACTCCGCCTGCGGCAAGAAGCACAGCCTTTGAAACAATATTTTCAGAAGCAATAAGTTCAATATTGTTTCTCTGCCTTGAAAGCTCCTCTTCACAATAGGCATACACTTCACTGTCATAATTCTTCAATTCTTCAAAAAACATAACTGACCTCCAAAAGAACAATACGGGGAGTATTCTACAACAAATCTTCTCCCCAGTCAAGAGAAAGAAAAGAATAAGTTTTACTAATTATTGCTTAAATTTACAATAGACAAGTGCTGAAACTTCTGCTATAATCTCTGTGGTATCACCTTGAAAAGGGGGATAAAAAATGAACATTGTGTTTTTAACTGCTCTGGGCGTTGGCGGAGCATCTGTTATCGGCGCGGTTTTCGGATTTATTTTTAAAAAAATCAGCCACAAATTCAGCGACATTGTGCTTTCCTTTGCGGCAGGGGTTATGCTCGCTGCGGCTGTTATCGGCCTTATTCTTCCCTCCCTTGATTACGGCGGCAGATTTTCCGTTGCCGTTACGGTAATCGGTGTTTTCTGCGGCGCTGTCTGTGTTAATCTTATTGACAAGCTTGTTCCCCATCTTCACCGCCTTACCGGTGTTGACAAAGAGCATCACCCCGAAAAGCAGGAGCAGCTTAACAAGGTGCTGTTATTTGTGATTGCTATTGCTATTCACAATCTGCCGGAGGGTATTGCCGCAGGCGTGGGCTTCGGCACAGGTAACACAGCCGAGGCGCTGACTATTGCAGGCGGTATCGCTTTGCAGAATATCCCGGAGGGTATGGTTATTATTGGCCCGATGCTTGCTACGGGAATGAGCCACGGCAGAGCTTTTTTGATTGCCGTTGTTACAGGCGTTATTGAGGTACTTGGCACTTTGCTCGGATTTTTTGCCGTCAGCGTGTCCACTGCAATTCTGCCCTTTGCTCTTGCCTTTGCAGGGGGAACAATGCTTTATGTTATCAGCGACGAGATGATTCCCGAAACCCATTCTCACGGCAGTGAACGGGGCGCAACTTATTCGCTGTTGGTGGGCTTTTGCGTAATGCTTGTTTTTGATGTTTTATTAGGATAATAATTTAAAGGAGATATAAAAATGATTAGTGAAACAATTAAGTATGTTGGTGTAAATGACCATGAGCTTGACCTTTTTGAGGGTCAGTATATTGTGCCTGAAGGTATGGCATATAACTCATATATTATTGAGGGCGAAAAGGTTGCCGTTATGGATTCGGTTGATAAAAATTTCACCGAGGAATGGCTTAACAATATTAAAAATGCTTTAAACGGCAAAGCTCCCGATTATCTTATTGTTCAGCACATGGAGCCTGACCATT
The DNA here is from genome assembly GCA_017465465.1 of Clostridia bacterium. Lineage (GTDB taxonomy): Bacteria > Bacillota > Clostridia > Oscillospirales > Acutalibacteraceae > CAG-488. The sequence goes on along the minus strand of JAFTWE010000041.1, from coordinate 12,639 downwards.
CTGCAAATGTTTGTGAATTTATGAACGCTTACCCCGAAGCCACCGTTGTTGCCACACAAAAAGCTTTTGTGATGATGACAAAATTCTTCGGCACAGATTTTGCCGACAGACGAATTGTTGTTGCTGACGGTGACACCCTTGACTTAGGCGGCAGAACCCTTACCTTTGTAACTGCTCCTATGGTCCATTGGCCTGAGGTTATTATGACTTATGACAGCCTTGATAAGGTGCTTTTCTCTGCTGACGGCTTCGGCAAATTCGGCGCTCTTGACGCTGATGAAGACTGGGCTTGTGAAGCAAGACGATATTACTTCGGCATTGTTGGCAAATACGGACCTCAGGTGCAGGCTGTGCTCAAAAAAGCAAGCGCACTTGAGATTAAAGCAATTTATCCCCTTCACGGACTCATGCTTGAAGAAAACCTGGGCTATTATCTTGATTTATATAACACCTGGTCAAGCTACGGTGTTGAGAGCGAGGGTGTTGTAATTTGCTACACCTCAGTTTACGGCAACACCAAAAAGGCAGTTGAGCTTCTTGAAAAAGAGCTTATAGAAAACGGTTGCCCCAAGGTTGCGGTAAATGACCTTGCCCGTTGCGATATGGCAGAGGCTGTTGAAGATGCTTTCCGTTACGGCAAAATCGTGCTTGCCACCACAACCTATAACAGCGAGATTTTCCCCTTTATGAGAAATTTCATTCACGAGCTTAAAGAAAGAGGCTATAAAAACAGAACAGTGGGCATCATTGAAAACGGCACATGGGCACCTCTTTGCGCAAAGCTTATTAAAAGAATGCTTGAGGGCAGCAAGGATTTAACATACACCGACACAACGGTTACAATTCACTCCGCCCTTAAGGATGAAAACATTCAGCAAATCAAAGCCCTCGCAAAAGAGCTTATATAAGAACTCAGGACTGTTTCGATTATGAAACAGTCCTTTTTATTTCACTTTTTCGCTTTGAATTCGGCAACCACAGGCAAGTGGTCTGCAATTACATCGTGAAGAGTTTCGGCACTCTCGCATTCAAGCCCGCGGTAAAAAATATAGTCAATTTTCTTAAACGGTTTATCTGAAGGGAAGGTAAGCTCTCTTGCGCCTTCAAAACTGTCTGCAGTGTCAAGAAGCCTTTTGCGAATGGGCAAAAGCACCTCGCCGTCAGGCTCAACATTAAAGTCGCCCATAAGAATAACGGGCATTTCTGTTTCGTCAATCAATCGGCAGATAACTTCAACCGCATTTACCCTTTCAAGGTGGGCAAGGCCCATGTGGCACACAATCCAGCAAACATCAACACCGTCAACCTCAACCACAGCTTTGATAACACAGCGTGATTCATAATATGTATCCTCACTTTTATCCTCAGGGTCGGGAATGGGAACATTTTCGACACTCTTTATTTGGTGCTTTGTTAAAATTGCGTTGCCGAAAGGATTATTGCCGTCAATATATGCTCCGAGGCCAAAAAATCCATTCCAGCCAAGCTCTTTTTTAAAGAAAGCAACCTGGTCGGTGTATTCCTCGTCATCGCCCTCATTCATAACCTCATTGAGGCCGAGAAAGTCGGGGTTAAGACGTTTGATTTCCTTTGCAAAATAATCAAGGTCTATAACCTGACGGATATAGTCCGTTGCGTGCTGAATATTAAAAGACATAAATTTCATAAAAACACCTCTGACAAATTGTAGCATGTTAAAGATATGTTTGCAATGATTTATGATATAAAATCTTTCTGTAAAAATGTATATGTTTCTTTGGCTCCCTCTGATGAGGGAGCTGGGTCAAAGACCCTGAGGGAGAGAATGATTTTGCTAAAAAATGTTGATGTGCAAAGCTTTTTATCAATCTCTCCCTCCGTCTTTTGCTTCACAAAATCCACCTCCCTCATCAGAGGGAGGCAAGAGAAAACCGCCAAACCTGATACACTATACAGGCTTGACGGAAATATTTATCCGAAAAACAGAAGCTTAAAACTTCTGTCAAAGTTACTCTTTCATTCTTTTTATCTGTTTTTTAAAATACTCTTTATACGGTTTAAAATTTTCTGTTTTTTCTTCCTTTGTGATTATTTCAATTATCGCAAGGGCTTTTTGTGTTTCTTCAATAGCCTTTTGATTTTCACCGTCTTCCTCATAACATTCGGCAAGTTTCCACATCATCTGCAAAAGAGTTTCAAATGAAATCCATTTCTGCTTTTTCGCCGCTTCATATTTTGCATCACCGTCAAGGATAAACGCCATTTCCGACAGCTTTGTAAAATATATTTCCGGTATCTGCTCAAGAGCTGTGCGGGCATTTTCTTTTTCTCCCTTCGCACTGTAAGCATAAGCGAGAAAACGCAAGGCATCATATTTCACATCACTGTGCTTCGTTTTTCCAATGAGTTTTGTTGCAACGGATATTGTTTCGTCGGGATTGTGGCTATAATCAAGGCAATAAAGAAGATTGTTGAGAAGAATGTCATTATCCGGATATTTTTTAAGGCCCTCTTCGATTATTTCTCTGCCCTTTTCAGGATTGGCTTCACGACATTCATAAGACCTTGTGCAAATCAGCTCTATCTCTTTTTCAATTTCGGAAGAGCTGTAGTCAAACAGTTCATCAATGCTTACACCAAGAAGCTGTGCCAATTTGGGTATAAGGGTGATATCGGGAAAAGCAATGTTATTTTCCCACTTGCTCACAGCCTGAAAGGACACTCCAATCAAGTCCGCAAGCTGTTCCTGTGTCAAATTCTTTGCTTTTCTGAAATCTCTTATTTGTTTGCCGATAAAAAGCTCCATAAATATTCCTCTTTTCCGTTTGTGTTTTAAGTTTAGCACAAAACATAAAGAAATCAATAACCCCGTAAACGAGCAAATTCAACTTTAGGTTGAAAAAGCGGAAGAGCCTGAACTCTTCCGCTCGATTTATTTTTCAATTTTTTTGCATAAAACTATGCTTGATTCATTGTGAGTGATTTCAACTGTGTCGCCCTCACTCAGAAGGAGCATATTTTCGTGGCTTGATGCCTTTGCTTTATAAATATTTTCTTCTGTGTCGATAAGATAAATATAAGTGTTACCGTCAATGTCGATATATTTAATTGAAGCAACGGTAACAGTGGCGGTTTCACTCTTTTGTGACGGCTCTTCTTTTTCTTCTGTTCCCAGAAGTGCCTTGTATTTTGTGATGCACTCTGCCTGAGTAGATGCCGTTGTAACCAGATTATACTGCTCAACATTTACTGCGGCATAAAGCTTAACCAATCCGCCCGAATCCTTAAGCACCATAATATATGTGGGGTTACCGTCAACATTGATAAGCGAGGGGAAAGAAGCCTGATAGCCCTTTTCCTGAACTTCACCCTCCGCGGCGGCCATTGCAGATTTTTCGTCTGCACCTGCAACGGTATAATATCTGCTTTCGCCTGTTCTTTCGTTTGCAAGAAGGAAGCCGATATTTGAGCTGTCACCGTTCACAGAGGTAACGCCGGTATAAATCCAGATATCTCCGTCTTTGGCAACATAACCATAGTCTGAAACAGGTGTTTCGTCGTAGCTTTCTTCTTCGCCTGCGGTGTAGGTTGTAACCTGCTTGCAGCCCTTTTTGGCAAAGAGGCTGTTAAAATAACCGTTCTGATACATTCCGTACCAGTTATACTGCCTGCAGATAAGGTCACCGCTGAAAACCACATCTACCCAGTTTGGAATATCCTTTAAATCATACTTCTGAATTTCACCTGTTACGGGGTCAAGAACAATACAGCCCACAACGGTTTTACCGCCGAAAAGAGCAATAGTTTTTTCAACTATTGAAGTTATGTAAAAGGGCTTTCCGTTTTCATCAATTTCAAAATGAAGATTTTCTAACATCAAAGTGGGGTATTTTGTCCAAAGATATCTTTGAGCATTATCAAAGAAATAAGCTGAGGGAACATATTTCATTCCGTCACACTTTTCAAATGAAGCAGACATTGAAACGGGGTCAACGGTTACATAGCCTTTGATTCCGTTTTCCTTATTATTTATCCATTTAAAAAAGCCTGCATAACCAAGAGCAGAAACCTTAATGGGCTTGCCGTTATAGTCTATCTGAGTATAGTTATAAGAAACATCAAACTGGCTCACAACATCTGAAAGTGCGCCGATTTCGCGGTCACCGAGCATCTGAGCCGAGGCGGTGTCCATCAAAGCAATGGAGTCCGTTCCCACAGATTCGGATAAATCCGATTTAAAATCTGAGTCTGTTACCTTTAAAATTTCTGCATAGGTTGTTGCATTAAAAAACGGACTGCCCACAGCGCCTATCAAAGCAACCAAAGCTAACAGCGCAACAGGTGCAAAATAATGTTTGATTGAAAAATTAAATTTGGTGTGCTTTTTTGTTCTGCCCTTTGAGCCTGTTTTTTTATGAATGATTTGCCAACCAAAATCCTTTTTGCCCTTTGCAAGGCGAAAAACAAAAATAAACACAAACAGCATAATTGCCCCGAGAATCCACAGCTCAGGGTTGTGAACATTCAGCGCAGTGCAAAACAAAAGCACCCACGCTCCGCCCACAAGCAAGGCTGACAACAGGCCCAAAATAAACGGTAAAACTTTTTTCATATTATATCCTCTCCTTTAATGTAATAATATCACAAAAAATTTAAAAAGCAATATGCAGAAAAAATCCTCCCCCAAAAGCTCGGAGGAGGAACAGTTTATTTTATCAGCTCATCGGTAAGCCTTATAATTTCGGGGGCAATTTTTTCTCTTTCTTTTTTGAGTGTACGGGTATAAACGGGGTATGCAAAGCAGAGAATTGCAATGCCTGCAACTCCTACTACAATGCCCGGCACAAACCATTTGCTTGCCCACACCATTGTGCAGCACATACCGACACCTAAAATCAATGTTCCGATAATCCCCACAATCAGCGACACGGCTGTTGCCTTTTGAGTAACGCTGTTGTCCAGCTTGCGAAGCTGCTCCATTTTATCCTCTTCGGGGGCAGAATATTTTTTGCGGATGTTTTTTATCTCTTCCTGCTCCTTGGCAGAGTAGGTATAATTAAAAGCTTCTTTTTTATTTTCCATTTTTGATACTCCTTAATTGTTTAATCTCTTTTGCTGTTCTGACAATCATATAAACCGACATAAAAATTACTGCGGCACTTACACCTGCACCTGTAAAAATAATCATCAAGCGTTGGCTTTGTTGAGGCATATCTGCACCGAACTGCGAAAGCATTGCCGTTTCAAGGGCAAGCATTGAAACCAACGCGGCAGAAAAGGTGATTATTTTAGCTGTGGTCATAACAGGACTTTTATATTTTCTGTATTTAACAATGTTGATAATTGACATTACCGTAACATAAAAAGTATACATCGCCATAACATAAATTAAAATTCCGTTATATTCAAAGCCTTTGTTTTGATAAAGTATCATCAGCACCGCCGCAGATAAAATAAAGTTGACGGTTAAAAGAATATACGAGCAGGCTCTTGCAATTTTAAATTCGCCCTGCAGATTTTCTCCTATTTTGTTTTTGCTTGTAAAATGTGCCAACAAAAATCTCATCACTGCAAGAATAAAATAATAGACAGCCAAAAAGACAAACCACACAGATTTGTATAAAACAAAGGATAAAATATTTACCCCTGCATAAATCAGATTAAAACTGAGCGATAAATATAAAGAAATATGCGTTCTGAATGCGGCATCGGTCATATATCTGTTGCCTATTGCGGTTGAATGAATTTTCTTTTTAATTTCTTTATACTTCTTTGGAAAAACTACACAGAAAAATGCCGTAACCGCACAAACGGTATAAAAAGCCACAACATACGCTAAATAAGAAAAGGGTGACTCACTGCCCCATTTTATTAAAGCAAGGGGCACTGTAACCGCGCTGAAAATCACCAGCACAGCAATCATCCACAGCGGAGGAAACAGAAGCCTTTTGAAAAAATTCTTCACTTTAAAACCTCCGTATTCTCACCGTAAATGTTGAGCCCTTTCCCTCAACACTTTCCACTCCGATTTCACCGTGCAGAATATCCACAACTCTTTTTACAAGGGCAAGGCCAAGGCCGTTGCCTCTGGCTGAGCGTGAAGAATCTGCCTGATAAAATTTTTCAAAAATTCTCGCACCCACCTCAGGTGACATTCCGCAGCCCGTATCGCTTACCTTTACAACTGCGTGATGCTCGGTTGCGGTGAGTGAAACAGATACCGTTCCCCCTGATTCGGTAAATTTAAAGGCGTTTGAAAAAAGATTGTTCCACACAAGGCTCAAAAGCTCTGCATCTGCCCTTACAATAACATCTTCGGCAATATCTGTTACTATTTCAATATTTTCTTTTTCCCACACATTTTCATATTGAATAAGGCAGGAGCAAAGCTGTTCTCCAAGGTCAAATTCTTCAGCTTTTGGGTATATCTGCTGATTTTCAAGTCGGTTGAGCTTGAGAATATTTGCCATCATATCTGCCATACGGCGTGAACCGTCAGATATTCCCTTTGCATATTCAATGCGCTTTTCCTCAGATAAATTTGGCAACTGCAAAAGCGTGGAATAATTCTGCATAACAGCAAGAGGGGTTTTCATTTCGTGAGAAACATTTGCAATAAAATCAAGCCTGAGGGTTTCAATGCTTCCAAGCTCCTCGGCCATTTTGTTAAAGCAATCTATAATTTCATTAAACCCTTCTTCTGAACGAAGGCCGCTGACCGGCTTTATGCGAACGCTGAAGTCACCCTGCATCAGCTTTTCAGAAGCTTCGGTGATGTGCTTTATGCTTCGGCTGACGGTAAGCTTTTTTCTGATTAAATCACCAACTGTAAGAATTACGCTCAGAAGCACAACATTTAAAAAAGTTATTCTGCCGGCGGCGGTAAGATTTTCAGTTGTTAAGGTTATATTTAATGTGGAGGCAAGGGTCGACACAAAAAGCATCAGACAGCAGGTTATTACAAAAGCAACCACACAAAAATATATTAAAAATTCTCTAAGCATTTTTAATATTTTTGCAACGCCTTTTTCCTTCTTCACTTAATCACCGCCTTGTATCCCAATCCGTGAACGGTTACAATTTCAAAATCGTCACAGGAAGCGAGCTTACCCCTGAGCTTTGTCATATAAACATCTACCGACCTTGGTGAAGTTTCGGTGTCTGCCGACCAGAATTCATCCATAAGCTGAGTTCTGGTAAATGTCTTTTTGGGGTAAGAAAGGAGCTTGTATAAAATGCTGAACTCTCTTGTGGTCATGGGTATTTCTTCCCCGTCAAGGTAGGCGGTATGCTCGTCTGCATCCATTGTAAATTTACCGATAACAAGCCTTTTATCTGTGGCAATTTTTGCTCGGCGCAAAAGAGCACCAATTCTCAAAAACAGCTCGTCAAGGTCAATGGGTTTTACCATATAGTCATCCACACCTATGCGAAAGCCTCTTTGCTTTGATGCAATATCATCACGGGCTGTCATAAAAAGAATGGGGATTTCTTCATTAAGCTGGCGCACATTGCGGGCAAATTCATAGCCGTCAACACCGGGCATCATAATGTCAGAAACAATAAGGTCAAAAATATTATAATAAAGGGCATCATAAGCATCATTTGCATTAAGGCAGCCGACCGTTTCGTATCCGCTTGAATTAAGATATGAGCAGACGGTTTTATTCAAATCTTTATCATCTTCCACAACAAGAATTTTAAACATAACTCTACCTCCGTGTTTCTTTTCATTATACATCATAGCACCGAAATGTTAAAGTTTTGTTTAAATTTTTGCTTTTATATAAAAAAACGGAGCTTTTCGCTCCGCATTTTAACCGTTTATAATTTTATCGCTGAGCTCAATGATTTTGCCCGCATACTTCTTACGGCGTGAAGAAAGGATTCTTTTGTGAATGGGATAATTGATAACAGCCATAATCAAGCCAATCACACCGATGATTACACCGTAAAGCATTGTTTTTTCAATTCCTACGGTTGCACCGATATCAGTCATAACAAGACTCATTCCTGCGCCCATAATCAATGCGCTTAACGAGCCGAAGATGTAAGCAAAAGCATCGGCAGGCTTTCTCACCTTTTTGTCCATTGCTTTGAGAGCGTCAAGCTGTGTATGCTCTTTTTCTGTGTACTGGGTGCGGATTTTCTGCACAAGAAATTCTTTGTCATTTTTGTTCATAATAACTACCTCTTTCTTATTTTTAATTTTCAGATATTTTTACGCAATCTTTTCTTCGCGTCTTCAACCGATTCTCCCTCTTTTGCAAAAAGAGCTTCAACGCATTTGTCTGTAACCTTGTTAAAGCCGTCAACAATTCCTTTTTCCATTTTGTTGTAGCCGCCGACTACTCCGTCTTCAATTTTTTTGTAACCGCCTACAACCTTTTCGGCGATTTTTTCGTTTGTATCTGCTAATTTTGACATTTCATTATCTCCTGTTCTTTAGTTTGTGCCTTGATTTTACCCCCGAAATGTTTAACGGTTTTTTAAAAAATGTTTAAGTTTTGTTAAAAAGAAAGAATCTCGGCAAAAACCGAGATTCTTGATGGGTGTTAACCTGTTATTCTGTTCTTATGTGTTGCAATTTGCTGTTCTGTACAAAGCTGGAATCTTACTTAGCAAACGCTCAAAGAACTGATGACATCGCGGACAGAGGTCTTGGAAAAAAGATAAAACACGATGCCAAAACGAGGCAAGTGAGTCGCACATATCTTTTACGAAGCGCTCGAATTTTGTAAGTCTGTTGCTCTCGTCATAGCCGTTTTTATCTTTATAGACACGAACATAGTCAATAAGCCATTCAATGGGATATTCATTTTCAGGTTCATCCCAACCGCTGAAATCTGAATTTATATACATTGAAAGAATCATACACATTCTGTATTGCGGCGATTCTGTTGTTTGCGCCACTTCTTTTCCGTCAACATAAAATGTTATCCCTTCAGGTCTCCAGTCCATAGCATAGGTGTGGAATTCGTTCACATAATCCGTCGGTTCTCCGTCCAATTCAACCTTGCTTGCCCATTCACCGAGATTAGGGTCATTCCAAGCATGAACTTTGGGTTCAAATACTCCGGGTGACTTAAAAAAGGTTTCCAACACGTCTATTTCACCGTTCTGAACAGAATCTGTTCCGTCGGTATCATCCTGAGCACCGATAAGCCACCATGATGCGTATCCGCCGCCACCTGTGTCAGGCATTTTCATTCGTATCTCAAAGTAGCCGTACTGTGTAGCATATCCTTCATAAGGCACAACTTCCTTCTGCTGAGCTCCGCCCGGATGCAGATGATTCTTTTCCCAAGTCTGAATACCGTTTGCTATCCATAAAAGGTTGTCGGGGTCTGCTGAACCGGGCTGACCGCCGAAATAATCGGGCGAATCCTTTGTGATATACAGATTCAGACAACCGTCCTCGATTTTATATCTTGCAGAAGAACCTACTGTATTGGCAGTGCAGTGAGGTAAATATTGCGGTAACCAATACTCTATATTTAATTTGTCATCATTAAACTCGGTGCTGAAGTCAAGCATATAGCCTTCCTTTTCGGGAACACTTTCTTCAGCAGATGCGACTGAAGGCAAAGCGACCAACATAGCTAAAACGAGCAAAAATACAAAGCTTTTTCTGAACATGATTTTTATCCTTTCGTGCGAATTCTTCTTTGTCAGCTTACCCTGCCTATCATATCAAGAGGGATTTCTTTAAATTCGGGAGCGTCTTTTCTGATTTCATCAATGTCTTTGATATTATAATCTCCGTTATCGATATCGACAAAGATTTCATCGCACTTGCCTACATTATAAATTGCATTTTCGCTTATATCGCTGAATCTCCACACGGAGCTGAAAACTTCGCCGTAGCCCAAATTTTTATTGATAATAATATTATTTTTGAAGGTGCTTGCAGGGTTGGGAATATAATCGGGCGAATCTGATTTTGAAATGTCATCTGTGCAGTTTTTGTATTCGGGGAACGCATTTTGCCAGGTTTCACTCTGCCAGGGCGAATTATACAGTGCTTCCCACATATCGCCACTGCCGACATAAGCGTGAGTAAATGTTCCTTTTTCAAGAGCACCCTCTCTTGCTCTGTCATCAAATCTCAAAGCATTGTTGCCGGGATTCACAATGATGTTATTGGTTATGACATTGTCTCTGCCGCCGCCGACGTGAATTGAGTTGCTGGGAATATTGATAAGAAGATTGCCGTAAACCTGATGACCTGAAACCGCATCATCAAGATAAATACCATCGGGGTTGTGATTTTCGGAACCGACATTATAAATACAGTTATACCTTACAATATTGCCGTACCACACCCAGCTTCTTCCCGAATAAATTGCACCTGCATCATCCGAAAGAAGGCATACATCGTGGATAAGATTATATTCAATAATGTGATTGTTGCCTTTGTAAGTAATTGCCTCGTGTGGGGAATTTGCCATTTCGTTGTGAGAGCAAATATTTCCCACGCCTTCAAGAGTAACGGCAGGCTGATAGGTCTGATAAATTTCCGACCAATCGTGGATGTAGTTGTTGTCAGCCTTGCTGTTGCCGGGAGTAAGAGTTTCTGTATCGCCGCCGGTAATAATAATTCCGCCCTTTCCGGTACGGGTGATTTCGTTGTTATATGCAAGGTTGTTGCTGCCGTTCATAACAAGAGCATTGCCTGCAACATTTTTGATAAGACAATTCTGAACGGTATTATTATTACCTGTTATAACTACGCCGTCACTTCGTGTTCCTTTTACGGTTAATCCGTCAAAGGTGATGTAATCAGCCTCAGAATTTATTACGGGATTGAGTGAAAGAGAAAGATTGATTTCTGCATTATCCTTGTTTTCAGGTTGCCACATACAAAGCAATCCGTTTTCTCTGTCGAGATACCATTCACCCTCTGTTGTAAGTTCTTCAAGAACATTGAAAAAATAGTACGGTGCATCGGTTTTTGTTCCGAAAAGACTGACAAACCCGGGAGTAAGCTCACGGGTATCTTTATCAAAGCTTCCTATGGGAGTTGAAGCATCTGCCCAGTCATATTTCCAATAGCCGAACATCCATACATCATCCAGGTTTTTCCAGCCTGAAATTCTCTTTGCAAGTTCAGGATTAACTTTGTAAATATCCGGTTCGGGGTTACGGATTTCATACCAATCTTTAACCTCTGTAAGCGCTCCGTCAGATTCCTTGCCCAAGCCCGTTTTTACAACCTCTTCGGTATAAAGATATTCATTATCGGGATATCTTGCAACGGTTTGTCTTTTGTCATCCACAAAAAGCTCGCAATAAAGAGGACCTGTATAATCGCCGTCATAGTTATCTGCTGTATGGTAAGAGCCGATTGCATAAATCTTACCCCAATCGTCGCTTGTGAGAGAGTAGGGAGCTTTTGTCAGGTCAGCAACCACAACATTTTCCTGAGCATCGGCAGAAAGCCTTTGTGCAATTTCGGGATAACTTTTTACATTTTTAAAATCATTAGAATTAAGTGTTACACCGCCGTTGATAACAACCTCACCGTTATATGAACAGTATGTTACGGGACATTCCTCTGTGCCTGAATCCTCTTTGGTAAGGTTAAGAGAAGACACACGGTATTCACCGCCTTCTATGCAAACCGTAATTCCGTTTTTGCCTGCTTTATCTGTATTTCTTACAGCTTCAACTGCTCTTTCAATTGTCAGAAACGGTGAATCTTTTGTGCCGCTGTTTTCATCATTACCATTTGTGCTGACATAAAAATCACCGATAATCATTTTATCATCATTCTCTTCTTTTGATACTGTTGATATAATAGGTGTCGGAGCAGTGTAATCTTCGTAAAGCAAATCGTAAATGTGCGATTTGATATACGAATGACTTCCAAAGAGAAATCCGATAACAATAAGTACGGAGATAACCGCTTTTAAAACCTTGTTGTCAAATATTCTGAACACACAAAGCAAAGCCATAACAGATGTGATGATAAATGTGAGATACACGGGAATAACCAGTGCCGCCAACTCAAGCTCACCGCTCCCGATTACTGCATTTATCAAAAACATAAGTCCGATAAGGACAATCGCAAAGGCCAAAGCCGTCAAGACAGCATTTAATGCTTTTTTCTTTTTATCTGCTTTTTTGCTCAGCGGTATTGAAAGCAATGCTCCGCCAAGGCAAACAACAAAACCGAGAATAAACTGAAGCGGTGTATATTCAAAGCAGAGATACTGCATATGGAAATAATACAATCCGACAATTTCAAAAGCTATGCCTAAAACAAGGCAAAGTATTCCGAATATTTTTGCTTTTAAGGTTTTCTTCATAAAAACAGATCCTCCTGAATTCTAATTCGCTGAAATATTATAGCACAATATAATTATTCTTTTCAATCTCAAGTGACAAGATTTTCCTTGCGGTTATGTGTTATACGGTTATGTTTAACAGACTGATTGTATAAAAAAATACCGCTTTTGTCCGACAGACAGAAGCGGCGTTTTGGCACCCCCTGCGAGAATCGAACTCACAACTAACCCTTAGGAGGGGTTTATTATATCCATTTAACTAAGGAGGCATATTTCATATTAACTTTTCCACCGCATATTTTAACAAATGGCGGTACGGTTGTCAACTTTAAATTATTCAAATTTAGCTTTTTACATTATTGACACAATT